>NC_013158.1:2805115-3116795 GCF_000023945.1 Halorhabdus utahensis DSM 12940
CGCTCGCCGGGAGATCATCGACGAGATCGCGGGCGTCGCGGAGTTCGACCAGAAGAAGGCCCAGGCCTTCGAGGAGTTGGAGGTCGTCGAGGACCGGATCGACGAGGCCGACCTCCGGATCGAGGAGAAGGAGACCCGCCTCGAACAACTCGAAGACGAACGCGAGACGGCCCTGGAGTACCAGGAACTCAGAGACGAGAAAGAGGAGTACGAGGCCTACCGGAAGGCCGCCGAACTCGAGGACAAGCGCGACGACCTGGCGGCAGTCCGGGAGGAGATCGCCGAGCTGGAGGAGACGCTTGAGGATCGACAGCGCGAACTCGACGAGCGTGAGGGCAAGGTCGTCCGGCTGGAGGACGAACTCGCCGAGTTGAACGCCGAGATCGAACGCAAGGGCGAGGACGAGCAGCTCGCACTCAAACGCGAGATCGAGGAGATCAAAGGCGAGATCGCCCGACTCGAGGACGCTATCGAGAGCGCCGAGGAGAAGCGTGACGAGGCAGAGGCACGGCGGCGCGAGGCCTTCGTCGAGATCGACCGCAAGCAGGAGACCATCGACGATCTGGAAGCCGATATTCGCGAGACGAAAGTCGAGAAGTCCTCGGTGAAAGCCGAGATCGACGATCTCGAGGTCGATCTCGCTGCCGTCCAGGAGGAGATCGAAGAAGTCGGCGCGGAGTTCGAGGAGGTCCGGGACGAACTCGAAACAAAGAAGGCGAGCCTCGAAGACGCAAAGGAGCGCCGCAACGACCTCCAGCGCGAGCAGGATCGGCTGCTCGACGAGGCACGGCGGCGCTCGAACCAGCAACGCGACCTCGAATCCACGATCGAGGATCTCCAGGAGTCGATCCCCGAACTCGACGCCGAGATCGCGGATCTCGAAGAGGAGCGCCGGAAGGCCGAGCAGAACCGCGAGACGATCACGGACGTCATCGACGATCTCGCCGCGGAGAAACGCGACCTCCAGGCCGAAATCGAAGCGATCGACGACGATCTGGAGGCCGCCCGACAGGAGTACGCCGAGCTCGAAGCCCGGGCCGCGGAGTCCGGCGACGCCTCATATGGTCGGGCGGTCACAACGGTCCTCGATGGGGATCTCGACGGCGTCCACGGAACGGTCGGGCAACTCGGCGGCGTCGATCCGACCTACGCGACGGCGTGTGAGACAGCGGCTGGCGGCCGACTCGCGAACGTCGTCGTCGACGACGACGGCATCGGCCAGCGGTGTATCGAGTATCTCAAGAACCGCAACGCCGGCCGGGCGACGTTCCTCCCGCTGACGGAGATGGACAACCGGTCACTGCCGTCGCTACCCGATCACGATGGTGTCGTCGACTTCGCGTACAACCTCGTGGATTTCGAGCCCGAGTATTCGGGCGTGTTCAGTTACGTCCTCGGGGACACGCTGGTCGTCGAGGACATGGCCACGGCCCGGGAGTTGATGGGACGCTACCGGTTGGTCACCCTCGACGGTGAACTCGTCGAGAAGAGCGGCGCGATGACGGGCGGTTCCTCCAGCGGGTCGCGATATTCCTTTTCGGACAGCGAGGGGCAACTCCAGCGGGTCGCCGAACGGATCACCGAACTCGAAGACGAGCGCCAGGAATATCGTGAAGAGCTATCGGGCGTCGAAGAGCGACTCGAGGACGCTCGCGATCGAAAGTCCGAGGCCGCCGATCAGGTCCGGGAGATCCAGGCCGAGATCGAGCGCCGCGAGCGCGAACGCGAGGAGACCGAGGAGCGCATCGAACAGCGCCGCGAGGAACTCGCGGAGATCGAGGACGAACGGGAAGCTGTCTCCGAGGAGATGGACGAGATCGAGGCCGACATCGAGGCCGTCGAGAGCGAGATCGCCGACCTGGAAGCTGAGATCGCCGACCTGGAAGCCGATATCGAGGACTCACAACTGCCCGAACTGACCGACGAGGCCGAATCCCTCGAGGGCGAGATCGACGAGCGCGAGGACGAACTCGACGATCTGGACGCGGCGCTGAACGAACTCCAGCTCGAAAAACAGTACGCCGAGGACGCGATCGACGATCTCCACGACCAGATCGAGACGGCACAGAACCGCAAGGCCGAACAGGGCGACCGCATCGAGGAACTGAACGGGAACGTCGCCGACGAGGAGTCGAAACTGGCCGACAAACAGGAGGCCGTCGCCGAACTCGAAGCCGAACTCGCCGATCTCAAAGGGGATCGCGAAGACCTCCGCGAGGAACTCAACGCGGCCCAGCAGGCACGTGACGAGCAGAAGGAGCGGGTCAACCAGATCGACTCACAACTCGACGGGAAACGCGAGACCGAGTCCCGCCTGGAGTGGGAGATCGACGAACTCGAAGACGCTGTCGGGGAGTACGATCCCGAGGAGATCCCCGACCACCACACGGTCCAGACCCGGATCGGCCAACTGGAGGCCGAGATGGAGCGGCTAGAGCCGGTCAACATGCTCGCCATCGAGGAGTACGACGAGGTCGCGGCCGACCTCTCGGAGTTAGAGGACAAACGCGGGACACTCGTCGAGGAAGCCGACGGGATCCGTGAGCGGATCGACTCCTACGAGGCGAAGAAAAAGGAGACGTTCATGGACGCCTTCGAGACGATCGACGCGCAGTTTCAGGACATCTTCGAGCGACTCTCGAACGGGACGGGGCGACTCCACCTCGAAAACGAGGACGATCCCTTCGACGGTGGGCTGACGATGAAGGCCCAGCCCGGCGACAAGCCGATCCAGCGGCTGAACGCGATGAGTGGCGGCGAGAAGTCCCTGACTGCGCTGGCCTTTATTTTCGCGATCCAGCGACACAACCCGGCTCCGTTCTATGCCCTGGACGAGGTCGACGCGTTTCTCGACGCCGCCAATGCCGATCTCGTCGGCGAGATGGTCGACGAACTCGCCGGTGACGCCCAGTTCGTCGTCGTCTCCCATCGCTCGGCGATGCTGGAGCGCTCCGAGCGAGCCATCGGCGTCACGATGCAGGGCGATAACGTGAGTAGCGTGACGGGGATCGATCTCACCGAGGAGGTGCCCGCGGATGACTGAGGAGGAATTGATGAGTGAGAACAAACAAGTAGACACTGAGAAGGGGGAACAGACACGGCCGGACGGCGGGACAGATGTGATGACGGGGTCCGGGGGATTTACCCAGCCGTCACTGGATGCGGACGGTGAGGTCGAACCCGTCGAAGTCCTGGTCGGGCTGGCGGAGGACGACGAGATCGACCCGTGGGACATCGACGTGGTGCGAGTGACCGACAAGTTCCTCGAACGTCTCGACGAGGCCGACCTCCGGACGTCCGGGCGGGCGCTGTTCTACGCGAGTGTCCTGTTGCGGCTGAAAAGCGACGCGCTGCTGGAAGACGACGACCCTGCCGAGGAACCTGCGGTGGACGAACTGGCCGATCCGTTCGCCGCCGGCGATCTTTCGGGGGGAGATAGCGATCCGTTCGACGCCTTAGAGGACGAGATGGACCGGCGACTCGACCGCAAACGGGCACGCGGGACGCCCGACACGCTCGAAGACCTCGTCCGCGAGCTTCGGGAGGCCGAGCGGTCCGCCGACTGGAAGGAGTCCAGGGAGTACGACACCAGCGACTCCCCGCGTGGATTCCGCCGCGGGACCCAGGAACTCGACTACCGGATGGACGACGACATGCGGGAGGACGCCGAGCCCACTGTCGAGGACGTGACCGGGACGGCCCACGGCGAGAACGTCGAGGAACTCGTCGAGTCCGTCGCCACGAAGATCGAGACGCAGTTCGACGCCGGGCGCGACGCGGTGTTGTTTGCCGAAGTCGACGGTGCCGCCGGCTCACGCATCGAGTCGTTCCTGGGCCTGCTCTTTCTGTCAAACCAGGGCCGGATCGTCCTCGAGCAGGACGAGTACTTCGGGGACCTGTGGATCCAACCCCCCGAATCGACGGCGGCCGAGTGAACTGCCAACCATTTGTGGCACTTTTCGTCAGCGGATCTGGGGGGCAGTCCCCTCACATTTTGGATGAAAAACCATTATGTTAGTGTGGCTCATACTCACAACCATGACGCCGGAGCGAATCAGCGAGCGCATCGCCGCGAGCGAGGATCGGTTCGACCGGGACCGGTACTACGCGGCGTTGCGATACGTTCACGACGACGGCCGGAAGCGGCGACCCTGACGGGGCCGCCTAGATCACGACGCCGCCCCTGAGGAGTGCGATCAGGACGGTCAGTATCGGGATGCTCAGCAGTGTCGACGTCAGGATCGCGGTGCTGGCGAACTCCGCGGGGCCGATCGGCCCGTCGCCGTGCTCGCTGAATTCGCCCAGCAGAATGATCGGCGTGACTGCGGTGGGGCCAGCTGATTCGAGGATGAATACACGCGCGACCGTCTGATCTTCGAAGCCCAGGACGAACGCGATTCCGACGGCGACGACCGGTGCGACCGTGAGTTTGAGCAGGTTCGAGAGCCCCACCTGGCCGATGGCTGCGCCGTAGTCCGTCCCCGAGAGCTGGATCCCGAGGATGAGTAGCATGACCGGGATCGAGGAGTCGCCGACGAGCCGGAGCGTCTCCATGGCCGATGAACCGGCCGCCGGGGCGAGGCCGAGCCAGCGGACGCCGAGCGCGACGACGACCACGTACACCAGCGGGATCCGGGCCGCGCGACGGACGCCGGCGAGCGCCCCGCCGCTGCCCCGCGCTGCGACGTACGTCCCGAGGGTGTACAGGAGCACGCCCTGGACCGCCGCGTAGAGCACCGCCGTGCTCTCGCCGAACTCGCCGAAGGCAAACTTCGAGAGCGGGATGCCGAAGTTCCCCGAGTTGGCGAAGGCGGCCGACAGGACGAACGCCCCCAGCAGGGGCTCGGTCCGGCCCGCGAGCCGCCCGACCCCGCCGGCGATGGCCAGCATGACCAGCGTCACGGCGAGGACGCCGACGGCGACGAGCAGGACCGTCTCGCCGTCCATCGGCGTCATCACCAGGGTATGAAAGACCAGCGCGGGCACCAGCACGTAGACCGTGATGGTGTTCAGCGGGCCGGCCTCGACGTCTTTGACCCGCCCGAGGACGAACCCGGCGGCTGCGATGGCGATGATCGGCAGGATAGCCGTCCCGAAGATGCCCAGCAGCGAACTCGGTTGGATGCCGAACACTGACGGCTGATTCGTCGGGGGTGATCACAATCCCTTCGACTTCGCTCGAAGCTGTGCGGTCGACCGCGAGCGGCGTCAGTCCTCCGCAGCGAGCCGCCAGGCGTCCTCGCCGGCATACTCGATCACGCCGCGACGTTCCATCTCCGTGAGCACCTCGGCCATGCGGTCGGGCTGGGCGATCTCCATCTCTATCGGATCGACCTCGTGATAGGAACGCAACAGCGACCGGACGTCCTCCTCGCTGAAGGTTTCGGCGTCGGCCTTCGCCATGACGCTACTGATCAGATCGGTCATGTCCTCGATGAAGTTCCAGGGGTAGACGACCCAGACCCACTCCGCCAGGCGTTCGCCGACGAAGTCCGGCTCGAACTCGCTGGTCTGGAGCAACTGCAACGTGGCGGTTCGGACGGCGTTCGGATCGCGCTCGCTCACGTATTCGTAGGCGTGTTCGAGCGACTGGCCGGTGTCGGCGATGTCGTCGACGATCAGGACGTCCTTGCCAGCGACCGAGCCTTCTGGCATCGGGTAGCGAACCTCGGGCTCCTGGCTCTTGGCCGCGGTCCCGACGTAGTGTTCGATCTTGAGGCTCGTGAGGTCGTCCAGTCCGAGAAAGTCACACAGCGTCCGACCGGCGAACCAGCCGCCACGGGCCAGCGACACGACGACGTCGGGCTCGAAGTCGTCGGCCTTGACGTCGTCGCTGACATCCCGGCACAGCCCGTAGATGTACTCCCAGTTCGTGATGGTACAGGGGAATTCCTCCGGCAGGTCGGCCATTCAGGTAGTCACCGGGCGAAGCCAGGGGACGGCCACAATTAGGGTTTTACATGCGAGTCGGCTTCAGCCACTGTAGCTTGGGACATCCGCTTAAGAGGTTCGCCGACGGATGGCTCCGTATGCGAACTCGCCGCCGTTTCCTCCAGACGTGCATTGCCCTCTCCGGGGCGTCGCTGGCCGGCTGTTCGGAGGACGACGAATCGACGACACCGACGAGCACCACGACGACAGCGGTGTCCACGACAGCCTCGACGCCGGAAACCGACACGGCGACACCGGAACCGAGCGAGTCGACAGCGACCGACGAGCCCACAGAAACGACCGAACCGACTGAGACGGAATCCATCGATCCGGAGACACTCAAAGAGACCGGACGGGCGTTCGTCAACCAACTCGCTGCCGGCGAGTACGCCGCGATCATGGACGACTACGCGTTTTCCGAACAGTTCGCCGCCCAGGTTGACGCCGAGCAGCTCGAATCGATCTGGACCACCCAGACTGCGTCCCTCGGGCAGTTCGTCGAACTCGCCGGAGCGGAGTACAGCCGATCGGACGGGTATCACGTCACCGTGGTCCTCGCGCGCTTCACCGGCGGTCGACAGGCGGTCCGGCTCGTCTTCGACGACACCGCAACGATCGTCGGGCTGTTTTTCCCGGCGTCGGGCGGCTCCTATTCCCCGCCGGAGTACGTCAACCAGTCGGCGTTCGAGGAAGTCGATCGAACGATCGCGGCCACCGAAACCTGCTCACTCCCCGCAAAGCTCACGCTCCCGACAGGCGAGGAGTCGATCCCCGGCGTCGTCCTCGTCCACGGATCAGGCCCCAACGACATGGACGAGACGCTGGGGCCGAACAAACCGTTCAAGGATCTCGCGTGGGGGCTGGCGAGCCGTGGCGTCGCCGTCCTCCGGTATGACAAGCGAACGCATGCCTGTGACGTCGATCGGGCCGCGCTCACGCTCGACGAGAAGGTCACTGACGACGCGTTGACGGCGCTTGGCGTCCTCCGTGAACACCCCCGGATCGACCCCTCCCGAACTGTCGTCGTCGGTCACTCCATCGGCGCGATGACTGCACCGCGGATCGCCGACCGCGACGGCTCGGTTGCGGGTGCAGTCATGCTGGCTGGCAACGCTCGCCCACTACTGGACGTCATTCCGGAGCAACAGGAGTACCTGTTCCGTCTGGACGGGGAACTCAGCGACGAGGAGGCGACCCAACTCCAGGCGGTCGAACAAACGGTCGAACGAATTCGGTCGCTGGACATCAGTGAGGATGAGATCCGCTTCGGCCTCGGCGGGCGTCCCTTCTGGCGGACTGTCCAGGAATACGATCAGGTGGCGACGGCCAAGGAACTCGACGTGCCCCTCGCCATTTTCCAGGGCGAGCGTGATTACCAGGTCACGGTCGAGAATGGATACAACCAGTGGCAGCAGGCCCTCGGTGACCGGGAGAACGTCACCTTCCGGTCCTACGCCGACCTGAACCATCTCTTCATGCCGGGCGAGGGCCAGCCGTCACCGGCCGAGTACTTCCAGCCGAACAACGTCTCCCGCGCAGTCGTCGAGGACGTTGCGTCGTGGGTGCGACGGGTGACGGGCGAGGACAATCAGTAGCGCCGGACTGACGTCGGTGGACATATCCCCCTGGTGGTCCCAGCACGTGGTATGTCAACCGAATCGCTCGACGTTTCGCTCGTCGACGCGTTCGCGACGGAGTCCTTCGCCGGGAATCCGGCCGGCGTCGTTCCCGACGGCGAGGACCTGACCGACGATCAGATGCAAGCTATCGCCGCGGAACTCGGCGCGAGCGAGACGGCTTTCGTCCGCTCGGCCGAGGATGCCGACCGGACGCTTCGATATTTCACGCCCGAGAACGAGGTCGATCTCTGTGGACACGCGACGATCGCCGCTCACGCTCGGCTGTTCGAGCAGGGCGACCTCGGCGCCGGCGACCACTCGATTTCGACGAACCTCGGGACGCTCTCTATCGAGATCGAAGCCGACGGCACGGTTTGGATGGCGGGCGACGACCCCGACGTTCGGTCGGTCGACATCGGCTATGACCGGCTGGCCGAGATCCTCGGATTGACCGAGACAGCGTTCGCCGGCGTCGGCATGGATCTCCCGATCGCCCGGGCGTCGACGGGGATGCCATTTCTCGTCGTCCCCGTCAACTACTTCGAGCAGTTGGGTGACATCGCGCCCAACCTGGCGGCGATCGAGCGCCTCTGTGACGAACACGACGCGACCGGGCTGTACGCGTTCACGTTCGACACCCTCGATCGAGAGTCGACAGTGCATGGCCGGCTGTTCGCGCCGGGCGTCGGCGTCGACGAAGATCCCGTTACTGGGACGGCAAGCGGTGCGGTCGCGGCGTATCTTGACCGGTTCGCCGAGATCGACGCCACCACGGTCCGGTGTGAACAGGGGGACTTCCTGGATCGTCCCGGGCGGGTGCAGGTTCGCGTCGAAGACGGCGTCTTCGTCGGCGGGCAGGCCGTGACGACACTGACCGGCGACATTTCCATTCCGGACATCGAGGACGGGGACATCATCGAAGTCTGACCCATCGGTGCGGAGCTGACACCGACAGTACTGCGACGAGCGGAACGGATAAACCGATCAAGCCCGAATATGTGCCCATGCAGCGAGCCGAGCCGCAGGATTTCGAACGCGTTCTCTCCTCGATGTGTACTGAACCACATCCAGCGGCTCGCGAGGCAGCGCAACGATTCCTCGCGACGAACCCGGGCGATCCCGGGACCTACCAGACGGTCACCGACCTCGAACGTCGGGCCGTCGAGCTGTTGGGGGAGATCACCGGTCTCGGCGACCCCACGGGCTACGTCACCAGCGGCGGGACCGAGGCCAACGTTCAGGCAGTCAGGATCGCGCGTAACCGGGCGGAGACAACTGACCCGAACGTCGTCGTGCCCGACAGCGCCCACTTCAGTTTCACGAAGGCCGCCGAAATGCTGGACGTTGAATTGCGCCGGATTCCGACGACGGACTACCGGGCCGACGTCGAGGCGATGGCCGACGCGATCGACGACGACACTGTCGCCGTCGTCGGTGTCGCGGGCACCACCGAGTACGGCCACGTCGACCCGATCCCCGCACTCGCCGACCTGGCCGACGAGGCCGGCGCGTTGATGCACGTCGACGCCGCTTTCGGTGGCTTCTTCCTGCCGTTCACGGACTTCGCGTGGCATTTCGGCCACGCCGAGATCGACACCATGACGATCGACCCACATAAAGCGGGCCAGGCAGTGGTCCCCGCCGGTGGCTTCCTCGCGCGTTCGAGTGATCTCCTCGACGAGCTGGCGATCGACACGCCGTATCTGGAGTCGCGCTCGCAAGTCACCCTGACCGGGACCAGAAGCGGCGCGGGCGTCGCCAGCGCAGTCGCTGCCATGGAGGCGCTGTGGCCCGAGGGCTATCGTCGACAGTACCACGCGTCGATGGACAACGCCGAGTGGCTCGCCGACGCACTCGCCGATCGCGGCTATACGGTCGTCGGCCCCGAACTCCCACTGCTGGCTGCCGACGTTTCGCTCTCGCTGATCGAGCAGTTACGCGACCGTGGCTGGCGAGTCACGAAGACCGGGTCCGGCGAGATGCGCGTCGTGTGTATGCCTCACGTCACGCGATCGATGCTCCGCTCGTTCGTCGCCGATCTCGACTGGTATTGATCCGGCGGGGCTCGTCCGGAACATTAAGGTTTACGACAGTTGACGCGTAAGCGTTCGCCGTGACTGCCGCCCTCCCGCTCGTCGTCACCGGTGACGTCATCGTCGGACTGCTGGCCCCGCTCTGGGATTTCCTCGCGTCCAGCGGTGGGCTGGCCGTTCTCGAGGATATGGTGCGCTCGGCGACCGGGCCGATCGGACTGGTCGTGATCGCGATCTACTCGTTTCTGATCGCCTTCGTGTTGCCACTCCCTAGCGAAATCGTCCTGGTGCCGGCCAGCCACATGCGACTCGGACTGTCGTCCAACTGGACCCTGGCTGTCATCATCCTCGTCAGCGGACTCGGCAAAGCAGCCGGGAGCGTCTTCGCGTTCCATATCGGCCAGGAAGCCAAAGAGTACGGCCCGCTCGTCAAATGGATCCAGGAGTCCCGATTCGACGTCATCGAGTGGTCCGAACGCAAGACGGTCCAGCTCGCCAGGGAGTTCGGCTATGTCGGCCTCGCCCTCGCGCTGTCGGTACCCGGATTTCCGGACACGATCTCGATTTACGCGTTTACCATCCTCGAACGTGACTACGGACGGTTCGCGCTGGCGACGTTCGCCGGGAGTGTGGGTCGACTGGTCGTGACTGTTGGGTTCTTCGGCGGCGCGTTCTACTTGTTCTGAGATGGATTGGCCATGGCGGATACGGTCGCTCTTCGAGAGTCGAGAATCGGAACGGCCTTCGGCATCTCGACCATCATCTCTCAGTTCCAGGAGGGCGTCTTCCGGCCTCCACTCACCAATCTCACGAAGCGCGCCAAACCGCTACGACAGGGCTCCTGTCCTGGTATTATCGCAAAGAACCCACTGGCGTTCGGGCATTGCTCACGACAGTTTGCTGGTGTCTGATCGTGAGGACCATCCGTCCTGAAGCGGCGGGTCGCGTGGGATCTGGTATCGTCTCCGGCTCCATATGACGAGTGACGGGTAAAACAACGCGATACGCTCCACTCCCGTTGCTCGCATCGTACGGCAACACGCTGTCGCCACTGCTATCCATGACTCTGGGAGGCACTTCGGTCTCGACAGGAAATCGGCTGTCGCCAAGACCGGTTCAGAGATCGTGGGCTAGTTTCCCCATTCACACGCCAAAACTACGTCCCCAACAGTCAGTCGTCTTGTGATGGTTTCGTCTCGGGTTCGATGTACACTTTCCGGATATCCGGATACGCGTCGATAATGGCGTTTTCCATGTCCGTGATGTGCGTATCGATCTCGCTGGTGTCGAGGCCGGAACCGAAGGCCACGTCACTGGAGACAAGCACGTTTTCGGGGCCGAAGTAGACGGTCCGAAAATCGACGATTTCGGCGACGCCGTCCCACTCTCGGATGATCTTCCGGAGGCGTTTCTCTTCGGACTCCGGGAGGCTCTCGCCCAACAACAGGCGTTTGTTCTCCCAGGCCAGGGCGATGGCAAAGCCCATGAGCATGAGGCCGATGAGCAGGGCAGCGGTCGCGTCGAACAGCGGATTCCCTGTGAAATCTGTGAGGAACACACCACCGAGGGCTAACACCAACCCGATCAGCGCGATCGTGTCCTCGGTGAACGCCGTGAGCGTCGTCACGTTCGACGTTTTCCGGAACGCCTCGAGGAACCCGTTCCATCCGTATTCGTCGATGTCGGATTGCATACCTGCATATGCCTTGCTAAAGGCCCATCCCTCGAAGAGGATTCCACCGACGAGGACGGTGTAGTTCACCCATATCGCGGGGACCGTCATTCCGAACTGTGTCACGGTGCCGGACAGCGCAGCCGCCTCGTGGTGCATAATCGCGTTGAACCCGTGTTTGGCGCTCTCCCACCCCGCGATGCCGAACAGGAGCACCGACACGAGGAAACTATAGAAGAACTGGGCTTTCCCGTAGCCGAATGGATGCGCCCGGGATGCCGACTTTTTGCCGTACCGGATGCCAACGAGCAGGAACACCTGGTTGCCCGTGTCGGAAATGCTGTGATACGTCTCCGAGAGCATTGCTGGGCTTTGCGTGAGCAGAAAGCCGATGAACTTCAGGATAGCGATTGCCCCGTTCGCAAAGAGCGCAGCGAGGACGACGGATCTACTGTTTGCCACTGACCGACCATTGTCTGTCCCGCTGAAATACCTTTTCAGACCTATCGGATCCCATTTACTTCTCAGCGTTCGGTTCGAGGGCAATCCATGAATCCTGGTGGGGAGTGGTGGGGCTCTGTGGCGTGGCATTCCGAAGCGGACTGCTCGGCAGGATCGATGTGTGTGGCCGAATCCATCGAACGGATCGAGATTGCCTACCCGGAACCGACTTTCGTGGTCACACGGAACCCTTCTGGCGGACTGAGGATTCCCAGGACGGTCCCCAGCGCGTGGACAACCGTGACAAGGGGTGCCAGTGGGAGCGCGAGCATCCAGACGTGGTAGTCCTCGCCGTAGTAGACGACCCCGCGGATAAACCAGAATGCAGTGAACAGCGCCAACCCCAGTGACGCCGCGAGAAAGGCCCCGCTGTGTCCCACGGACGCGCCGAGGGCCGACAGCGGCACCACGACCAGCATGACGATCGGCGACAGCCCCCACGTGTAGTTTCGAACGCGCGTCAGGAGTTCATAGCGGAGGGGGAGAATCTTCGCCGTCTGGAGGTTTCCGGCCGACCACCGGCGACGTTGCTGGAAGAGATCGTACAACGACGGCGGGGCCTCGTTTCGACAGACTGCCGCCGACAACGCGAAATCGAAATCGTGATCCTGGAACGCCGTCCAGACGAAGGCCGTGTCTTCGACGAGCGTCTCGCGATCCCAGGTGACAGTGTCTTCGACCTCGGTTCGGACAGCGATGCCGCCGCCCCAGGCGAACAGCGGGATCGACAGGCGGGCGAACGCTCGCTGTTCGATCTGAACGCCCATGCGGTAGACGTCAGCCAGAAAACTCAGGCTGGAACCAGTCCGTCGGGGCTTCTCACGCAACTGGACGACATCGGCGTCGGGCAACCCGTCGAAGGACTCGACGATGCTGTCCTCGTCCAGGTAGAGGACGAATTCACGATCGGTCGAGAGCGCCCGGCGGGCCCACTCCTGAGCGCGCCCCTTCCGAACGGCCTGACACGCAAAGTCGTCAGGGACGACGTGCACCGTCGCTCCTCTCACGTCGATGGGCTTTTCGGCGATCACGTGAACGTCTGTCAGCTCGTCCGGCACGGAATCGACCGTCTCCTGGACGACCGCTGTGGCGTCGACGGTCATGATTCTCACCTGTACGTCTTCCAGTCCGTACTCGTTCGACGGCGGTTCGTATCCCGATCCAAACACGTAGGTCAGCACAGTCCACAGGAGAGCGGTGCCCCCGAAGAGAACAGTAACGCCCCAAAGCGTGAGACCGAACAACGACCCGAGGCCGCCGTCCGCAGTCGTCGTGGTGGTCACACTGGCTTCCGCCGGTGCGCGCCCAGGTCCTGTCACGATCGTCGGTGCGAGTATGGTAGCGACCCCACCGACGACCAGCAACAGGGTGACGCCGATCAGTCCGATTCGCTCGGTGTTCATCATCGCTGGTTTCGCACTGTGATACCTTGAACCGCCCAGACGCTCCAAATTCGTTTTCACGATTCAGATCGTTCGTGACCCTATCCTCGGTGTCCCAACCAGCGCTTCTTCGAGCACCGCGCCGGGTGTCCCCGTTTCGATCATAGCGCCCATCTCCTGACGGCACACGCGCTGATACGATCGAGCAATCTCAATCGAACGGAGGTTCCGCGATCCAGCGAAACGGAATGAGAGACTGGAAAACGGCGGACGTGGTCGAGTAAACGGAATTAAACAGACGAAACTGAGATGGACGGTCGGCCCGATTCAAATATCGCAGGACCATTCACTCGAGTTGTATGAGACAACATACCCTTCACGCACTGGTTGTCGCTGGTGTTCTCCTCGTGGCTGGCTGTGCCGGTGGGCTCTCCGGCACCCCCGAAAGCGCGACCACGGGTGCGAGTCAGGTCAGTGACTCGCCGACGGGAGCGCCAACTGGCGGTGGATCGGTGGCCTTCTACATCAGTGACGAACAGAACGCGATGGGGGACTTCCAGCACCTCAACGTCACAGTCACGCGCGTCGGCTTCGAACGTGCGGCCGAAGACAAGGGCGGCTGGGTCGAACGTGACGTCGACAACGCGACTGTTGATCTGACCGCGCTCCAGGGACCGAACGCCACACTCATCGGCCAGTACAACCTCTCGAACGGCACCTACTCCACGGTGTTTGTCCACGTCGGTAACGTGAATGCGACGTTGCAGAATGGCGAAGAAGTCCGCGTGAAACTCCCGAGTGAGAAACTCCAGATCCAGAAACCCTTCACGGTCGACAATGGATCGACGGTAGACTTCGTCTTCGACATCACCGTGCACAAGGCCGGCAAGAGCGGAAAGTACATCCTCAAACCGGTCATCGGCGAATCCGGCACGGACGTCCCGATCGAACCGACGGATGACGACGAACGGGAAGACGAACTACAAGCGACGTTCCTCGGCAACGTCACTCGGGGGGACAACGCCACGATCGACGTCAAACGCGGCGGCGAACCGGTCGCCAACGCCACGGTCCTCGTCAACGGCAACACGGTCGAACCGACCGATGCAGACGGACGGACCACTTTCGAGGTCCCGGACGCGGACGAGGTGGCGATCGAAATGACGGCCGGAGACGCCGAGACGGAACTCGAGGCCGAATTCGAAACCCATGAGGCGGACTCAGAGGCCGATACTGCCGACGACGAACTGACTGCGACGTTCGTCGGGACCGTCTCACAGAACGCGACAGTCTCCGTGATGCGGGGCGGCAATCCCGTCGAGAATGCGACGGTCGTCGTGAACGACGAACCGGTCGGGACGACTGGCGTCGACGGCCAACGCACGTTCGAAGTCCCGGACGCGGAATCGCTGACGGTGACTGTTCAGGTCGGTGACGAAGAGATCGAACTCGAACGGGGACTCGAACCTTCCGAAGGGTAACTACCGCTGGACGGTGTGGTGACCGAATCGCACCTGCTGTCCGACACAACGAACTGAGAGTATGGCGCCGCTATTCGGCGTGAGTGTCCGGATGCTTCCCGGCAGGGATTTGAACCCGATGCCAGACCTCGCTTCACTCGGTCTGCCGTGGTTCAAATCCGTTCCTGCGCGTGGATGGTTCTCGCTCACGTTGTTCGCTCGAAAATCCATGCTCGGTCAGGGATTTGAACCCTGGTCCTCGGCTCGAAAGGCCAAGATGATTGGCCGGACTACACCAACCGAGCGTGTCCGAACTACACTCGGATCGACGGACTGGACCCTAATAAATGCCGTCAATTCGTCCCGGGACTGTGCCGTGTTATGCTCACCCAGGAACCGGCCGAGACGGAACCTCCAAGTTCGGCCCCGTCGTCGGGAGGGATATGAGTCTGTTGGGCCGTTTCCGGGGTGACCGAGCGGACGGCGTCGGACTGTACGTCGACGGACCGAACGTCCTCCGGGAGGAGTTCGACGTCGACCTCGACGACCTGCGCGCGATCGCCACCGAATACGGTCGTATTGGGGCGGCCCGGCTCTATCTCGACGAACATGCCACCCCGGGCCTGATCCAGGCCGGCGAAGCCCGCGGCTTTGCGGTCGTCACAACCAGCGGCGACGTCGACGTCAAACTCGCCGTCGACGCGACGAGAGCCGCAAGCGAGGCTCGCATCGAAACGCTGGTGATCGCTTCCCGAGACACTGATTTCAAACCTGCGCTGGAGGTCGCGGCCGATCGGGGCTGTCGAACGGTTGCGATCGCGCCGGGCGAACACGGACGCTCCGATGCGCTGTCGAACACTGCCCACGAGAGCCATTCGCTCGAGGGCTGACGGCGTCGGCCAGACACCCGGAGACGAACGCCTTTTGGATCAAACACCCACAGGGTAGGACATGACCGACGAGCCCGACACGCCGATCCTGGATGATCATCTCCACCTCGATCCCGCGCACGGTCGTGGAATCGACGCCGTCGAGGACTTCGTCAATGCCGGCGGCACGCATCTGCTGGTCGTCAACAAACCCTCCTGGATGCTGGAAGACGTCGGCGACGACGAATCGATCTTCCGGGCGGTGTTCGAGACGACGATCGACGTCGTCGAACGAGCCACCGAGGTCCTGCCGGGCCGTGCTTGGCCGGTCCTCGGTGTCCATCCCGCGCTGATATCGAAGCTGACGGGACGGGGGTACACCCCCGACGAAGCCCGCGATATCATGCAAGCGGGCCTCGACATCGCGGCCGAGTACGTCGCCGAGGGTCCGGCACTCGCCCTCAAATCCGGTCGGCCGCACTACGACGTGGGCGATCCTGTCTGGGAAGCCTCGAACGACGTGATGAAACACGCCTTCGAGTTGGGTGCCGAAACCGGCTGTGCGGTCCAGCTCCACACGGAGGGCGGCCAGGACTTCACCGAGGTCGCCGAGTGGGCCGAAAACCGTGGTTTGCCGGCTGACCGCGTCGTCAAGCACTACTCGGAAGGCCGCCTCGACGGGCCGACCAAGAGCGTCCTCTCGAACAAGGACGAGCTGGAGATTGCCGTCGAAGCGGATGAGCCGTTCCTGATGGAGACCGACTTCATCGACGATCCCGATCGACCAGGGGCGGTGCTCGGCCCGAAGACTGTCCCCCGGCGGGTCGAATGGATGCGGGCGGAAGGCTACGACGATGCGATCCGCACAGCCCACGTCGAGACGCCCGCCGCAGTCTACGGGATCGACACCGAAGCGACGCTGTGACCGGTCGACGGGTGAGCCGTTTTGCTGTTCAGAGCTCGAAGGTCTCGTCGCCGTCGAGAACGTGAACGTCGGCGTCGCTGCCGACGGCTTTGACCTCGCGGGCGAACGCCTCGGCGTCCTGCTCGATCGGCGGGAACGTGTCGTAGTGCATCGGGAAGGCGTCCTCGACGTCGAGCCAGTCGACGGCGACGGCGGCCTGCTCCGGCCCCATCGTGAAGTGATCGCCGATCGGGATCGCCGCGGCGTCGGGTTCGAGGAACGGGGCGATCACGTCGCGCATCTCCGTCATCAGCCCGGTGTCGCCGGCGTGGTAGAACGCCGTCGTCTCGTCGTCGCTCTTTCGGGTCGGTTCGGCGTCGGAGATCACGAAGCCGGCGGGCATCCCCGCCGACCCGATCTCGTAGCCCGTGTTGATGCCGTTGGTGTGATCGGCCCGATGCATCGTCACGAACGCCTCGCCGGCCGCGACTGTCCCGCCGAGGTTCATCCCGACGGTCTCGTTGCCGTGTTCGGCTTCGATATAACTGGCTAGCTCCGGCGTCGCGACGACGGTCGCGTCCGGGAACGCGCCGACGTTTGCGATGTGGTCGGCGTGGCCGTGGGTCAACAGGACGAAGTCGGGGCGCTCGACGTCCGTGGGCGACAGCGACGTCTTCGGGTTGTCGAAGAAGGGATCGATCAGCAAGCGGGTGTCTGCAACCTCGACGCTCCAGGTTGAATGACCATACCAGGTGAGTTCCATGGGTCAGACGGGTTTACTCGCGTCGCACACTTAATCTTGCAGCTGCCGGAACGGTCGATGGATGGGTCGGTAATTGTTGCGTTACCCGAATCGGGACGACCGCCGCGCCCGCGATGAGGCCAGCGCGATGCTGGCTGCCTGGGGTGTTGTCGTCCTCGATGAAACCATGCTGCAGACGGCCGGAGGAGTCAGCCAAGCGTTTATCCGGCGAGATACCGTTGGCTACGTATGCTCGCTGATCGCCCTTCTCGACGGCGGTTTCTGCACTCTCTCGGTGCCATGGCCGTGCTCGGTCTCGCTGGCTGCGTCGAGTCACCGACCGGAGATGTCGCCACGTCTGCGTCCGAGCAGTCGGCACCGACGACGAACACTACCGTCGAAAACCAGGTTGACGAGCCCGCGACCGATGATCGGTCACGGTACGCCGACGTCTACCGATCAGTTAGCGATTCGGTTGTCCAGATCAGGGTCATCACGCCCTTTGGGACGGCGGGAACCGGCAGCGGGTTCGTCTACGACGAGCGCCACCTCGTGACGAACGAACACGTGGTTTCGAACGCCGAGGAACTGTACGTCCGCTATCCTTCGACCGGGTGGCGGGAGGCGTCTGTCGTCGGCACGGACAGCGATAGCGACCTTGCGGTCTTGTCCGTTGACGAGCACCCACCCGCCGCCGGTTCGTTGTCGCTCGTCGAAGACGAACCGGCTGTCGGAACCGAAGTGGTTGCGATCGGGAATCCATATGGACTCTCGGGGTCAGTCTCGGCGGGCATTGTCAGCGGTGTCGACCGGACACTGTCGAGCCCAGGCGAGTTCTCGATCCCCGATACGATTCAGACCGACGCAGCCGTGAATCCGGGCAACAGCGGAGGGCCGCTCGTCAACCTGGAGGGAGAGGTCGTCGGCGTCATCAGCGCCGGCCAGGGTGACAATATCGGACTGGCCATCTCCAGTGCGTTGACACGCAACGTCGTCCCGGCGTTGATCGAGACGGGTTCGTACGAGCATCCCTACCTCGGTATCCGGCTGCTCGACGTCACCCCAGCAGTGGCAGAAGCTAACGACCTTTCGGAAGCCTCGGGTGTCTACGTGACGGAGACCATCGAGGGCGATCCGTCGGACGGTGTTCTGCAAGGCGCGACCGAAGAAACGGTCGTCAATGGCCAATCGATACCCGTCGGCGGCGACGTGATCACGCATATCGAAGGCGAACCGACGCCGACCAGCCAGCAGTTGGGGAGCGTCCTCGCACTCGAAACCCAGGTCGGACAGCCGGCCACGATTCGGGTCCTTCGGGATGGTGCGACCGAGACGCTGGAAGTGACGATCGGATCTCGGAGCGAGGCGGAGTGATCCCGATACGAAGGGCTCTTCGAATAGTGTCGCAACCGCTCGGAAAATAGCCAGCCATTCACGACGTTTACCGGAGCGTCTCCGCAGCCCCGCGCTCGACGAGGGGCTCGGCGTTGGTCGCCGGCAGCGTGACCACGTCTTCGGCCACGAGATCGTAGGTACGCTCGTCGACACCGAGTATCTCGCCGACATCGCTCGTGATCCGGACGGTCGTCCGTTCGACATCGGCCGTTGTGGACGCCGAGCCGTCCCCGTCTTCGGCCACAGAACCGGGCGGACCGCCGTCCCGTCGCGTCGTCGGATCGGGTCCATCGCCCCCAGCCGCCGGCACTTTCGTGTCGTCGGCTGGTGCTGACGACGCTCCAGTATCCGGATCCGTTTGTCCACCGTCGGCTGTCGAACTCCCACGCATCAAGTCGGCCGCGGGCACCTCGTCGTCAGTGGCTGCTGAGCGACTCTCCGCTGGCTCAGGCGGCGCTCCGGTCGAATCCGACGCGTCCGTCGATGACGCTGTCGAGGGCGGGCGCTCCCCAGTTGTTCCTTCCGAGGCGGCCGACGGGTCATCATCGACCGGGGACTCGGTCTGGCCGGCGACAGCCATGGATTCGCCGTCGAGGACGTCGAACACGCGCTGGCGGTTCGATTCGATCGAATCCACAAGATCCTCGAAAAGATCCCGCTCCTCGGTTGTGAGTCCCTCTTCCTCGGTGGGCATGTCCGCGGCCGCGAGCGATGCCATTTTGACGACCTTGCCGACGCGGCGTTCGTAGATGGCCTGCAGCGTCTGTTCGGCCGTGTCGATGTCGTCCGAGAGACGGGCGACTTTCGGAGAGTCGAACGGATCCTCGGCGGCCTCGGCCGCGCGCTCGCGCTCGGCCCGCAACGAGCGGACGAACTGCCCGGCTTCCTCGTAAAACGAATCGCGAAGCTGCTGGAGGCTGTCGGTCTGGCGCTCGCGACTCTGTACCGATTGGATCTCGTCTAAGTCCATGATGTTCGGCGGTTCTCCCTCACTCTTGGCCCTTCTCGGCGCGTCCACGACTCATGAGGAACACGCCGAGGTACTCCGGAACGGAAGTAACTCCCTCCGGGAGTGTAAAGCTATCGCCACCGAGTTCAACGGTTCCAGGAGCTGTCACTTCGACGGTGATCTCGTGGCCGACAAACGTCTCCGGGACGGCATCGACGAGCGGATCGAACTCCGCAAGTTCGTCCCGGGACAGCTTCCGGACGGCAAGGCCACTCCCGCCGTGAAGGCTGCCCGGCAGTCGGATGAGTCGGTTCGTGTCGGTCGTGACCGGTTCGTCGATCGGTGCGTTTTGCCCCTCGATGACGTCCCCGGTGATCGCCTCGACGAGCTTGCGGATCCCCGGCCCGCCCGCCTCCATGTTTCCGTCTTCGATCGCCTCGCGGTTTTCCTCGATCGCGCCACGGATTGTCTTCGCCCGCCCCTCGCCGATCCCCTCCAGGTCCTGGAGTCTGGTCATGGCCTGTTCCTCAGGGAGTGCTTCGACTTCGTCGACGAAGGCAAGCAGTGCCTCGTGGACGCGCTTGCCCCATCCCCCCTCGGTTCGGAGTGTGCGCGCGGTCACATTCCCGCGCATCTCGGTCGTCACGAGCCCGTCCAGATCGAGTCCGATCCCGCGTACGTAATCGACAATCTCGCGTCTGGCTTCGCGTTCGAGCTGTTGAATCCCGTCGTCGCGAACGTGAACGTGATAACCGCGACCGCCCGAGAACACGATCGTCAGGTCCTCGAACCCGAAGTCGTTCTCCAGAAAGTCAAGCAGGCGAAAGAGTGCATCCTTGCAGGCAGCGAGCATCTCGGCGTAGGTGGCCTGGGTGGGATCGACCGACGGCAGGTGGTCGGCGTCCAGATCGAAGACGACGTCCGAGCCGCGCCAGTCCTTGGCGCTCATCGACCCGGCGCCGGGGTCCGTGTACCGGCCGGCCGAGAAGTAGACGTGCCGTGGTCGTTCCCTGGCGAGGAACGATTCGAGGTCGCCCATATCCAGCAGCGACTGGTGGCGAACCATCGTTTCGCCGGGGCTGTCGGTCCAGGGGATGTAGCCCCATTCGCGTTCGTGGGCGTCCGGCGGCGGTAGCGGTTCGGTCCGTCGATAGTAGTCGCCGAACCGGCCCCGAAGATACGCGCGAGTTCGCTCCTCCATCGCTCCCGGGTTCGCGGAGGGGACGAAAATGATTGTCGGTCGGCCAAAGTCCCCGACAGGGAACGACAGCAGGTGCTGGGAGTCGTCAGTGTGGGATCTGCGTTCGCTTCAGCGAGTGAGAAGACCCTGCAACCGATCGATGATGCCGTCGTCGTCCCCGAGCGTGAGGTAGTAGGCGTCGCCACCGTCCTCGTAGTAGTTGTCGATCCGTCGTTTGATCTCGAAGCCGATGTGGCGATAGAACTGCATGGCGGACTGATTGGTCGTCCGTGCGTGACAGGAGACTGATTGGTGATCCTCGGCTGTCCGAGCGATGAGACGCTTGCCGAATCCTTCGTCACGATAGGTCGGATCGACCGCCAGAAAGAGAATGTACCCGTCTCGTCGAACGGCAGCGAACCCGATCAACTCCGAATTGTGTCCCCGGTCGTAGTAGACGTAGACCGTCGAGCGCCGGTAGGCGTTCTCGAAGAACCGGCGTCGTTGTCGCAGAATCCCTTCCTCGGCCCTGATGTGTTCTTTGAGATTCCACGCGGCGTCGACGAACTCGTCGTCGCCGCGTTCGACCCGTGTCGCTTCGACGGTGACGCTCACTGCTGTACAGTATGATCTTGATCCATTTAACTTTTAAGGGGATTTGGGCACGAGCGGCCGCACTCAGTCGGGCCGGCTGGCAACTGCCGGAGCGGGGACCCGATCCGGTCATCCGGGCGGCACTGGGACACTCGATCTGCAGCCACAACGCTTTCAATCACTGCAACAGAGTGTTTTCGTATGTCTGAGCGAATCCAGCCGCCGCATGGGACAGACGTCCGCGAGCGGCTGAAACAGTCGCTGGTGACTGGATTGACGCTGACGGTGCCGCTTTTGATCACTGTATTGGTGGTGAGCTTCATCTGGGGATTCATCTTCGGGACGCTCCAGCCGCTGACGGGGTCGCTCCAACGTGTGCTCGGTCTCAGCGGCGATACCCCGGAGATACTGCTCCAGATCATCTCTGTCGTGGTGGTGCTGGTGTTTCTGGTGATCGTCGGATGGATCGCCGAGTCATATTCGGGTGCCAAGGCGGTCGAACGTCGATTCGACCGCGCGATGGGGACCATCCCGGGTATCGGCAGCGTCTATCAGACGTTCAACGAGATGAGCGAACTGGTACTGGACGCCGACACGGAGAGCTTTCAGGAGATCAAACTCGTGGAGTTTCCGACGGAAGGGTCCTACGCCACGGGGTTCGTGACGGCCGAGACGCCCGACCAGATCCAACAGGACACTGGCCACGAAGGGATGTTGACGATCTACGTCCCGCTGGCTCCGAACCCGCTCATGGGTGGATACGTCCTCCACGTCACACCGGATCGATGTATCGATGTCGATATGAGCGTCGAGGAGGGGCTCAAGGCGATCATGACTAGCGGCGTCGCCGTCGGTGATACCGCGACCGCCGATGTGGAGTCAATCGAGTACCCGGACAGCCTGCCGGACGGGATCGTCGGGACCGAGTGGCTCTCGGGGACGACGGCTGAGGACGAAGCACCTGGAGCGGAACCGTCCCGGACCGACGACGGCCAAGAGGACCAGCCGTGAGCTTCGACCTGCGGGATCACACGGCGGACGTGGCAGTCGAGTCCACGGGCGAAACTATCGGTGACGTGTTTGGCGCGACAGCCGACGGCCTGGCCGCGGCGATGTGTGAAGACGTCCCCTCGAACGGCGACCGATTCGAGCTGTCCGTCACTGCTGAGAGTCGGGAGTCCGTCCTGTTCGATTATCTGGACGAACTCATCTACGAGCGCGACGTTCGGGGCGTCCTTCCGGTCGACAACCGGGCGACGGTCGACCACACCGGCGAGGAGTGGTCAGTCGAAGCCAGCGCTCGGGGCGTCCCACTTGACGCCATCACCGCCCGCGAGGTCAAGGCCGTCACGTATTCCGAGATGGCTCTCGAAGCAACTGACGACGGCTGGCACGCCTACGTCGTCTTCGATGTCTGATCGGAGCGATGCATGCCGGCTGTCCGTTGTTGATCGACGACTTGTCGACATGAGACCGGTCGCCGTCGAAATCCATCCCGCATCAGTTCCAGCACCGACAGAGAGACGACGAGGACGGCGGAATTTTCGGCGGCACTTCTCCCGGACGGGGGAAGAGCCAACCGATGGCGAGGATTATTAAACAGCGTGTATTTCTTTGGGCTCGGCGAAGACAACCTCGCCAAAGCCAAAATTAATGTGCGCCAGGCCCGTTCATCTGATGATGCGAAGGAGTACTCAAGACTGGTGGCCAAACCAGTTGGATCTGACAATTCTCGACCAGAACGCTCGCGACGTCAGTCCGTATGACGCGGACTACGACTACGCCGAAGCGTTCGAAGAACTCGATCTCGAAGCGGTCAAGGAAGATCTCGAAGAGCTGATGACCGATTCGAAGGACTGGTGGCCGGCCGATTACGGCCATTATGGTCCCCTCTTCATCCGGATGGCCTGGCACAGTGCCGGCACGTACCGCACCACGGACGGCCGTGGTGGGGCCGCGGGCGGCAGACAGCGGTTCCCGCCGCTTGACAGCTGGCCGGACAACGCGAACCTGGATAAGGCACGGCGACTGCTCTGGCCGATCAAGCAAAAGTACGGCCGGAAGCTCTCGTGGGCTGACCTGATCGTTCTGGCCGGCAACGTCGCCATGGAGTCGATGGGCTTCGAGACGTTCGGCTTCGCCGGCGGCCGCGAGGACGACTTCGCCCCCGACGAGTCGGTCGACTGGGGGCCGGAAATGGAGATGGAGTCCTCCGAACGCTTCGAGGACGGCGAACTCGAGAACCCCCTCGGCGCGACCGTCATGGGCCTCATCTACGTGAACCCGGAAGGCCCGGACGGCGAACCGGCCCCGGAAGCCTCGGCGGAGAACATCCGGGAGTCCTTCAGCCGGATGGCGATGAACGACGAGGAGACGGTCGCGCTCATCGCCGGCGGCCACACGTTCGGGAAAGTCCACGGTGCCGACTCCGGTGACCACCTCGGTCCCGAGCCCGCGGATGCCCCAATCGAGGAACAGGGCCTCGGCTGGGACAATGAGTACGGCTCGGGCAAGGGCGCGGACACTATCACCAGCGGAATCGAGGGGCCCTGGAACACCACGCCGACCGAGTGGGACATGGGCTACATCGACAACCTTCTCGAGTACCAGTGGTGGCCCGAGAAGGGCCCCGGCGGCGCGTGGCAGTGGACCACCCAGAACGGCGAACTCGACGAGTCCGCCCCCGGCGTCGAGGACCCCGACGACAAGGAGGACGTGATGATGCTCACGACCGACATCGCGCTGAAGCGCGATCCGGATTACCGGGAGATCCTCGAACGCTACCAGGACAACATGATGGAGTTCGGGATCAACTTCGCGAAGGCGTGGTACAAGCTGATCCACCGCGACATGGGTCCGCCCGAGCGTTTCCTCGGTCCGGAAGTACCCGACGAGACCATGATCTGGCAGGATCCCCTGCCGGACGCCGACTACGATCTGGTCGGCGACAGCGAGGTCGCGGATCTCAAGGGGACGATCCTCGACTCGGATCTCTCCCGCTCCCAGCTGGTCAAGACCGCCTGGGCCGCTGCCTCGACGTACCGCGACAGCGACAAGCGGGGCGGTGCCAACGGTGCTCGGATCCGACTGGAACCCCAGAAGAGCTGGGCGGTCAACGAGCCCGACGAGCTGGAGACGGTCCTCTCGACGTACGAGGACATCCAGGCCGAGTTCAACGACTCCCGGTCCGACGACGTCCGTGTCTCGCTCGCGGACCTGATCGTCCTCGGTGGGAACGCGGCCATCGAGGAGGCCGCTGCGGACGCCGGCTACGACGTGACGGTGCCCTTCGAGCCCGGCCGAACCGACGCCGAGCCCGAACAGACTGACGTCGAGTCCTTCGAGGCGCTGAAGCCCGAAGCCGACGGCTTCCGCAATTACGTCGGCGAAGAGGCCGACCGCAAGCCCGAAGAGATCCTGGTGGACAACGCCGAGTTGTTGAACCTGACCGTCCCCGAGATGACGGTCCTCCTCGGCGGCATGCGCCAGTTGGGCGCGACCTACGGCGACACCGAGAAGGGCGTTTTCACCGATCAGCCCGGCACGCTCACGAATGACTTCTTCGTGAACGTCCTCGACATGGACTACGAGTGGGAAGGGACCGACGACGAGAACGTCTACGAGATCCGTGACCGCGAGACGGGTGCGGTCGAGTGGACAGGCTCGCGTGTCGATCTCATTTTCGGGTCGAACGCCCGACTTCGTGCCGTCTCGCAGGCGTACGCCGCCGAGGACGGCGAGGAGCAGTTCGTCTCGGACTTCGTCGACACCTGGAGCAAGGTCATGCAGCTTGACCGCTTCGATCTCGAATAACGGCCGTCTCGCCGCCGCGTTTCTGTCGATCCGACGCCGTCTCCCGCTTCGAACCTTACTTGCTGCCACAGGTTGTACCCACGTGTATGACTACCTACGACGCCGGTGAGTTCACCCTGGAGAAGGTACGGGAGTACGTCTGGGAGATGCCACAGGAAGGCGACATGCGCGTTCCCGCGCGGGTCCTCGCCAGCGAGGAACTCCTCGACGAGATCAGCGACGATCTCTCCTTGCAGCAACTCAAGAACACTACCCACCTCCCCGGGATCCAGCAGTACGCCCTGGCGATGCCCGACGCCCACCAGGGGTATGGGTTCCCGGTCGGCGGCGTCGCCGGCATCGACGCCGAAACCGGCGTTATATCGCCTGGAGCGGTTGGTTACGATATTAATTGCGGCGTAAGGATGTTGAAAACTAACCTTACGTACAGCGACATTCAGGGTCGCGAAGAGCAACTCGTCGACGCGCTGTTCGAGGCGATCCCGTCGGGGTTGGGCGGCGGTGGTGTCGTCCAGACCGACGTCGACACACTGGAGGAAGTCCTCACACGCGGCGTCGAGTGGGCGCTCGACGAGGGCTACGCCGTCGAAGACGATCTCGCCCACTGCGAGGACGAGGGGGTCCGGCCGGGGGCAGACCCCGACGCAGTCTCGAAGAAAGCAAAGGACAGGGGCCGCCAGCAACTCGGGAGTCTGGGCAGCGGGAATCACTTCCTCGAAGTCCAGCGCGTCACGGACGTCTATCGCGAGGACGTCGCCGAATCTTTCGGTCTCAGCGAAGACCAGATCGTCGTCCTGATTCACTGTGGCTCACGCGGCCTGGGCCACCAGGTCTGTACCGACTACCTTCGGGATATCGAGCAGGCCCATCAGGGACTCCTAGAGCAGTTGCCGGACAAGGAACTCGCGGCCGCGCCCGCCGGGAGCCATCTCGCCGAGGCGTACTACGGGGCGATGAACGCCGCGATCAACTTCGCGTGGGTCAACCGCCAGTTGATCATGCACCGAACCCGGGAGGTCTTTGCCGACGTCTTCGACCGCGACTGGCGCGATATGGAGATGGAACTGTTGTACGACGTTGCCCACAACATCGCCAAGAAGGAGACCCATACCATTGAGGGCCAGGATCGCGAACTCTTCGTCCACCGGAAGGGCGCGACGCGCGCGTTTCCCGCCGGTCACCCGGAAATCCCGGCCGCCTACCGCGACGTCGGCCAGCCGGTCATCATCCCCGGGAGCATGGGGGCCGGGAGTTACGTCCTCCGTGGCGGCGAGCATTCGATGGCGGAGACGTTCGGTTCGACGGCCCACGGCGCGGGCCGGCTCATGTCCCGGACGGAAGCCAAGAACACCTACTGGGGCGAGGATGTCCAGGACGACCTCCGCGATCAGGAGCAGATCTACGTCAAAGCCGAGAGCGGCGCGACCGTCGCCGAGGAGGCCCCGGGCGTCTACAAGGACGTCGACGAGGTCGTGCGCATCTCCGACGAACTCGGGATCGGCGATCGGGTCGCCCGGACGTTTCCGGTCTGTAATATCAAAGGGTGATCGCTGCCCGGCCTAGATGCCCGTGTCACCGTTCCAGCGTGAGAGGACGGTCGATTGGTTCAGTGTGGCGTTGTGGTAGATGATCTCGAGGCGGCTGCTCGAGCGGATCCGGTCCCCGTAGGCATTTTGTTCACTGACCGGGACCGTATCGCCCGGCGTCACCAGGGCCGATTCGTTTGATTCGGCCAGTGCAGCCCACGTGACGTTGTTGTTTGAACCCGCGATATAGAGATCACCGCTCCTGAATTCGTCTCCACGATCGTGCTCGATGATGAGAAAGCCACCCTGTTCGTTGAACGTGTACGTGAAGTTGGCCTGGGGTGGCCCGGATGTATCGCCCACAAACAGGAACGCACTGATCCCCACTCCGGCCACGAGAATGAACGCGATGCCGACGAGCGTGACGACCGCAGTCATCTCCGAGATCCCGCGTTCGTCCCAACCCGTCGCAGTGGCCGGTTCCATCACAGGTTCCCTTGTACCCGTGGCGATAAAAAGACTGTTCGCCCTGCTTGCCAGATAGATGCCAGTGCCCCTTGCTCTCGATTCCAGTACCCGTCAACACAACCCTTTTCAGCTATCGGGGTGTCGATTTTCGCATGCAACCGGTGGCCGTCGGGTGGATCGACGTGCTTGGAGCCACGACCACCGAGGCCGCCAATCCGGTCCAGGCATTGGAGTGGGTCCCCGCGTGGATCCCCGACTGGACCCTCGACGTGGTTTCCGTCGTCATTGTCCTCGGACTTGCCTGGGCCGCTAGCCGATTCCTGATCGGATTGCTCGGTCGGCGCATCGCTCGCCGGTTTCGCCGCCCCAGTCTCACTCGGGCGTTCATCCGTGGGATTCGCGCGGGTGTGTTTGGCCTTGCACTGCTGGTAATTCTGCGTATCTTCGGATTAGAGCTTGGAGATATCGCGCTCTCAGTGACCGTGTTTTCGGCGGTGATCGGTGTCATCCTCGCGCCGATCGTTGGCAGTGTCATCAGCGGGATCTTCCTGCTGGCTGACCAGCCCTACGAGATCGGCGACATGGTTGAACTCGCCGACACGGGCCAGCGTGGATTCGTCGAGGACATCACCCTTCGATATACCAAGATATTCACACTCGACAATACGTTTCTGGTCATCCCGAACGGCACGATTCGCGAACGTGACGTCATCAACTACTCCGCGGAAGACAGCCGGGTCCGGGAGTCTATCGACGTCGTCGTTACCTACGAGGGGGATCTCGAAACCGCTCGCGACCGGTTCATCCAGGCTGCCCGGTCGGTCGACGGTGTCATCGGCGGCGGCCCGGACATCCGGGTCGGAGCCGCACGGTATCCGGCGAGCCCAGTGTGTCATATCGGCGAGTTCGGCGATCACGGAATCCGACTGACCCTTCGGTACTGGATCGAGGTGCCTTATCGAATGCAGGCGATCCGGTCACAAATACAGACCGCGATCTGGGAGGCGATCGATGATCTGGATGTCGAGATCGCCTATCCCCACTCGCATCTGGTGTTTGATGATACGAGTGGCCAGTTGCGGGTCAGTCACGACGAAGGGGTCTCGGAGTCACCGGGAAGACAGTCCCCATCTAGGGACGCGGTTGTCGACGACGAACAGTACGAACATCGTGACCGCGCTGAGTGATTACTGTGCAGGCGTTTGCAGTTCGGTCGAAGTACGTTGATTGGCTAATCGACCGAGGCGGTGACGATTCGACAGTCGAGTTCGTTGCTCAGGTACGTCGAGACGTCGGGATCATCGATCAGTCGGCGGACCATCCGTCGCCAACGCCCCACCTGTTTCTTCCCGATCACGACCACGTCAGCCCCTTCGGCAGCGACTTCTTCGAGGATGGTCTCCTCGACGAGCAGCCCGGTCCGGATCGCATATCGCGTCCGTGGCAGCTGACCGAACTCGGACTCGACCGCGGACTTGAGATCCGCCCGCGTGACGTGACCGTTATGTTGATACAGATTGACGTGCAAGATCGTCAGATCCGCGTCCTCCTCGTCGGCGACGTCGATTGCCCTCGCAAGCGTCGCTCGCGAGTGTTCGCTCAATGGAAACCTGACCGGAACCATCACCGTTGTCATCTGGAGTCTACTCGGTCTCCGGGACGCGTCAACGTTTCGTATCGGGACGTCTCTCGGCTCGATGCGTGGTTTCCTGTCATCTCATCCACGCACTGAACCGTGATCGTTGTATGGCATCTCTGAACCGTGATCGTTGTATGGCACGATCTCCCAGCACCGTCGGCAGAGTGCCGGGCAACAATTACAGGGAGGGGGGTCGTTGGGCTACTGTACGGGTGCGTGCTTCCCGGAGAGGCAACGTCCCCGCAACACCAACAGAGCAACATGGTATTCAAGAAAGTTACCCTCGTGGGAACGAGTCCGGACGGCTTCGATGCGGCCACAGACGATGCGATCGATCGAGCACAGGACACCTTAGAGAACGTCCAGTGGATCGAGGTCGACGAACTGGGCGTCGAAGTAGCGACCGCAGACGATCGCGAGTACCAGGCCGAAGTGACTGTGGCATTTGAACTTCAGGACTGAGCGACGTCGGTCGCTCTCGACCGACGTGGTGGTTTCTCGAACGTGATCGCTAGCGAAAGCCATATCCCCCGAGACACGAACGGAGAGGTATGAGCGCTCCGCCGGGGGAGTACTACACAGAGGAACGGTGGCAGAACTGGATTCAGCGGATCGAATCGGAAGATATCGATCCGGAGCAGGAGGATTCGGCCCGTCTCCTGTTGAACCTCCAGGACGATACAGCGATCGCCGTCGCCAAGATCGTCACTGACTACGAGGACGGCGAACTCGAGGCCGAAGCGGCACTCGAAGAGCTCCAGGGCGTTCGCGAGATCGTCCTCGAGGAGGTGGACATCGCCGACGAGGAGAAGCTGATGGTCGTCGACGGCGTCCAGACCTCGCTTGTTTGTGTCTTTTTCGCCGCCGAGGAGTACGTCGCCGGCGGCGTCGCCGAGGCCCCGATCGCGGATCTCATCGCTGCGGCAAGCGAGGCGGAGTCCGAGGAGAACATGGACGCTGCGCTGGGGTACTGCGCTCAGGCTGGGACGCGGATCATCGCCGACGAGGCGGAACTCCCGAGAGACGTCGTCGACGACCTGGAGTTCGGACTGGTCGCCGAATGGGTCAACGGGTTAGACAGCCTGCAAACGGCGATGAGCGACCCGGAAGTCGTCGAAGAAGACGACGAGTGAGCGCGGCCGGATCAGCCACGTTCAGTTCGCTCCGGTGGAGGCGGCAGACAAACTTTTACCCGCGGCCGGCCCACCTAGAGATAATGTCCTTCTGGGGCGACGAGCGCGCGCAAGCGATTCAAATCGGTGCTGTACTGCTGTTCGCTGTTCTCGTGATCTCGTTCTCGCTGTACCAGGCGTTCGTCGTCCCGAACCAGAACGCGGGGATCGAGCTCAACCACAACTCTGAGGTCCAATCACAACTCCAGGAGCTGCGCAACGCCATTCATGGGATCGCGGGCGGGAACCCGGGTTCGGGAGTTACGGTCAATCTGGGCACGACCTATCCCACTCGAGTGGTCGCACTGAATCCTCCACCGCCGTCCGGACGGCTGTATACGGATGGGACGAGGAACCCGTCAGTGAATTTCACGATCGTCAATGCGACCGCTGACGGGGAGACCGGTGATCTCTGGAACGGGTCAGCCCGACCGTACAACACGGGGGGAATCATGTACGCACCCGATTATAACGAGTACCGGTCCCCGCCGACGACGATCTACGAGAACTCGCTGGTCTACAACCAGTTCGAGAGCCAAACGCTGTCGTTGACGGATCAGTCGCTGATCTCCGGAGATCGGATCTCGATCGTAACTCTCAACGGCTCGTTCGATCGGTCCGGATCCCGGTCGATGACCGTCGATCCTGAGCCGATCAGCACCTCCGACCGGACGATATCGGTGGCCGATGGAACCGGCCCGATCACTCTCAACATCACCACGCGACTCTCGGTCGATCGATGGCAGACGCTGTTGAACGACGAGGACAACGTCCTGACGGCCGATATCCGAACTGCCCCCGATACTGACTCGGTTCCGGATCCGTTTCGACGCGTGCTGATCCCATTGAACCGGAGCGAGACCTACACTCTCGGGATGACGAAAGTCGGGGTCGGCTCGGGAGTGAGTGAGGAATCCGGTGAGTACCTCACACTAGTTGATCGGCCGAGTCGGTCGATAAGAAATGGGTCGAGTCACTTCATCACGCTTGAAGTTCGTGATCGATTCAACAATCCCGTATCGGGCTTTCCAGTGAACGCTATGGTGTCCGGAGGCGGGCAGTTCGAAAGCGGCGGAACAAGCGCGTCAACCATCACAAATCCCGCAGGGCAAGCAGTCTTCAACTACACTGCACCGGCAGGCGAGCAATCACCAACCCTCCAGTTCAATATTACTGAGGGGACACCCCAAGCTTACGAGGAAGTGTCGTTCGGTCTCGAAACGTACCTGACTGGCGAGGGTGAAAGTGGTAACGCAACAGCCTCGGTAGACGCGACCTATGGAGGACTTTCAGATTTCGCTTCGCAGTATGATGGGGCCACGAACAGTGCTGAAGAGCTTTTCACACAAGCGAACGGTAAGTGGACGAATGTCAATCAGACTGGGAGTCTGAACCTCAGCGCTGCCGAACCAATCTTGCAAGAAAGTACGGGGCACGACCGACTTGATATCGCCTTCACGCTGCGGGGCGGGTCCACTCCACAGTACAATTACTCCCTCGCGGTCACTGCCGAGATCGCGGCTGACGGCAGTATCAACAGTCGATCGGTGTCACTCCGAAACACGACTGGGACGACAAATTCCCAAAGCAGCGGCTCACTGTCCGATAGTGCCGTTCGAAAATTGCTCGATGGCGGATCCGTCAATCTCCTCGATTCGGGCTCATATTTGAGCTCACCGTCGTGGCTATCGGAAATTCAGCGGCTGGAGACGGCGTCTCCGATCACCTGGCTGACGAACCGGATGGAGGGACGCGTCAACGTGACGTGGCAGAACGCTCCGCCGGTCGCGGATGCTGGTTCGCCGAGCGACATCGAGGAGGGATCGAGCCAAACACTCGATGCGAGTGCAAGCTCCGATCCCGACTTGGATACGCCATTCACCTACTCTTGGACGGTTATCAGTGGACCAGGGAGTATTTCAGGTACTGGTCCGACCCCGACATACAACGCACCAGCAGACGTGGGCAGCGACCAATCTGTCACCATCGAGGTCACGGTTACTGACGCCGACGGCGATTCGAGTACGGATCAAGCCACCTTCACCGTAGAGGATGTCCCTGATAATATCTCACCGACTGCTGAAGCCGGAACATATGCAGACATCGACGAGGGAGGGAGTATTAGTCTCGACGGATCAAGTAGTTCCGACGCGGACGGGACTATTTCGACCTACGATTGGGCTGTCGCTACCGGGCCAGGCTCGATCTCCGACTCAGATAGCTCAACACCGGGTGCGACATACAACGCACCGTCGGACGTGACAAGCGACCAGTCCGTCACCGTCGAACTGACCGTCACGGATAACGAGAGTGCCACCGACACCGACACCGCGACGTTCACCGTTCGCGATAATGCGGAGCCGGCAGCGAATGCTGGTGGCCCGTACACGGTAAACGAAAGTGATTCAGTGACCCTCGATGGGACTGCATCATCAGACGATACCGGGATTACGAGTTACTCTTGGGCAATTACGGACAACGCCTCTGCGGGGAGTCTTTCGAACAGTAACACGGCGTCGCCAGAATTCATCGCCACTTCGACAAGTGGGGGTACGATTGTCACGGTCGAACTTACGGTGACGGACGACGCTGGACAGACCGATACCGATACTGCTACGATCACGATCAACGACCCGCCCGTCGCGAACTTCACGTACTCGCCGAGTTCACCTGGACCAGGCGAGCAGATCTCCTTCGACGGATCAAGTTCGAGTGACTCTGACGGCAATATCAGCACGTACGAGTGGGACTGGACTGGCGATGGGACGACGGACGATACCGGTCAGACTGCGACCCACACATACGATAGCAGTGGGACCTACGACGTGACGCTCCGGGTGACCGACAATGATGGGGCTCAGAACACGACGACCCGGACGATCTCAGTCACGCAAGCAAATATTCTACAGAACGTGGAAGCAGAAGCCCAGACCTCAGGAAACAGCGGAAAAGCGTCTTTCGTGCTTAGCAATAACGGATCCGCTACCGTGACCGTGTCTGGTATACTCTTCAATAGTTCCAATAGTTCGACGTATGTGGAAGCAAACAATCAGAATACGCCGGAGATTGAGGACGATAAGGCATCAACGCCAAGTCCTATCCTCAATGTCCCCGGACAAATGAACTTCAACCAACAGTACTCGTTCAATAACTCCGTTCCGATTGATCCGGGGGAGTCGATTCAATTCAACATTGATCGGTTCAGAAATGATGGGAACATGCAAAGTGCAACACTGACCTTTACCATCTACCTAAACGACGGAAGTCAGGAAACCTACGACATCACATTCTCTAATTAATTATTATTTAAAATATATTAATATTTGTGAAGAAAAATAATCGCGAGAAAGTAGTTTACTGGCAGAGTCAGGGACATTGTTTGACCAGTGACCAAAATATGGGGGACGATCCGTTTAAGAACGACAAGGAGTTTGACCGCGAATACGTCGTCCACGGCGACGGGGTACGTTGATGGAGATGTCCACATCGACATCTGCAAGAACCACGCGTCGCTGGCTTAACCGTGGCTCTCGCCGCACGAGGAGTCTCAAAAGACAAGCTCACACCCTGCTTCAGAGCGTTTCAGTTTCGCAAACGTGACCGCCGGAAACCCGGGGGGACGCACTCAAACCTATCCTCGATACCGCGCTATGACGCCACCAACAATCGCTTACCTATGAGCGACACTATAGTATTATCGGGTCTCCAACAGCAGGGACTGTGAGCGAGAACTGAAGGCTGAAATTTCACAAATGGGTTTGTATTGATGTCACGATTCGCCCGCGCCCAATCCGACGTGATCGGAATCGTCCTCTTGACTGCGGTAGTTGTGATTCTCATGGCACTTGTCGGAACCACGATCCTCGCCACCGTCGATACACAAGAGCGACCGACGGCGGACCTCAAAGTATCGGTCAACGGTACGAGCGGGACCATCACGAACGTCTCCATCGCACACCACGGCGGAACAAGCCTCACGGCCGATGAGGTAACGGTCGCATTTCGGGCGAATTCGACAGATCGCGTCCCACTGACCGACTTTACCGAGCAGCAAGGAGACAGTGACAGTATATTCAACCCGGGAGAACGCTGGGGCTACAATCTCACGACTTCGGAACTGCTTCGCGTCGTTATCGCTCATGGTCCGACCAGTACGGTTCTCGCTGATCACGAGTGTGACGTGCCGACTACTGTCGGCTACACGCGTTGCTGAGTTGTTGTCCCCTGTCCAATCACCGAACTTCGACAATTGACGAATTCACAGTCGACAAAAACATAAGGGGCCTCTCCGTTTCCGGGAACGAATCATGACTACAGTGGGCATCGACGCTGTCGAGATCCGCACTGGGAATCTCAAACTCGACCTGGCGGAGACGTTCGCCCCCGCCAAGGACGAAGACCCGGCGAAATATACCAAAGGCCTCGGCTTGCATTCGAGTTCGTTCCCGGACGTCTACGAGGACATCGTCACGATGGGCGCGAACGCGGGCAAGCGTCTGATGGATCGAAAGGGGCTCGAACCTGACGATATCGGCCGGATCGACGTGGCGACCGAGAGCGCGTTCGATCACTCCAAGCCGGCTTCGACGTATATCGCCGGGTGTCTCGAAGACGTCTACGAGGGGGACTTCCATCACGCGAACAAGGGTGAACGGAAGTTCGCCTGCGTCGCCGGCACCCAGGCGATCGACGACGCGGTCAACTGGATCGGTTCCGGGAAGAACCGCGGGCGAGCGGCACTCGTGATCGCCACCGACACTGCGCTCTATGCACGGGGAGATTCCGGCGAGGCGACACAGGGTGCTGGCGCGGTCGCCATGCTGATCGACGAGGATCCGAGTCTCGTCTCGGTCGATCCCGTCCAGGGCTTTGGCAGCGCCGACGAGACGGACTTCCTCAAACCCAACCAGCAGTTCCCGAGCGTCGACGGCAAGCGCTCGATGCAGGTCTACCTCGCGCGGATGCGCGAAGCACTGACGGACGTCGAACGCCAGCGTGATCTCCACCCGGATGACTTCGCCGTCGTGCCGTTCCACATCCCCTTCCCCGGGATGGTCCGGAAGGGTGCGGCACTCGGCTATCGCCACATCTCTCGCGGGACGGACGTCGAGGAGGAGCTCGCCGAGGAGATCGGAATGCAGCCACGGCGGGAGGACTTCGAGGACGACGAGGCCTTCCGTGACGCGCTGACGGAGTACACGGATAGCCTGACCGAGACCGATCGCTATCGCGAGTGGTACGACCGCACGGTCGAGCCAACGCTTGGTATCTCCCGGCACGTCGGCAACTGGTACACCGGCTCGGTCCACCTGGCGCGGGCATCGGCACTCAAAGAAGCCAGAGAGAGCGGCCGTGATCTCGACGACGAAGAGATGCTGGTCTGTTCGTACGGCAGCGGTGCGCAGGCCGAGATCCACATCGAGACCGTCCAGCCCGGCTGGGAGGACGAGATCGCCGCGCTCAACGTCGACGAACAGCTCCGGGATCGCTACGATATCACTTTCGCCGAATACGAGCAGATCCACGAGGTTCACAACTACGACGAGACCACCGACATCGACGCGTTCACCACGCCCGAAGCGGAGTTCGTCTTCGACGGCTGGGGGCGCATGGGCGAGCGCAAGTACACCTACGTCGAATAGGCCAGGTAGCTTCCAATTCGGTCAATAGACCAGAATCGGCCGATTTCCGTTGGTCCGTGGTTTCGGACCGATAGCGGGAACGGGATGTGGCCGTGGCTGGCCCATCGTGTTCGCGGCCGCATCCCCTCGCTGTCTTCTCTTCAGAACTGCTCGGCCAGTCGGTCGAGCATCGCATCCAGGTCCAGCGTCGTCGCCGCCAGTGCGAACCCGTCGACGCGGGCCAGATCCGCGGCTCGCTCCCAGACGTCCTCGGACTCGATCCCGTGAAGGACGACGGCGTTCGGCGTCGGGTTCACGACCCGCATGGCGACCAGCGGCGACTCACCCCGGGTGACGTTCGTGAACACGAGTGCGCGGTTCGAGCTTTGGCCATAGAGACGGTAGAACTCCTCACTGGAGAGCCGGGTGATCGCCTCGATGCTGTCGATCACTGTGTGGCCCACGACAGTTTCCCGAGAGCCGTCAGCGAGTTTCGTCGCCTCGATGGCCTCGAAATATCGGTCGATCGGGACCGCCGCCGAGAACTCCCGGAGATCCGAAACGATGGTATTGTCGAAGCCGGCCGAGATGACCCGGGCGTGCTGGCGGATGTGTCGACCACCGCGACGCTGGTCGATCGCGAGCAGCGCCGTGACTGTCCGGTCGACTACGGCGATACCGGGATTGTCCCGTCGTCCGCTCTCGTAATCCGAAACCACCGATGGCGAAACGTCGAGTTCGGCGGCGAGTTCCGATTGGGCGATCTCGAAGTCCGTCCGCCACTTGCTGATCGTCTCGCCCGGCCGATCACTCGTCGCGATCTCGCCCGCGATCCGATTCGCGAGCCGGTCGCGGTCCGACCCTCTGTCCATACTGGATAGTGCGCGGTCGTCCCCATAAATCCCGTCGAAGTACGCTTCGACAGGCGACGAATTCCGTGCTCGCTTTCGTCGTCGGTCGCGACACAATTCCTATCTTTATCCGGGACGTCGCATGTGTATGCCCTCGACCGTGGTACACCTTGCCCTGGCTGGGCTGATCGCAGCGGCGCTGCTCGGGCATGCGTTCGACTGGCGTGCCCTCGCCATCGTACTCGCGCTGGTGGTGATCCCCGACCTGGATGCCTTCGGTGGTCTCATCGTTCCGGGTGGGCATCGGGCACTGCTTCACACGCTGTTGGTCCCGGTCGGGCTGGCCGCACTGGTCTATTTTGACACCAGCGTTCGGTCGTCGTCCTGGCTCGCCGATCGGCTCGGTGGACACGGCCCCCGGGTCGCCTGGGTCGGAATCCTGGCGATCGGCTTCGCGGGGATCGGCCCGGATCTGTTCGGAGCCGGGGCGAACATTTTCTACCCGGTCCACGATCAGTTCTACGCGTTCAACGGGAAACTCGAACTCTCGACCCAACGCGGTCTCGTCCAGACGTTCGTCGACCTTGCGCCGGACGCGACCGACGGTGGCGGAACCGCGGTCGGCTCGACCCAGGAGGTCCACATCAGCTCCGGTGTCGATCCGGTACGCGGCCCGGAACCTGCAACCGTCGATCGCGTCTTCCCGATCGCACGGTCGGGTACCAAACTGCTGCTCGTGCTCACCAGTATCGTTGTCGTCGGGATACGGCTGGTCGAAACTCGGCTGGCTGAAACCGATCCCGCGAAGTGATCGCGGTCGCCGAAACCCGACCAGCCGCATGATCTCAATCGCCGAAATCCTGCCAGCGTGTCAGCCGAATGGCGAGGAGCACGAAGACGACGGCCATCCCGCCCAACATGGCGAACGCTGGCCACACGCCCTCGGTGGTTTCGACGATCATGAGCTGGCGGAGTCCGCGATGGAACTGATAGAGCGGCATGAGCCGGCCGATCGTCTGTAACGTCTCGGGCATGATGTCGATCTCCCAGAAGACGCCCGAGAGGAACATCATCGGGAACGCGATCGACCCGCCGAGACTGCTGGCTGCGTCAGGGTTCGGCAGGAGGCTTCCGAGGGTCATTCCGAGCGCCGAAAACGCGATCGCCCCGAGCAAGACGAGCGCGATCGAGAGCGGCCCGGGAATCACGGTCACGCCGAAGAGCATCGCTGCGACGACCAGCATCACCCCAGAAAGCAGGAGGGCGAGCAACGATTGCTGGACGATGTTCGCGATGATCCAGTCGCGCTTTCGCAGGGGTGTCGCCACGAGCCGCTTGAGCGTCCCGTCCTGGTTGAACCCGGCGATCACCCCGGGGACCGTCATCACGCCGTTGATCAACACCAGCGTGGCGATGAACGCCGGCAGGTAGTAGTCGGTCGACGTCAGCCCGGCCGACCCGATCGTTCCCGAATCCAGACTGACGGGCGGTTCGTCGATACCGAGTGACTCCTGATTGAACTCGGCGATGACAGTCGAGAGGATCCCACGGACGACGGGTGCCGACTGGTCGTCCGGTGGAGCGTAAAACGCCAGTGTGGCACCGGTCGCGTTCGTCGCGTTCTGCTGGCTTGCCTGGTCTAAGCCCCGCTCAATGTTCGCTCGCTCGCTCTCGTTCATGTCATCCTGAAACCGGGCGACGGTATCCCGGATGATCGCGATGCGAGCGCGGCCGCTCTGAGCCCGGACCTCCTCGGCGAAGCCGTCGGGGAGAACCAGCACACGACCACCGCCGTCGCTCTCCTGGCTCCATTCGGTCAGGTTCCGATCGGCGTTGAGGTGCTGAACGTCCAGGGGCTCGATCCCCGCCAGATTCTCGACAAAGGTCGAGGAGAGGTTCGTCGCTTCGCCCCCAGCCCCGATGTCCTGGTTCTGGACGACCAGTGCGAACGACGGCGCACTGGACGCAAAGACGGTACTGAAGATCACCAGCAGGATGATCGGAAACAGCACGACAAAGAAGACAGTCTCCCGGGAACGCGACCAATCGCGCAACAGCGCATTGAGCAACGCGGCGATTCGCTTCATTCGATCTCACCCCCGGCGTCCGGCGTCGCCCCGGCCAGTTGCAGGAAGACATCCTCCATCCCGGCACTGATGAGGTCGATCGCCCGGCCCTCGCCCGCTTCCTGGAGGCGACTGTACGTCTCCTGTGCGTGGTCGCGATCCTCGAAGTGGCCGACGAGATCGCCGGTGTCCGTCCGATAGACCTCACTCGCGGCGTCTTCGAGGATTGTTTCAATCACTTCGTCCTCGGCAGGCTCACCCGTGCTCTTGACGACGACCTTGATCGCCCCGCCGTAGCGCTCGATCAGATTCGGCACGGTGTCGATAGCTTCGATCGTCCCGTCGAGGAGCAGTGCGGCGCGATCGGCCAGCCGCTCGACCTCCTCCATGTAGTGGGTCGTGAGGACGACGGTCGTGCCGCGGTCGGCGAGTCCCCGGATCTGTTCCCAGGTCGTGCGGCGTGCGTCGGGATCGAGACCGGTCGTCGGCTCGTCCAGGAAGAGGACTGCGGGATCGCTGACAAGGGCCATCGCCATGCCTGTCCGTCGCTGCAAGCCGCCAGATAGCGACTGGAACGGTGTTTCCGCCCACTCGGTGAGATCGAGTTCTTCGAGTACCGTCTCGACGGCAAGCCCATCGTCGTACAGCCGCCGGATGAGCGCGACGTTCTCCCGGACTGAGAGACGATCGAACGTGTGAAACGACTGTGGGACGACGCCGATATCCGCCTTGATCGAGCGGGCGTCCGTGGTTACGTTCTGGCCGAGGACGGTCGCTGAACCCGCCGTCGGCGTCCGGAGGCATTCGAGCATCTCGACTGTCGTCGTCTTGCCCGCCCCGTTGGGGCCGACCAGCGCGAAGACTTCCTCGGCCCGGATGTCGAACGTCACGCCATCGACGGCGACCGTCTCGCCGTAGGTCTTCCGGAGATCCATCACTTCGATGACTTTCTCGGCCTGATCTTGGGGGGTACTCATGTATCCATTGGTACCGGCACTTCAGTGGGACGTTTGATAAAATATACTATTATCTGAAACGTCCGGCCAGCCCCTGGCGACACCGACGATTTCGGGCGGACGGCCTGCAAAACAAGCAGACTGTCCCGATCACCGTCAGCCCGAACCGAATTCATTTCTTCCGCCTTACATATGGTGCGTGCCCCCTTTCCCGCGAGGGGCATATATCCGGCATTGCCACTGTTTACCCTGGTAAGCCCGGAAGTCACGTCGCCGTCATCCACCGCCGCATTTAATACAGGCTATCACGAAAAATAAGTCATGTCATCAATCGAACTCACGCCGAGTCAGAAAAACATCCTGCAGGAACTCGTCAACCTCTACCGTGACTCCGAAAGTGCGGTAAAGGGCGAGGAAATCGCCGAGCGAGTCAACCGGAATCCCGGCACGATCCGCAACCAGATGCAGAGTCTGAAGGCGCTCCAGCTCGTCGAGGGGGTCCCCGGGCCGAAGGGCGGATACAAACCGACTGCGACCGCCTACGATGCGTTGCAGATCCAGGACATGGACCACGCCGCGGAGGTTCCGCTGTTTCACAACGGTGAACAGATCGAGGAGGCAAACGTCGCCGAGATCAACCTCGCGAGCGTCCATCATCCCGAGAACTGCCGCGCGGAGGTCACTCTCCAGGGCTCGCTCGCCGATTACGACGAAGGCGACAGCGTTACAGTCGGCCCGACGCCGCTGTCGAAACTCCAGATCGTCGGCACGCTCGACGGCAAAGACGACACCAGCAACAAGCTCATTCTCACGATCGACGACATGGTCGCCCCGGCCGAAGCGCCGGAACACTGACGCCACCTCGGTCACGAGCGTTTCTCGAATCTTCGAATCGGTCTCCACGGCGGACCTGATCACGTGACACGCTCGCATGCAACTTCCGCGGCGTGATTTCAAAGGGTTTGTATCCCGGCCTCGCTGAACGACGGATATGACTGAGTCGGTGGTCGTTCTCGGTTCCGGGTACGCCGGCGCGGGCGCGATCCAGCGCCTCGAGTCGGAACTCGGTGATCGGGCCGACCTCACGTGGGTATCTGATCAACCGTATCATCTCGTCCTCCACGAAGTCCATCGCTGCATCCGTGATCCGTCCGTCAAAGAGCACGTGACGATCCCGGTCGACGAGATCAAGTCCCCCTCGACGACGTTCATCGAGGGTCGTGTCGAGACCATCGACGTCGAACATCGAACGGTCGGATTTGCAGACGGCGAGTCGATCGCGTACGATCACCTGTTAGTTGCCATCGGCAGCCAGACTGCCTTTTTCCGCATCGACGGACTCGAGGAAAACGCACTCACGCTGAAAAGTCTCGACGATGCGCTCGCCATCCACGACGCAGTCGAGTCGGAAGCCGACGACGCAACGATGGCCGATCCCGCTCGGGTCGTCGTCGGCGGGGCCGGCCAGACTGGCGTCCAGGTCGCCGGCGAGGTAGCAGCCTACCGTGCGGAGATGTCGGCACCGATAGACGTCGTTCTGGTCGAAGGGCTCGAATCCGTCCTCCCCGGAGCCAACAGTGCCTTCCAGTCAGCGATCCGTGACCGACTCGATAAGCGCTCGGTCGATGTCCAGACGGGCAACTTCGTCAGCAGCGTCGACGACGACGCCGTCTACTTCGACGACGGTCGTGACCTCGCCTACGATGTCCTCGTCTGGACCGGCGGGATCACCGGGCAGCGTGCCATGGAGGACGTCCGCGTCACGAAAGATCACAAGAGCAACCGTCTCAAAACCACGACGACGTTCCAGACCGACGACGAGCGAGTTTTCGCCCTCGGTGACGCGGCACTGGTCGACCAGCCGGGCGAGGATCCGGCCCCGCCGAACGCCCAGGCGGCCTGGCAGGCAGCCGACGTCGCCGCCGAGAACATCGCACGGTCGATCCGCGGCCAGCCACTGACGGAGTGGCGCTACGAGAACAAGGGGACGGTCGTCTCCGTCGGTGACGAGGCAGTCGCGACCGACGTACTGTACAGTCCAATCGAGACGTTCAATGGTCTGGGTGCGGAGTTGTTGAAGAAAGTCATCGCCGCCCGATGGATCGCCGACGTCAGCTCGTTCTCCCGGGCGTTCTCAGCCTGGCCGAACATGTAATGTTGACGCTGTCGTCAACCGGGACCGTCGTCTCCGAGCTGGGTTTTTCTCTCCGCTGAGAAACTCACTTACTGGGGACGGTGGGCCGCCTGCGGTGTCTCCTGTCTCTACCGGCGTTCAGGCCTCGGTCGCCGCTCGATCGTACGCGTTCTTCAGCGAGCCCAGGAACCGGTGGTACGGCAGCGGAACCCCGATCTGACGGGCGAGCAGCGCGACTGGCAACAGCATGATCCCGACGAGCAGCGTCACGTGGTACAGCACTGACAGACCGGCGCGGTACAGGTACGTTTCCATTTGTCCTCTCTTCAGGGTGGTCCGTTTCGAGTATATAAAGGTTGCTGAAGGATATATTATAGTATCGTAGATTATTATAATTCAATACGGCTACGTCATGCGATTCAAGTGGGATTGAACTATGTCCAATCACACAGGATACTGATCGGCCGAAAACATAACAGGCTCGTTGGAACCACGCGGCGTACTCATAAGTTATGGCCATTATCGAGGTGACGTGCGCACGGCCGAGTCGAGAACCTCGTGTCGGGATCGCCATCAGAAAATCATAAAGCACGAATAGGCTCGACGGTAGCATAGAAGTATGAACTACCTCGTGGCATTGGAAGCAGCCTGGCTGGTACGTGATGTAGAGAACATCGACGACGCGATCGGTGTGGCCGTCAGCGAGGCTGGCAAGCGCCTCAACGACCAGGACATGGACTACGTCGAAGTCGAAGTCGGTGCCACGACCTGCCCCGCCTGCGCGGAACCGTTCGACTCGGCGTTCATCGCGGCCGACACCGCCCTGGTCGGACTCGTCCTCGAAATGAAGGTGTTCAACGCCGAGAGCACCGAACACGCCCAGCGGATCGCCAAAAGTGAGATCGGTGGCGCGTTGCGGGACGTCCCGCTGAAGATCGTCGAGACGATCGAGTACGCCGAAGACGAGGACCCACCGACCGAACCGAGCGAGTGACGCGGCCCGCGTGACTGCCCGGCCCGGGCGAGCATCGACCCGGGAGAGCCGGTGGCTTTTTGTATTACCAATGGTTATCACGCGGTATGGAACTGCCGACCCCAGCGGACCTGCGTGAGCGCCGGACGGATCTCGGACTCACCCAGAGTGAGCTCGCCGACCGCGCCGACGTCTCCCAGCCGTTGATCGCCAGGATCGAAGGTGGCGACGTCGATCCGCGACTCTCGACGCTCCGGCGGATCGTCAACGCACTCCAGGAAGCGGAAGGTGGGATTCTTCGGGCCGGTGATCTGATGAACTCGCCCATCGTCAGCGTCGCGCCCGACGACAGCGTCCACGAGGCGAAACAGTTGATGGACAGCGAAGGCTACTCGCAGGTTCCGGTCATCCGCAACGGCCGGCCGGACGGTCTCATCGGCAACACTGACATCCGCCAGCGTTCGGAGGACAACGTCGGGGAACTCCCCGTCGCCGAAGTGATGCACGAGTCGATCACGACCGTCGAACCGGACGCGACGCTGGAGGAAATCGACACCTATCTGGACCATCACGACGCCGTGCTGGTCGTCGAGAGCGGTGAGACTGTCGGGATCATTACCGACGCCGATATCGCCGCCAACGTCAGCTGATTTTTGTCCGGATTCCATGGCATGTTCGTCTGCCGTGCGTACTGGTGTTTTCGACGTCGTCCGTGCTGTCGCTGGGTGATCGCTTCCGGAGAAAACGTTAAGTACTACCATGTGTAACGTTAGCGTGGAACCGCGCCGGGTGGTTCCCGACGGGAACGACCGTCGTGAACGTCCGGGAGACGCACCGTGCGCAAACGACGAGTATCTCCGCCGATTCTCCGGCGGAGTTTCCGTTTTCACCTGCCCAACAGCTCCGACTGTGTCTCTGCCGGTGTGAGAACCTTGGTATGGCTTCGGAGCGAACCCCGTGTATGTCCAGGCCCGGCCGGTTGCCGGTCGAGTCCACACGCGAGGACCGGATCGTGTGCCACGTCGACATGGACTGTTTTTACGCTGCGTGTGAACGGCTCCGGGAGCCCGCGCTGCGGGACGAACCAGTAATCGTCGGGATGGGATACGAGCCGGGCGAGACGTCGGGCGCAGTGGCGACCGCGAGCTACGAGGCACGCGAACACGGTGTTGAGAGCGCACAGTCGATCGAACAGGCGCTCGAACTCCTGCCCCGGCGCGAGACTGCCGATCCGGACGCGGAGCCGACCGCCTACTACCGGCCCGTCGATATGCCGTATTATGAGGACGTAAGTGAGCAGGTCCGATCCATCCTCGCGGAATACGCCGACGTGCTTCGTGCTGTCAGCATCGACGAGGCGTATCTCGACGTGACCGACCGGACCGACTGGGAGTCCGTCGAGACCTTCGCCACTGAACTGAAGGACGAGATCGCCGAGACGGTCGGTGTCGAAGCGAGCGTCGGTGTCGCGCCGACGATGAGCGCCGCGAAGATCGCAAGCGATTACGACAAACCTGACGGACTCACGGTCGTCGAACCCGGTGATGTCCGATCGTTTCTGGCTCCCCTCCCCGTCGCGGCCGTCCACGAGGTCGGCCCGAAGACAGCAACCGAACTCGCCGAGATGGGGATCGAGACGGCCGGCGACCTCGCGGCGGCCGATCCGGCGGCACTCGCCGATCGCTTCGGTGAACGCGGACGAGCGATTTACCGGTACGCGCGTGGTGAGGACGACCGTGACGTGACGCCGGTCGGGCGACCGAAGAGTCTCTCCCGGGAGTCGTCGTTAGCGCCCGCGGAGGGAGACACGGAGACCGTCCGCGAGCAGGTTCGTACGCTCGCCGAAGCAGTGGCCGACCGGGCGAACCGCCGCGACGCGCTCTATCGGACCATCGGAATCAAAGTCGTCTCCCCGCCCTTCGACATCCACACGCGCGAACGATCGCTGTCCGGGCCAGTCGATCGCCCGGACCTCGTTCGTTCCGTCGCGCTCGACCTCCTTTCGGCGTTCGCTGACCGCGAGGTTCGGAAGGTCGGCGTGTTCGTCTCCGGACTTTCCTTTTCGGCGGGTGACCAGGCGAGTCTCGGCGAGTGGGACGACGCTGGCGGCGACACGGAGACGGTGGCCCACGACGACGAAACGGCCACCAGCTTCCGGTCGCCGTCCGGGAACCAGCGGCTCTCCGGGCAGACGACGCTTGCGGACTTCCGGTGAGTCGGGCTCACTCGAGGCCGCTGTCGAGGTTCTCCAGGAGTTTCCCGGCGAACAGCCCCAGCCGTGGCGAGATGGCGTCGGGATCGTCCGATGGAGCGTCGACCGGATGCGTCTCGAGCGCGCGAACGAACTGCTCGCCGTGAGTCATCGCCGCCATCATGTCGACGACGTCGACGGTCAGGCCCTCGTCGGAAGTGTCCATCTCCGGGTGGCGCTCTTTCTCTTCGGACGTGTAGGCGATGGTCCAGGACGGCCCGCCGACGAGATCGAGGACCGCATCGACGCCACCGACCTCGACGCGATCGCCGTCGCTGGCGACGTAGACGGTCCCGTCCTCGATGATTGTCTCGTACCGGGTCATCGCTGGGTGTCTTCACCCTGAAATGACGGCCTACTCGGATATATACCCTCACGTCCAGTCCCGCAGAACTATTCTCACCTGTCGGTCGCGTCGGACCCGCGTCTGACGATGAATTATGGGTGTCGAGGTCCTGGGCTAGAAAAGAAACGCATGGCTGACAGCGATCAGCGGACGATCACCGTCGCGGAACGCAGCGACGGGCACGGCGGGACTGGTGACGTGGGCCGGCCGGTTTCGCTGCCAGTCGTCGAACTGCTCACCGGGCGCGGGTTCATCACCGGGAAATCGGGCAGCGGGAAGAGCAACTCCGCCTCCGTCGTCGCCGAGAAGCTGCTCGACAACGGCTTTGGACTCCTCATCGTCGACATCGACGGCGAGTACTACGGCCTCAAAGAGGAGTACGAGATCCTCCACGCCGGGGCCGATGACGAGTGTGACATCCAGGTCACGACCGATCACGCCGAGAAACTCGCCACCCTCGCCCTCGAACAGAACGTCCCCATCATCCTCGACATTTCGAGTTATCTCGACGAGGACAAGGCCCGGGAGGTGCTGACGGCCGTTGCCCGCCAGCTGTTCGCGAAGGCCAAAAAGTGCAAACAGCCCTTCCTGTTGCTGGTCGAGGAGATCCACGAGTACATCCCGGAGAAGGGCGGCGTCGACGAGTGTGGGAAGATGCTGATCAAGATCGGCAAGCGCGGGCGCAAACACGGCCTGGGGATCGTCGGCATCAGCCAGCGACCGGCCGACGTCAAGAAGGACTTCATTACTCAGTGTGACTGGCTAGTCTGGCACCGGCTCACCTGGAACAACGACACCAAGGTCGTCAGTCGTATCCTCGATGGCGCATATGCCGACGCTGTCGAGGACTTAGCTGACGGCGAAGCGTTCCTGATGACTGACTGGGCCGAAGCAGTCGAGCGCGTCCAGTTTTATCGGAAGAAGACCTTCGACGCGGGCGCGACGCCTGGTCTGGAAGACTTCGAGCGCCCGGATCTCAAGTCCGTCAGCGACGACCTCGTCTCCGAACTGAAGTCGATCACCGACGAGCGTGCGGAGACCGAGGACCGGATCGCCGAACTCCGGGCGGAACTCGACCGCAAGAACTCCCGGATCGCCGAACTCGAACGTGAACTCCAGGACGCCCGTGACATGAGCCGGATGGCTGACCAGTTCGTCGATGCGCTGGTCGAGCACGTCGATGGGCCGAATCCGGGTCGGACCGAACAGGCAAAGCTTCGGGACAGTCATGCACGCAAGCAGAGCCAGGACGCGGACGACACCGACGACGGGCAAGCTACGTTCGGGCCCGACAGCCCCACGGACGACGTCACAGCCGACGGGTCAGGGACAGCCACGCCGGACGGTGCGGGCGGGAACGGCACGGAAGCAACTGTCGCCGATGCCTTCGAGTCCTTTGGGGACTTCGTCCCTGCGGAAGCGTCCGTCGATTCCACCACCGTGACTGACGCAAGTGACGCCCCCGCAGAGGCCGGCGATACCACTGCTGGCGCTAGCGACAACGAGGACACGGCAACGAGCCAGGAAGTCTCGATCGACGAGGTCCCCGACTTCGTGGGCCGACTCCGGGCTGAAGTCCGCTCGCTCGAACCCAAGACCCAGAAGATGCTGTCGTACTATCGCGACCAGGGACCGGCGTCGCCGTTGGACGCCCACTTCGTTGCCGGGGGCTCGGGCGATCGAACCCACGCCTACGCCCGCAATCGGACGCTCCGGACAGCCGAGTTGATCGAACACGTCGGCCAGGGTGCCTACGACTACCGCCTGCCAGCACTCCTCGAAGAGCGCGCCAAGCGTGCGCCCGAGGATGTCGACGACGCGGATCTCGACACCTACGTCGACGTGATCGAAGCGACCGTCGACGAGTTCTGATCCTTGCAAAACGACGGTTCCCGAAGCGGTGACTCGACTACGGCTCCCACGTCGTCAGTGGCTGCGTCTGCGAAGACGTGGGCGACTTCCAGATGAGTTTGACTGCTTCCACATCGCTCAAGCTGTGGGAGGAGGAAGCGTCGAAGTAGTTCGACACCGGCGGACTCCCACTGCCAAAGTAGATTGCCCACGAGTCAGTCGCCGAAATCGATGAAGTGCTCCCGTAGGCCGAGGATCCGTCGGCAAACGCATACCGCTCCTCGCTGCCTGTGTACGAGACCAACGCAACGAGTGTCCCTGCATCCGCAGCCTCCCCACCGTCGTGTTCGATCACCACGGCGTCTGACTGCGCTGAAATGTCCCAACTGGTGCTAGGCGGCTGGTTCTCCGGCATGTCCATGTTCATCACGAACGTGCCGACCACAGCCGCGAGTAACACCGTGATCGCAACCATTAGAATCACTCCAATGACTGGCGATACCCCCCGGTCGTCTACCCCATGGTTCGCGCGCATCGCAATCCGTAATACATTCCGCTAATACAAATATTTTTATATTTATTCATGGAGTATATGGCGCGGTAATAGCTCTGGCGTTTCATTCTGGAATTACTTGGATCCAGGCCGTCACTGCGTGGACGCGATAAGCCGGCCACGGTGGCTGAGTCCGCCGAAATATCGAGGATTTGGACTCGATCGTCCGATAGATCTATTGAATGCGAATATGTTTGTTTCCGCACTACCAGGGTGGTTTGTTATGTGTATGTCTATGAATATTTATAATATACTGCCAACAGCATTTCAATCACGTATGGCAGTATTTTCCGTTTACGTGTGAAAATTACAATATAATTTGGATGGAAGATATTTTGAATGGTATAGTCTTTTACAATATTTGTGTTGAAAATATACGGAAAGTATACATTCACTACAATCATCATATATGATTGGGTCGGTCGTCGCCGACCCAGGCGATACGCCACGGTCCTCGTTTCCCCCGACGTGGACTGACTGTGTGTATCTGGACGACCGGATGCCATTTTCCCCCTCTCCGGTCGTCCATGTTTCCGCCAATCCTCCCCTGTTGGCAGTGGTTGATGGCCCAAGAATCAACGCCCCTGCATCGAATCGGTCTGCCTGATTTTCATTGCCATCGGAGCGTCACCCGCGGTTGCTAGCCAACAGAACCATGTGCTCACACCGTAACTGGTACCATGACGCACATGGACTTTGATCAGTATCCCTCGGTTTCGTTGCACAACGTCGCGGAGATTGAACCTGCCGGGTGGGTTCCGGACGGTGATCGCCTTTGCCGGGTGCCGGCGGCGTACGGCAAAGAGATGAACGAGGATGCAGCACACCGGGTTCGCCATGCCACGGCCAGCGAGGTCCGGTTCGTCCCGACCGAAGAAGACGCGGAGATCGAAGTGACACTTTCGGCGGTCGAAGACACACAATTTCGGACTTTCTGGGGCGTCTTCCAACCGTGGCAGCCGACCGAGGTCGGCCAGACACCGGAAACGTTCACGTTCACCATTCCGGAGCGACTCCGCGAGATCGTGACCACCGATGACACCGGACGCTTCGATCCAGCAGTCTGCCGGATTCGCTTCGAGCGCCGGACTGCGGTCGCGATCCACGACGTCTCCGGCGACTGTCGACCCCCGAAGCCGGATGAACTGCCGGACCAGCGCTATCTGGCCTACGGAACCTCGATCACGGAAGGGGCGGCCGCATCAGCGCTCCACACGGACTACGTGACTCACGTCGCCCGTGATCTGGGGGCCGATCTGCTCAACTTCGGCTGCTCGGGATCAGCCTACGCCGACGCGGCGATGGCAGACTACATCGCTACCCGTGACGATTGGGACTTCGCAACGCTCGAGCTCTCGGTGAACATGGCCAACGCGGATTTCACGCCGGCCGAGTTCCACGAGCGCGTCGAGTATTTCGTCAATACGATCGCGGATGCACACCCGGAGAAACCGATCGCGTGTATCACGCTGTTCCCGTACTTCGACGACCTCGCGGAGTCGGGCGATCAAGACCACGCCACCGCGTTCCGCAATGCGGTGCGCGATGTGGTCGCTGACGCCGCACACGAGAATCTCCACGTGGTCGAGGGGACTGATCTCAACGATATCACCGGGTTGACCGCTGATCTGCTTCACCCCGGGGATGCCGGAATGGAACGGATCGGAACCCGACTGGCCGACCGTCTCGAAGAAATCCTCGACTGAAAGACATCGGCGTCGGCTCGCTATGGCCTGCTATCGCTATTGAACAGGTTCGTTTTCGTAAACGGAATGGCGTCGGAGAGATTGTGAACCACGGTCGCAGCATGCTGCTCCCTGCTTCAAATCCATCCGAATTTCATTGCTGGTGCTCGCGGGTTTGCTCGCAGCAAGAAATGGGGTCGGAGAGATTTGAACTCCCGATCGACTGATATCTCCGGTTGCGCCTCGGAACTCCAGAGGGTCATCAAGGCGTCCGGTGATCAGCCGGTCGCTCAGTATATCAGTCTGGAGTGTCGTCCCGGGCGCGGTGCCTCTGGAGTCAGTCGCCATGCCGGACTTGGCCACGACCCCGCGACTCGTCGTTAGACGATTTCCCCTAAAGGGATTTCGATTCACTCCCTGTCGGTCGTTGCCCATTCACAGTCCTGGCACTTCTCTCCGGTCACGAACTCGGTGATGGAGGGCATATATCCGACTTCCAGGACGTCGCCACCGCACTCGGGGCATGTACGGTCCGCGTCTGCGATCGATTCGGCGTCCATGACGTCGTCGTCCTCGATAAGTTCTGCCAGTTTGACGGCGGTCACCATCCGTCCCTGGACGACTCTATTTTCGGCCATGGAGGATCCAGGCCATCGACACTTCTAAACATTGCCGTCCAGGCAGGATCTCGGTTGTGGCAGCTTCTATCCGACGTGCGATGTCATTCTCTGCCGAATACCGTCCGCTACAGCCACGGAGATCGGTCGTCGCTGTTCTTCGTGTCAGTTCCAACCGTATTGGGTGCGTCGGACTGATCGCCGCCGTCAGGCAGCGACGCTTCGTTTTCTGGCTCTCTACCAGCGTCGTCGGCCGGAAACAGCAGGTCACGATCCGGGTCGAACGCCAGTAGCCCGGCCATCGCAAGGACGGCAAGCGAGAGCGGGGCATCACTGGGGACGAGGCCGTACACTGACAGCGCGAGCACGCCAAGCGCGACGGCACTGCCAAAGCGGAACCGGTCGAGGTCGACGCTCGCTCGCAGCCATGGACCGGTCAGCGCAACCAGGAGCGCAAACCCGACGCCGACCAGCGCCGCTGCCGTCCCGTTGATGACGAGTCCGGGATCCGTTGCGACGGAGAATTCTGCACCGTTGAGATCGAGGCTGGCGACCAGCCCGAACCCGACGATCACAGCCGGCCGTGGGATCACGTCCGCAAGTTGGGAACTGGCCGTCTGGGCGGCGATCGCCAGGATGACCAACCCGGCGAAGCGCTCGAAGATCGCCAGATCGAGCACGCTCGCGATCGTCGGCGCGAGGGCCGCTTCCAGCGCTGCAATGGGGAGCAGGACGACCCCGACGCCAGCGACAGTGAGCGCCTGCTCGCGTGGACTCCCGTCCATGTCGGCGAGGATGACCGCCACCGTGGCACTCCCGCCGAAGACCAGCAACCCGACCTCGAAAATGCCGGAGAAACTCCCGACTGCACCTGCGAGGATGAGTGCCGGAAAGACGCCATCGACCAGCGGGAGACACATCACCGTCGCGAGGAGGCGCCCGTCACCACCGACCCGCCGCTCGATGGCGAGCGCGATCGGATGTTGGGAGCTACTCATCAGCGACGCGGGCCATCTCCCGTGGCCAGTGGGTACTGGGACCGTCTCCGGTATCGTCGCGCGATACCGTGACGGTCGTGCTCCGCCGGCTGACTGGTGCCGTCAGCGCCAAAATTGAACGTTGTCCCCATCGACTTCCATGTATTCGTCACACCGGAGACTGCACGCTGCTCACTGGCGGTCCGCGAACTGATGGGGATGGCGGAAGCCATATGATAAACCACGAAGGATAGAAGTAAAAACGTTGTGTGAGAAGCGCCCGCAAGCGTCGCGTTCCGTGAGAATGACGCGCATAATACGCGCAATTTCGAAAAGTATCGGAGACTCCCGTTCAAATGTAAACGTTCTCCGGCCGAATACGTATCAGCTTCTCATATATTAACGTTTGATTATGAGGTATGGGGATCCCCTGCCGGTCGTGTCGTTTCACGGACGTTGGACCGACATCGAACAGCGACAACTCGCAACGTTTTTGGGCCGGGCTGAACGACCGATTACATGGCGAAGAACAATCGACCGTTTTCGGCGAAACTTGAGGTACCGGAGGCGCTGACGTTCGACGACGTACTGTTGCGACCGAAGGAGAGTCGCGTCGAGCCTGACGATGCGACGACCGAGACCCATGTTTCGAAGAACGTCTCGCTGAACGTTCCCGTTCTCTCGGCGGCGATGGACACTGTCACCGAGAGTGACATGGCGATCGCGATGGCTCGTCACGGTGGCCTTGGCGTCATCCACCGGAATATGGACGTCGACCGGATGGTCACCGAGATCGAGCGCGTCAAGCGCGCCGACGAACTCATCATCCGTGACGTTGTCACGGCCGATCCGGACCAGACTGTCCGTGATGTCGACGCGATGATGCAACGACAGGGTGTCAGCGGTGCCCCCGTGGTGGGTGACGACGACGAGGTGCTCGGTATCATCTCGGCGACGGACATCCGACCGTACCTCGAAGTCGGCGATTCCGACGCTGTCCGGGAAGCCATGACTGACGAAGTCATCACGACGGAAGCTGATGTCTCCCCGCGTGAGGCGCTCGAACTCATGTACGAGCACAAGATCGAGCGCGTCCCGATCGTCGACGAGGAGAATCGACTCATCGGGCTCGTGACGATGCAGGGGATCCTCCAGCGCCGTGAATACGATCAGGCCGCTCGTGACGGGAACGGTCGCCTCCGATGTGGCGTCGCCGTCGGTCCCTTCGAGACGGAGCGGGCCATCGCAGCTGACGACGCAGGTGCGGACGTCATCTTCATCGACTGCGCACACGCACACAACCTCGATGTCGTCGACACCGCTCGCGATATCAAAGCGGAAATCGACGCGGACATCGTCGTCGGAAACATCGGCACCCGGGAAGCCGCCGAGGACCTCGTCGACTTCGCCGACGGACTCAAGGTGGGCATCGGCCCGGGCAGTATCTGTACGACGCGAATCGTCTCCGGTTCGGGGATGCCCCAGCTTTCGGCCGTCGCCGAGGTTGCCGACGTGGCCGCCGACCACGACGTGCCCGTCATCGCGGACGGCGGTATCCGGTACTCAGGCGACGCAATCAAGGCCATCGGGGCCGGCGCGGACGCCGTGATGCTCGGGTCGTACTTCGCGGGCACCGACGAGGCTCCAGGTCGCATCATCACGCGCAACGGCAAGAAGTACAAGCAGTACCGTGGCATGGGCAGCGTCGGCGCGATGAAATCAGGCGGCGGCGAGCGGTATCTCAAGGACGTCGAAGACCAGGAAGAGGAGGACTACGTCCCGGAGGGCGTCGAGGCCGCGACGCCGTACCAGGGACCGGTCGAGAACGAACTCCACCAGATGGTCGGCGGAATGCAGTCCGGCATGGGGTACGTCGGAGCCGAGTCGGTCCCGGAGTTCCAGGAGCGCGCGGAGTTCGTTCGTGTCTCCAGTGCCGGCCAGCAGGAGAACCATCCACACGACGTGCTCATCACCGACGAAGCACCGAACTACAGCCCCGGCGAATGAGGATCGTGCGATAATCACGCACGTCAACTGCTGTTTTTCACCCTGTCCTCTGTCGGAGAAATTCAGGAGGCCACACCGCAAGCATTCGATTTATTGGAGATTTCGACCGGCTTTGAGCCCACTCCGAAGGGCCGATCGCGTCCGGCCGATCCCGGTAACCCAGTCGCCAGCGATCGCCAGATCCGAATCGAGGGCTTGCTCGATGAGTTCCTCGTCAGGACTCCGCGTCGGGATCGCATCGCCCCAGCGCTGGTACTCCCACCAGTTCGGATCGACGAGCCGATCATCGCCGATGAGCTCCCTGGCCCGGTGGGTCGCCGCTTCGGAGGCAGCGGCCGGTGACGTCTGTGGGTGAGTCACGACCCAGCTCGGACCGAACTGAACGACGATCACCGTCTCGCCATCCGGGACGTGGCCGGGCTTGTGGCGTTCGTTCGACACCCACGCGACGTCGTAGACGCTCTCTTCGCTGACGAGCCCGAAGTACGGCGTCTCCAGCTCGAAGGCAAAGTGGAGGGCAACCGTATCCATCGTCCGGTAGGGGATCTGGTTGATCTCGATCGCGAGTTCCTCCCGCAGTGGCGCGTCCCAGTCGGCGGTTTCGAGCAGCACGGACGCCGATGCCGTCGGGACTGCGAGCACGATGGCGTCGAACTCCCGTTCACCTGCTTCGGTCGTGACGCGCCACCCATCGTCAAGTCGTTCGAGGTGCGTGACGCCGACCCCGTCTTCGAGTGTCGCGCCGCTCGCATTGATCATGCCTCGAACGATCTCATCCAGACCACCGCGGCCCGTCCAGCGCGAGTTCTGTGGCGTATCGCCCGGCGTGATCTCCCCGGCGGCATCGAATCGCCAGACTGGCGGTTCGATCTCGACGAGTTTCTCCCCTGCGGCGTCTTCGATCACCTCCTCGAGATCCGGGTCGGCGACTTCGAGATAGTTCGCACCAAAGTCAAAGACACAGCCGTTCCGTCGTCGACTCGCCATCCGCCCCCCGACGGTGTCCATTTCGTAGACGGTGACGTCAGCGTCCGCTAACGCATAGGCCGCCCCAGCTCCAGCGATGCCGCCACCGACGATCCCAATTTCTTCGCGCATACTCGCCCTTCACTGGGGAGTACCTAAAAGTCGGGCTTGCAGGCAGGTACTGTCCCATTCCGTCCGGAACCTGCTGTTGTGACCATGCAACGCCAGAAGTATGGCTGGAGGTGGATTTGAACTACGCTCAGACGTGCTCGCTCACGCCGATCGCTATGCGCGACTGGTTCAAATTAAATTATTATGTCTTTCGCATACGGCGAGCGAAGCGAGCCGTTTCACTCGACCGAGCGTCGCGAGGCTCGAACAAAGTGAGAGCCTCGGTATTACGAACGGCGACCAGCGGGAGCCGTGAGTAGCGAGGTCGAGTCTTTTTGGTCCAGCTTTTTCGAGTCGAGCGGGACCTTCGGTCCCGCTGACCGTGCGAACGGACGCGAGGCGTCCGTGAGCAGAGAGTGGTCGCCGAAGGCGACCCGACGATGAAAAAGGTGGTATAGCGGGAGGTGGATTTGAACCGCGGTCGTTCCGCTTCGCTCCACTTCCTGCTTCAAATCCACTACGGCGACAGCACAGCGAGGATGGCGCAGAGATACACCTCTGCGCCGTAAATTCGCTGAGAAGTAGCGGGAGGTGGATTTGAACTACGCGAAACGCTCGCTACGCTCGCGTTTCTCTATTTCAAATCCACTCTATACGGCTTTTGGCGACGCTGAACTCGTCGCTTCGCTCCTCGTTATTTCGCCGCCAAAAAGTAGCGGGAGGTGGATTTGAACCACGCCCACTTCGGTCGCTTCGCTCCCTCGTGGTCTACTTCAAATCACCGTGACCGATATTCGCCGCTCGCGAGTTTGCGAGCGGCAGAAGTATAGCGGGAGGTGGATTTGAACCACCGATCTGCGGGTTATGAGCCCGCCGGAATCTCCTAGCTATCCCATCCCGCTACCTATCTGTACCCTCGGTCGTCAATTAAGGGTTGTGATTCGGATGCCGTCCGTTAATTCCTACCGTGCCTGGCCAGCCAGTTCGACGGAGCCATTCCGTCGGATACCCGCCAGTGAGCTGATCGGCCCTCGAACTGACGCCAACCCTGCTGTCGACTGGGCGAATCCACGACGAGACTGCCGGTTTCGGGCGTCAGCGGACGATGACACAAGACCTTTGAGGGGGTTGTCCGTTCCCCTGGATGATGGAGCTCGGACTCGTCGCACTGTGGCTGGGGCTGTACCTCCTGTTGCTGTTTGTCGGTCTGACGATCTCGCGTCGAATACTGCCCGGGCTGGCAGACGAAGGAGCCGGGATCGCCATCCCACTCACGCTGACCATCGTCTGGGTGGTCACTTTCCTGGTTGGCCACGCCTCGATCGTTCTCGGGCTCTGGGCGGGGCTGCTCGTGCTTGGACTCGTCGCGGGTGCCGCCCGGTACCGACAGGGGGGCGTGGACACCCGGATCTACCTGGAGACGGCTGCAGTGTTTTCGATCGCGTTCTGCTTCGTCGTGGCGATCAGGGCTGTCGACCCGGCCGTCCACGCTATCGCCGGTGAGAAATTTCTCGACTTCGGGCTGCTCCAGACGTTGCTGCGGGCCGAAAGCCTGCCCCCCGAGGACATGTGGTTCGCCGGCGAACCCGTCCAGTACTACTACGGCGGCCACCTCCTCGCGTCGCTGCTTGCCCGCATGACGGACACTGCCGGTCGGTTCGCCTACAATCTCAACGTCGCCGGTTTTTACGCCATGTTCGTCACGGCTGCCTACGGCCTCGCGAAGAACGTCGCTGCCGATCGCGATCTTCCGGCCCGCCTCGCCGGCGTGTTCGCGGCCGTCTTCGTCGGGTTCGCGAGCAACCTCGTCTCGGCGGTCCACGTGATCGTTTTGATGCTCCCCGACGACGTCGCAACGCAACTCGCGGCGGTCGCCGGCCACGAACTCGACGGCCTGGGGACCGGATTCGCCAACTTCAGTTACTGGACGGCGAGCCGGGTCATCTCGGGGACGATCAACGAGTTCCCGCTGTTCGCGTGGCTCAACGGCGACCTCCATCCTCACATGTTGAGTCCGGCGTTCCTGTTGCTCGCGGCGACGCTCCTCTATGGCTATTACCGAACGCCAGCCAGCCACCGCGCTCGGCGGATCGCGCTGCTTGTCGCCCTCGGTCCGATCGCGGCGCAACTCGCCGCCAGCAACACCTGGTCGTTCCCCTCGATCGGTGGACTCACGATCCTGACCGTCGCACTGGCACCGGCGAGTCCGGTGACCCTCCTGCCGTCGTCAGTCCAGGCCCGCCTCGACGCTCGGAGCCGGATGCGACGGGAAGTGTGGCGACACGCTCTCGCCGGGGTCCTGGGAATGTCGGTTCTCCTGCTCGGCGGGCTCCTGTCGCTGCCGTTCTGGCTGCAATCCGTGAGTAGCCAACAGCACCTGGCACTGTTCCCGGAGCGGAGTGGACTCGGCCCACTCCTGCTGGTTCACGGGGCCTTCCTGGCGGCGTTCGTCTGCTATTACGTCCGATACACGCGTCCGCACGGGACACGACGAATCCGGAGATTGCTGTTGGTGGGTGTGATCGGTCTCTGTGCCGTCTTGGCACCGTTCGATCTGTCCGCAATCGCTCTGTTCGGGCCACTGATCCTGTTGGGCTGGTTCCTCCGTCGCGTCGAGGCGTACGAGGAGGTCCCGACGCCGGGATACGAGACCGTCTTGATCGTGGCCGGGGCTGGGCTCGTGGTGCTCGTCGAGTTCGTCTACGTGAGTGAACAGGCCGGTCCGGGACGGATGAACACCGTGTTCAAGTTCTACGCGCAGGTGTGGGCGCTCTGGTCGGTTGCCATCGGTGTCGTCCTCGTCGAACTCCTTGCTGATCAGCGTCCATCCCTCGGTCTCTCCAGTGACGACTGGCACCGTGGGCTTCGGGTCCTCGTTGCCGTGTTGCTGGTCTCGACGTCGATCTACGGTGCGTTGGCCCTCTCCCAGCACTTCTCGGGATCGTCGGGGACAGCACCACCGGACGAACCGACGCTTGACGCGCTTGCGTTTCTCGAGACACACCATCCGAACGAAGCTCCGGCGATCCACTGGCTGAACGACAACGTCGACGGGCAACCCACCCTGCTGTCCCGACCAACAACCGGGTCGCTGAGTGGGTATTGTACCGCCGACCGGGACCTCCCGAACGGCGTCACGCCGTGGGATTGGGACGTCTACCACTGGGGCAACGCCCCGTCGACGATGACCGGGATTCCGACGGTCGCCGGCTGGAGTCACGAGGTCGGCTATCGCGACGCCTCGGTGTACTGTGACCGCGTCCAGGACACCATCCAGCTGTTCACTGGTGACCCCACAAATCAGCGCCAACTGCTCGCCCGATACGATGTCACGTACGTCTACGTCGGCCCGCTCGAACGGGGGGCCTTCCCGGAGATAACGATCCAGGAACTCGACGTCGTGACGGTCGAAAAGCAGTGGGACGACGTGACGATCTACCGCGTCAACCAGTCGATGCTCGGCTCGAACTATCTCAGGCCGACTCGACGACAGTAATCGCGTCGGCGTCCGCAGAGAGTGTCTCCATGTGCATCGGGATGTAGTTCCGGAGCTCGAAGGTCTCGCGTTCGTCCTCGCTGCCGACCGTACACCACAGCTGGGGTTCGGCCGGGCCATGCCAGTCGCCCTGTTTATTGATCCCGAAGCAGACGTATTCCTCGCCATCGTGCTCGATCACGGCGTCCTTGCGGATGCCGGGGTCGCCGTGGATGATGAGACGCTTCATGTACACCCGAGTTCGACCATTCCGGCATTAAGCGCTTCGGAGCCTGCAGTCTGGGTTCGGGAATAGGGCCGTCACCGGGTCGTGAGAGTCGCTCACGTTCCACAGACGGCGCTCGTGTGGAACCAAACGGGTTTTAAGCCGGGCTGTCTAACCCTCCGGCAAGGTAGATATCCATGCAGATGCCACGCCGATTTAACACCTACTGTCCGAACTGCAACGAGCACCACGAGCACGAAGTCGAGCGGGTCCGACAGGGTCGCTCCACCGGCATGACGAAAGTCAACGGCCGCCAGCGCGAGCGCCAGTCCGGGATCGGGAACGACGGCAAGTTCTCGAAGGTCCCCGGTGGCGACAAGCCGACGAAGAAGACCAACCTCACGTACCGTTGCTCGGAATGTGGCAACGCTCACCTCCGCGAGGGATGGCGCGCCGGCCGGATCGAGTTCCAGGAATAACGATGACAGGAAACTTCTACAGCGTTCGATGTCCGGACTGTGAGAACGAACAGGTCGTCTTCGGCAAGGCGGCGAGTGACGTCGTCTGTGCCGTCTGCGGGAACACGCTCGTTCGTCCGACCGGTGGGAAGGCCACCATCGAGGGCGAGGTACTCGAGACGGTCGAGCAACGATGAAGTTCAGTGGCTGGCCCGAACCCGGCGAACTCGTCGTCGGACGCGTCGACGAGATCGAGGACTTCGGCGTGTTCGTCGACCTCCTGGAGTACGAGGACAAGCGCGGGCTGGCCCACATCAGCGAGGTCGCCTCCGGGTGGATCAAGAACGTCCGCGACCACGTCAACGAGGGCCAGACCGTCGTCGCGAAGGTGCTCGACGTCGATAAGGACGCCCAGCAGATCGATCTCTCGATCAAGGACGTCAACGACCACCAGCGTAAGGACACCATCCAGGAGTGGAAAAACGAGCAGAAGGCCGACAACTGGATGACCATCGCCTTCGGCGAGGACCTCGAAGACGACCGCTACGCCGACATCGCCGAGGAACTAATCGCCGGGTTCGGGTCGATGTACGATGGCTTTGAGCAGGCGGCCATCCACGGCACGGAACCGCTCGAAGAGACAGACCTCGCTGAGGACGAGGTTGACGCGATCGTCGAGGCGGCACGCGAGAACGTCTCCGTCCCGTACGTCAACGTCACGGGCTACGTCGATCTGACGTGCCCCGAGAGTGACGGCGTTGATGCAATCAAGGAAGCGATGCAGGCTGCCGAGGGCAACGGTGAAGTACCAGAGGAGATCGAACTCGACGTCACCTACGTCGGGGCTCCCGAATACCGGATCGAAGTGCAGGCTCCGGATTACAAGACGGCCGAGTCCCAACTCGAGGCGAGTGCCGACCGCGCCACGGCGGCCATCGAAGAACGCGGTGGCTCCGCCGAGTACCACCGTGAGCGGACCACCGACGAGGAATGAAGTCCGACATCCGGGTGTGTTCGGCGTGGCGCGAAGCACACGACCGCCCGGTGTACACGCTCGATGACGCCTGTCCTGACTGTGGGGCATCGGCCAAAAACGCCGTTCCAGCCCCGTTTTCTCCAGAAGACCCGAACGGCGAGTATCGACGCGCTCTTAAACGACGACACCGGCAGTAGGCGGTATGGACGAATACGAGACCGAAGTTCTTGCTGACGTCGACCTCGAGGAGCCGGTTCTGGTTGAGGGATTGCCGGGCGTCGGTCACGTCGGGAAACTGGCCGCCGAGCACTTACTCGAAGAACTCGACAGCACGCCGGTCCGGCGTGTCTACTCCCAGCACTTTCCGCCGCAGGTCAGCGTCGAGGATGGCATCGAACTCGCCAGTGCAACCTTCCACGCAGTCACCCCCGAGGACGGCCAGGATATGCTCGTTCTCTCGGGCGACCACCAGGCCCAGGACAACGTCGGTCACTACGGCCTCGTCGAGACCTTCCTCGACGTCGCTGCGGACTTCGACGTCGAACGCATCGTCGCGTTGGGCGGGGTCCCGACGGGCGAACTCATCGAGGAGTACGACGTCATCGGGGCGGTCACGACCGAGGATCTGGAGACGGAACTCGAGGACGCCGGCGTCGACTTCCGCGAGAACGAGCCAGCCGGGGGCATCGTCGGGGTCTCGGGCCTGCTGCTCGGGATGGGCCAGCGTCGGGAGTGGCCGGCAGCCTGTCTGATGGGCGAGACCTCGGGCTACCTCGTCGATCCCAAGAGCGCCCAGGCGGTCCTCGAAATCCTGCAGGACCTCCTCGGCTTCGAGGTCGACTATGCCTCCCTGGAAGAGCGTGCCGACGACATGGAGGAAGTCGTCCGCAAGATCCAGGAGATGGAGCAAGGTGCACCCAGCAGTCCCGACGAGGATCTCCGGTATATCGGCTGAACGAACGGCTTTTTCGCCCTTCAGATCCCGCGGCTCATCAACTGACTGCGGAGGATGTCGCTCTCGGCAGCGACGGCGAGCGGATCGACGACTAAGACTGACCCATCGGGTTCGATCTCTCCTCGTTCGGCCAGTTCAGAAGTCCCGGCCAGCGCGACACCGCCGGTCGCACTGACCTCGACGCCGGTCGCCGCGTTGGCGTCGACGGCAGCAGCGAGAGCATCGTCGTCCGTCACGGCCACTGCACCGCCGCCGCTGGCCGCGAGTGCGTCGAGGGCGCGCGATCCGACGGCCGGGTCGGGGATTTCTAGGGGACCGATCACGCTGTCCGGTGTCTCCCAGGTCTCGACCTCCCCGCCGTTCTGGTAAGCGGTGACGATCGGCGCACATCCCGCCGGCTGAGCGGCGTACAGCTGCGGAACTGAGCCGACTCGACCGCCCGCCTCGAGCGCTTGCAGCCCGGCGAAGAAGCCAGCGAGTCGCGTGCCGTGGCCGACCGGCAGGACGATAGCGTCTGGCGACGATCCGTCCTGTCCAAAGAGATCCAGCGCAAGCGTGGCCGCACCGAGTTGCCGGAACGGCGAGGCCGGCCCGACCGGGAAACCGTCGGTGTCGGCATCGTCGTAGGCGGCTGCCGCGTCGCGATACCGTCCCTCGACGACCGAGAGCTCGCCGCCGTGGACGTTTGTCATCGCCTTCTCGACGAAGGGTGTCCGGGAGGGGACGTAGGACAGCGATTCGAGGTCGGCGCGGCCGGCGTAGGCGGCTGCCGACCGTGCCGCATTGCCCGTCGATGGCAGAATGATCTGCTCGGCGTCACGTTCAGCGGCGACTGAGACGGCCACGGCCAACTCTCGATCCACGGCACTGCCGGTGGGATTGCGTCCCTCGTCGGCGATCCGGACGCGGTCGACGCCGAGTTCGGCAGCCAGTGAGGGGGCGTCGATGACAGTCTTTCCGCCCGCACCGAGCGAGACGAGCCCCGCAGCCGGGTCGAATCCAAGCGCCGGGGCGAAACGGTCGATTCCGGTTGCGTTGTCCGTTTCAGCCGCAACCACGTCTGTGAGTGCATCGGCGTCGAACACCGGTGTGACAGGGTCGCCACACTCGGGGCAAGTCGTCTCGACGTCCTCCGGGGCGAGGGTGGTTTCGCAGGTCTGGCAATCGAAGCCGTCGATTCCGCCGTCAGTGTGCATACCACGCCGTCAGTCCGCCCCGCTAAAGTGTGGTCCGGTCACGGAGGGGTTCGTTCTCGACAGTCCCATCGCCCACAGCCGACCGGGAGGTTTTGGCCATCCCCGCCGTAGGCAACGACATGACTGACGTGATCGTCGCTGGCGGCGGCCTCGCCGGACTGGTTGCCGCACGCCATCTCGCCGAAGACGGACTGGACGTGACCGCCTTCGAGGCAGATTCGAGCGTTGGCGGTCGAGTCCACACCCACAAAGACGACGGATTTACCTACGATCGGGGGTTCCAGGTCGTCTTCGACAGCTATCCGGCAGTCAAGCGCGAACTCGACGTGGACGCGCTCGACCTGCGGCGATTCGCACCGGGCGCGACGCTCGCACGGCCGGGCGAACGGAGCGTCATCGCTGACCCGCTTCGGGACCCACGGACCGTGACCCAAACGCTGTTCAACCGCGAGATCCCCTTCGGCGACAAGCTTCGCGTCCTCAAACTCCGTCAGGAACTCGCTGGGCGTGATGAAGGCGATATCTTCGATCCGACACGGCCGGATCGGACCATCGAGGCGGCGCTGGCCGACCGTGGGTTCTCCCAAGCTTTCGGCGAGCGGTTCGTCGCGCCGTTCTACGGCGGGATCACGCTGGATCGCACGCTGTCGATGGATGCCCGGATCTTCGAGTACACGTTCGCCAGACTGATCGAGGGGTCGGCGGCGGTCCCGGCTGACGGGATGGCGGCGATTCCGAAGCAACTGGCCCGTCGTGCCCGTGACGCCGGCGCACGGATCGAAACGGGGGTGACGGTCGAGTCGATCGACGCGGATGCTGGTGAGACCGGCGAAACGGGAGACAGCGTGAGGGTGACCGTCGACGGCGAGACCATCACGGCGGCCGGCGCGGTCGTCGCGACCGATCCCGGGACGGCCGGCGAGCTTACGGGCGTCGAGACGCCGACGGAGTATCGGGGGTGTGCCACTGTCTACGCGTCGTTGCCCTCCGAAACGCAACTCGATACGGGCAAACGCCTCCTGTTGAACGTCGCGGACGACCGGCCAAATCAGGTTGCGCCCATGTCGGCAGTGGCTCCCGAGTACGCACCGGACGGCCAGCAGTTTCTCGCCGCGACGTTCCTCGGTGTGCCGGCTGCTGACGACGAAACGCTGTTCGAAGAGACGAGAGATACCCTCTCACAGTGGTATCCCGAGCGGTCGTTCGCGGCGCTCGAACATCGCCGTACTGAACGGGTCCCCTTCGCCCAGATCGACCAGCCGCCAGGGTTCCAGTCGGGGCTGCCCGATCCGGACGACCCGGACGGCCCCGTTGTCCTGGCCGGCGATTACACTCGCTGGAGTTCGATACAGAGTGCTCTCCAGAGCGGTCGAATCGCCGCTGAGACACTCCTAGACGGGCCGGGACTCCCCTGACTGCCCGGCCGACTCAGTGACCGCCGGCGTGATCAGTCGACTCTTCGGCGAGTGCTTTCGGGACGAGCCACCGGGTCAACACGAGCAACACACCGAGTGCAAGCAGGCTCACCAGCAGTAGGATGACGGCAGCTTCCATAGTAACGGGTTCGACGCCCCTGAACAAAACACTGGTGGGTACTGGGGGCAGTCGGTACTGGGTGGCGAGGTCTTCACAGCATCTCCCGAAGCGAGCCAAGCGGCGGGAACTCCAGGGTTTCGGCGGCTTTCTCGTCACGGACGATCGGCCGAAACGCGCCCGCGTTCCGGATGAACGGCGAGTGAAAGTCGGCGGCACGCATCTGGTTTATCCGGACGCCGGCGACGAGTTCGTTGAACGACGGCAGGACGACGACGTCACTCCCGCGGTAGGCGTCGACGCCATGGAGATAACACGGCCGCCTTTGGCCCTCGATCTCGATGGCCGGGTGATCATGGCCGATCAGGTACCGGTCAGCCGATCGTTCGGGCGGGTCGTCACCGTGGAGAACGACGGTCTCCCCGTCTGCGAGGGCGTAGCTGTCGGGTGTCGGCCCGTCCCAGACAGCATCGAGCAGCACGTCGTGGTTCCCGGGCGTGATGATTAGCTCTGTGCCGTGTTCGGCGACGGACTCCCGGAGGTCCGCAAACGCATTCGCGACGCCCGGCGGAAGCGAATCGAAGGAGTGCAACGCGTCGCCGGCGATCACGACTTCCGCGGGATCGTGTGCCTCCAGCAGTGTCTCGATTCGATCACACATGGACGCGTCCGAACCGAGCGATAGCTCGACGTTCGAGGATCGTTCCCGGCCGAAATGCAGATCCGCGACGACGAGCGTCTCGCCGACGATCACGGCCCGGTCCCGAAACGTCGGTTCCATCACTACGCCATCGGCGACCCACGGGCGTAAGGGTGTCGTCGGGATTCGACCGAGCCGAAACGGGAATCGCTCGGGGACGCAACTCCGGGGTTTTTTACCCAGCGCTCCCAGGGTTCGGACATGATCGACGTCCTCGACAACAAGCGGACGGCGACCCGCTTTCGGATCCTCGTCGAGATCGCCGAACGCCAGCCTGCGGTAAGCCAGGGCGAGATCGCCGACGCCGTCGGCGTGACGAGTCAGGCGGTCAGCGAGTACATTCGCGAACTAGTCGAGGACGGCTTCGTCGAGAAAGAGGGGCGCTCGCGCTATCGGGTCACCAACGAGGGCGTCGACTGGCTGTTCGGCGCGGCGACGGACGTCCGGCGCTTCGCCGACCACGTGACCGATGACGTCCTCGGGAGCGTTCAGGAGGACGCCGCGATCGCCCTCAAGCCCGTCAACGAAGGCCAGACCGTTACGCTCTCGATCGCCGATGGCCTCCTCCAGGCGCGGCCGGGCGACGGCGAGGCGACTGGTGTGGCAACGACGGACGCCGAGGCGGGCGAGGTCGTGGGCGTCACTGGGTTCGAGGGCGTCATCGATCTCGAACCGGGGGAGGTCACTATCCTGCAGGTGCCGCCGATCCGTTCGGACGAGGACCCGCCGCTCGATCGGCTCACGGACGCGGTCGAGACTGCTGACCTCGTCGCCGCGGCGGGTGTCGAAGCCGTCGGCGCGCTCCGTCGGATCGACCACGAACCGGCGACACACTTCGGGGCCGGGGAGGTCGCCGCCGACGCAGCGAGTCGCGGCCTCGATGTCGTCGTCGTCGCCACGACTGACGCGGTCGGGCGGGTAACCGATGCCCTCCGTGACAGCGACGTTTCCTACTCGGTCACATAGCTGGTTCCAAAGCCTTGAGAGGCGTCGAACCGATGGCTGTGGTATGAGTGATATCGAAGCTGCGGTCGACGAATTCCTCGATGAGTACGACGCCGCGCGCGAGGACTACGACCGCGGGTACACTGACGCTGATGCCACGCTCAGACTGATCGAATCGCACGTCGAGGAGTTACGCGACGCTGTCGAGTGACGCCCGGGATATCGCGCGACACTGTCGAATGACGCCCGAGATACTCGCGGTGCGAACCCGGTCGCTCGTGCCGCGTGATACCACGGAAACCGGCGTGAGTGCCGGAAGCGCCGTCGTTTTACGGACTGATCCGCTATCGGCTTTCAATGAGTCAGGAGAGCGAGCGTTCCCCCGGCGATCTGACTGCGACGGGGATGGCGCTCAGACACGACCGCGAGTGGGACTACGAACTCGACCGGATCAGCGAGGCCGTCGAGGAGCGAAACGCCAACAGCGTCGGCTTGCAGTTCCCCGAGGGACTCAAGCGCCGCGGCCCCGCCGTGGCCGACGACCTCCGGCGGACCCTCCCGGATGACGTGACGGTCATGCTCTCGGGCGAACCCTGCTACGGGGCCTGTGATCTGGACACCGAACTGATGCGCCACAGTGAGGTGTTCGTCCACTTCGGGCACAGCCCGATGAACGAATCCGAACAGATAATCTACGTACCCCTGTTCTCGAACGTCGACGTCTTCCCGATCATGGAGGAGTCCCTCGCGGAGTTCGAGGACCCCGAGGAAGACGAGGACATCGGGCTGGTCACGACGGCCCAGCACATGAACAAGTTCGAGGAGATGCGCGAATTCCTCGAAGAACGGGGCTATACGGTCCACACCCGGCGTGGCGACGAGCGATTGACCCACGAGGGCCAGGTGCTCGGCTGTAACTACGCCTCGGCTGACGTCGAGGCCGACCAGATGCTCTACGTCGGCGGCGGGAAGTTCCACCCGCTGGGGCTCGCGATGGACCATCCCGAGAAACGCGTCGTCATCGCCGACCCCGTCAACAACGTGGTCGACATCGCGGACGCCGACGCGCTGATCAAACAGCGTTACGGCGCGATCCATCGCGCCATGGACGCCGAGACGTGGGGCATCATCTACTCGACGAAGATCGGCCAGGGCCGCCTCGAACGGGCTCGCCAAATCGTCGAGGACAACGACGACGCCTACCTGTTGACGATGAACAACGTCACGCCCCAGAAGCTCACTAACTTCGGGCTGGACGCCTACGTCAACACTGCTTGCCCGCGGATCACGACCGACGACGGCCCGCAGTTCAAACAGCCCATGCTGACGCCCGGCGAGTACGAGATCGCGATGGGTGAGAAACCGATGGACTCGCTCAGCTTCGACACGTTCCACGGCACCTGGTGAGCCGGTCGGCGAGACGCTGCAGTCCTCTTCTCTGCGTGACCGGAGACACGTCGTGGAGTACTTCACGGGCCCGCCCGAACGAGGCCCATGAAACGAACGCTCGAAGAACACGCCGCCCGGTTCGACGAGCAGGCCGACTCCTACGACGACGGCAACTCCCCCGAGTACCGGGCGTGTGCTAATCTGGTGATCGAACACGCCGATCCCGACGATGGCGATACCGTGCTCGACTTGGGGACGGGCACCGGCGCGATTGCCCTCGCACTGGCTCCAGCGGCCGGCCGCGTTATCGGCCGCGATATCAGCGAGGGAATGCGCGAGCGGGCCCGACAGAAGGCCGCCGATCGCGGTTTGGAAAACACCGAGTTCGGTGAGGGTCGCTTTCGCGAGCCCAACCTGCCCGAAGACGCCGACGTGGATGTCGTCGTCTCGAACTTCGCCCTGCACCACCTCAGCGACGCCGAGAAACGCGAGGCGATCGAGACCATCGCCGGTCTGGACCCGGCGCGGTTCGTTCTCGGCGACGTGCTGTTCTTCGGGATGCCGGACCCCGACGAGCCGTTTTACTCGCCAGCAGTCGACGATCCGGCGACCGTCGGGACGCTGGTCGACGCGTTCACTGATGTCGGGTTCGCCCTCACGGTTGTCGAGCGCGTCCACGACCAGGTCGGCGTGCTGGTCGGCGAGCGAGTGCCAACGGGGACAACTGGCGAGGGCGGCCAATGAAACACCTTCCGAAGCACTTCCGGCAGCGCTGGCGATATCTCGCAGTCGAACTCGAAACCTGGCCGGACGCCGACTTCGACCGCGGGGATTTCCAGCGCCACCTCTGGTTTGCGGCCCAGAACCTGCTCGGAGATGTCGGCTCTGCGGCGGTCGATCTTTCGGTCGTCCGCTTCGAGCAAGCGGGGCCAACCGGCACAGCGATCATCCGAACACGCCGGGGGGAGGTCTCCCAAGCGCGGGCAGTTCTCGCCACGCTCGAATCCGTCGACGCCGACCCAGTCGGCCTCCGTGTCCGAGGCGTCAGTGGCACCGTGCGTGCGTGTGAGGAAAAGTATTTAGGAGGGCGTCCGGAATCCACCGAGCACGACGACGTCGCCTTTGCGGGAACCGATCGACCTGCAGTGATCCGGGCTGGCCGGGTAGATGTACACGTCGACGACGGCTTCATCGGGGCGACGCAACGCGACCTCTCATAACGATGCAAGGACAAAATCAACAGCAGGCCTACGATCGTGGTATCACCATCTTCTCACCCGACGGCCGACTCTACCAGGTCGAGTACGCCCGGGAAGCGGTCAAACGCGGGACAGCGAGCATCGGTGTTCGAACTGCCGACGGCGTCGTCCTCGCGGTGGACAAGCGTATCCGCTCGCCGTTGATGGAGCGCGACTCCGTCGAGAAGATTCACAAGGCCGACGACCACATCGGCATCGCCAGCGCCGGCCATGTCGCCGACGCACGCCAACTCATTGATTTTTCGCGCCGGCAGGCACAGGTCAATCGCCTCCGATACGACGAGGCGATCGGCGTCGAGACGCTCACGAAGCAGGTCACCGATCACGTCCAGCAGTACACCCAGATCGGCGGCGCGCGCCCGTTCGGCGTCGCGCTGATGATCGCCGGCGTCAGCGACGGCGAGCCGTCTCTCTACGAGACCGACCCCTCGGGGACGCCCTACGAGTGGAAGGCACTCGCGATCGGTGCCGACCGGGGGGACATTCGGGAGTATCTCGAAGCCAACTACGACGAGGAGATGACCCTTGAGGCCGGCGTCGGGCTGGCACTGAAAGCGCTGGAATCAGTCGCCGAAGGCGGACTGACGCCTGAGGGTGTCGGAATCGCGACCATCCCCGTCGAGGACGCGGAGTTCCACGAACTCACTGACGCCGAGACGGAGGCGTACCTCAGCGATCTGGACTTGCTCGCTACAGACGAGGATGACGCGACCGCGGACGACGATACAGACACGACGGCAGACGAGGGCGACACTGACGACGATTCGGTCGACGAGTAATCGACCGAGGGGAGTTTTGAATTCACGCGATCACGACGGACTCACGAAGCGGTGGGCCGAAGCGACGGTTCCCGCGGGACTTACATGCTGTTGTCTTGGGCGACGAGCAGGTCGAACGGTGTGTCGGCTGGCTCGTCATCCGGTGTGAGGTAGCCAGCCGCGAAGGCCGTATACACCGTGCCGCCGTCGAGACTGACGTCGAAGTCGGCGGCGACGTCGCCGTCGTTAGTATCGGTATCGCCACGGATCTCGACCGTGTAGTCACCGGCTCCGACAGTCGTGTAGCCAGATCCCCCGAACGGCACGCCGTCGAACAGCACGACGTCGCCACCCGCTGCTGTCACGTCGACAGCGGGCGCATCCGGGGAGGCATGAACGACCCTGAGGCGCGCCTCGTCGTCAGCAACGTCGGAGTTGTCGTCCTCCAGCACGAGCGGGGCGAACGGTTCGTCCGCATCCTCGCCGATCTCCCCTGTCGCAGCGACGGTGTAGTCAGTGTCCTCGGCAACGGTGACCGCCCCCGAGAAGACTTCGGTATCGGGGGAGCCAGCGGGCGTGATCGTCACGTCGTGTTCCTGAGCCGGGACCGACAGGTACGTGCTGACTGCCCCGAAGGGCACATCCCCAAGTGCGACGTCGCCGTTGAGGTAGACGTCGACGTTCGGCGCGTTCGGGGACAGGTGTGCGACGCGAAGTCGTCCCTCGGCTGGCGCAGGTTCCGGGGCGGCTCCCCGACCACTGGGCGTGGTGACGAGAAGGTTGAAAGGCGTCGCGGCTGGCTCGTCGTCGGGGGTGAGATAGCCCCCCGCGAAGGCCGTGTAGCTCTGTCCGCCCTCGAGAGTGACATCGAATTCAGCAGCGATGTCGCCGTCATTCCCGTCAGTATCGCCACGGATTTCGACGGTGTACTCGCCGGCATCGACGGTCGTGGTTCCGCCTGCGCCGAACGGGACACCGTCAAACAGCACAACGTCACCGTCGCCAGCAGTCACGTCGACGGCGGGTGCGTCCGGGGACGCGTGAACGACCGTGAGACGAGCCTCATCGTCGGCAACGTCGGAGGTGTCGTCTTCGAGTAGTAGCGGTGCGAACGGCTCGTCGGCGTCGTCGCCGACTTCACCCGTGGCGGCGACGGTGTAGGCGGTGTCGGCCGCGACGGTTACAGACCCGTTGAAGACTTCGGTGTCCGGCGACCCAGTCGGTGTGATCGTCACCGTATGCTCTGTAGCAGGCACAGAGAGATACTGGCTGACCGCCCCAAAGGGAACATCTTCGAGTGCGACTTCGTCGTTGAGGTAGACGTCGACATTGGGCGCGTTTGGCGACATATGTGCGACGCGAAGTTGCCCGTCGCCCGGCTCGGGTTCCGGGGCGGCACCGCGGCCACTGGGTGTGGTCACGAGGAGGTCGAAGGGCGTCATTGCGGGTTCGTCGTCGGGCGTGAGATAGCCCGCTGCGAACGCGGTGTACGTTTCGCCGCCTTCGAGCGTGACGTCGAAGTCGGCAGCGACATCGCCATCGTTTTCGTCCGTATCGCCACGGATCTCGACGGTGTACTCGCCAGCGCCGACGGTCGTGTATCCGGACCCACCGAAGGACACACCGTCGAACAGCACGACGTCGCCGCCCGCAGCGGTTACGTCGACTGCGGGGGCGTCCGGCGACGCATGCACGACTCTGAGTCGTGCTTCGTCATCGCCGACTTCAGACGTATCGTCCTCCAGTACGAGCGGTGCGAACGGTTCGTCGGCGTCGTCGCCGACCTCGCCCGTCGCGGCGACAGTATAGTCCGTCTCGGCTGCGACGGTCACGGAGCCGCTGAACACTTCCGTGTCCGGCGAGCCCGCCGGCGTGATCGTGACTGTATGATCCTGGGCGGGGACCGAGAGGTACTGGCTGACTGCGCCGAACGGGACGTCCTCGAGGACGGCTTCCCCGTTGAGGTAGATGTCGACGTTCGGCGCGTTCGGCGACATGTGGGCGACACGGAGTCGTCCCTCTCCCGGATCGGACGCCGTCATGTCCGGATCGGATTCGGTCATCCCCGAATCCGTCTCCGTTGGCTCGGGGCCGGCATCGGTCATTGCGTCGTCCATCGTCGTCTCGTCGTCCCCGTCGCTACAACCGGCGAGACCGACCGTCGTTGCCGCGCCCATGCTCAACAGGAGTCGTCGTCGTGTCTGCGTTCGATCCGTCATGTGCGTCTCTGTCTGAGACTGACAGTACATTAACAATTTTCGTGATTTAGGCTCAATTTCGTCGAGAATCTCTCGAAATTCCGTTCGGTGGAGCCTCTCTGTGCCGAATTACTTTCGGGAGATTTGAGTCCAAGTTACCAAAATCCCTATTTCGCTGGTTCGGGTACATCGAGTAATGAGGACAACGCACCGTCGGGCAACCACCGCCCTCTCAGGCGGAACAGCTCTGTGTTACCGCAATGTCGGGCGATCTGTGGGTGTGCGACCGGTGGATTATTCTATCGTGGCGTCGAACCAACGGGCGTATGGAGGCGGTGCTCTGGCAGACGCTCGCAGGGACGCGCGGCGGCCCGAACAGAGTCCGTATCCTCAGCGCGCTCGACGACCGGCCACGGAACGCAAACCGCCTCGCCGACGATCTCGACCTGGCCTACAACACGATCAGGCATCATCTCGACGTCCTGGAGGACAACGATATCGTCACGAGTGCCGACGAGAGCTATGGGACGGTTTATCTGCCGAGCGAGCGAGCGCGACGACACTGGGAGACGATCGAGGACATCATTTCGCAGGTGGAACAATGAACCAACGACAGAGACACGGGAGCATGGCATGGCGACCGGGCGGAGGTGACAGATGACGCTCGTACTCGACGTCGCACGGCTGGCAGCGGTGACAAACATCATCCTGTTGAGCGCGCTGATCGCCGTGTGGGGCCAACTGTACCGCGAGATCAGATCCACGTTTACGCTCGGGTCGATCGTCTTCGCCGTGTTCTTGCTCGCCGAAAACGTTCTGGCGCTGTGGTATTACTTCAATCCGACGCCGGGATTGCCACCGTTCGCCGTCGAGATCATGATGGTCCTTCAGGTGCTGGAAGCCCTCGCCATCGCGACGCTGCTGTATATCACCTGGCAGTAAGTTCGAGCGGTCGGCGTCTCTCAGCCGGCAGTGCGTTCGGAAACACCTTTTACCCGTCCCGAACAGGAGTAAGATATGATATCCCTTGACGAGGCTGTGACGGCCCGTCTGGAAACCCACGGCGAGCGCTTCGAGGTACTGGTCGATCCCGACGCGGCCCTGTCGATGAAGCGTGACGACTTCGACGGTGATCTCGAGGACGTCATCGCCGCCGAGGACGTCTTCGAGAACGCCTCGCGCGGTGACCGCCCGCCGGAGAACGCCCTCGAAGAGGTTTTCGGGACGACCGAACCCTTAGAGATCATTCCAGAGGTCATCCAGGACGGGGAGATCCAGATCACCGCCGACCAGCGCCGGGAGATGCAGGAGCGCAAACACCGCGAACTCGTCCAGCGCATCACCCGGAATGCGGTCAATCCCCAGATGGACGACGCGCCCCATCCCCCGGACCGGATCGAGTCGGCCCTGGAGGAAGCTGGATTCCAGATCGATCCAATGGAACCCGTCGAAACCCAGGTCGACGATGCACTCGATGCACTCAGACCGGTGATCCCCATTCGGTTCGACGAGGTGACTGTCGCGGTTCAGCTCCCCCCTGATTACGCGGGGAGCGGGCAGGCGAAGATCCGGGAGTTCGGCGATCTTGAGAGCGAGGAATGGCAAAGCGACGGCTCCTGGGTCGGCGTGTTGACGTTCCCAGCCGGACTCCAAAACGACTTTTTCGAACTCGCAAACGAGGTTTCCAGTGGTGAAGCCGAAACTCGCATCATCAAGGACGAAGACGACATCAAAACCCGGTAGCTATCTCTCGATTCGAGTTTCTGGCTTGCTCGATTCGATACCACCGCCCTCGAAAACGACAGAGCGATGAATTCCATCTTCCTCGATCGATATCGACGGTCCGAGTACACCGGTAGCAACCGGTGTCTGCCGTGTACGCTGGTCAACACTATCATCGCGGTCGTGATCGCCAATACGGCGTTCATCTGTCTGCTGCGTCTGAACTACCGTCCGGCTCACGCAGCCATCGCCGCGGTTGCGATGCTCGGGATTGCAGCCATCCAGATCTGGCTTCGCGGCTACCTGATTCCGGGGACGCCACGGCTCACCAGACGGTACTTTCCTCCGTGGGTGCTCCGTGCGTTCGGCAAAGAGCCGTTTGTGATCGACGGCGGGCGCGCCGAAAGTGATCTCGATGTCGAACACCACCTCGAGGCGGCGAACGCGGTTACATCCGCGGATACCGCTGCGAACATCGAACTCACGGACAGTTTCGCGGAGGCGTGGCGAAGCGCGATCGAAGACATCGCCTCCGTTGATTCGGCTGTCCGGGACGTCTTTGACGTCGACGGCGTGGTACAGGTGGACGATACCGACCGCTCTGTCAGGGTCTCACTCGATTCCCGTCCGTTCGGTCGGTGGGTCTCGCGGGCCGCGTTGCTCGCCGATCTCGGCGCTGGCCGGGTGTTCGCCGACCAGTATGACGCCTGGCCGGAAGCCTCGACGGCCGAGCGCGGGCAGCTCCTCGGCGGGTTGCGCCGACACATCGCGATCTGTCCCATGTGTGCGGCCGAGACAACGTTCGATGCGGCGACGGTGACTGGCTGTTGTGGGGACGTCCGGGTTGGGATTGTCTCATGTGGGGATTGTGGCGTCCGGCTGTACGAAGTCCCGCTCGAGGGCGGGCCGACGACGGAAGGCTGGTCCTGATCTGTCCAGCCACAGCGCGTACTGTCGATTTGTACTCGGTCGTGGCAGTGTCTGTCAACTCTCCGTGATCCGGTCTGCTTTGAGACCGTCGAGTCAAATCGTTCGTAACTTCATAAGGCTTATGCGCGCGTTGGCAGTTTCCATGCCTAATGAGCGTTCGGAGGGTTCCCGTCGCATGAGTGTATTAGACGAGTATGTCTCTGAGGATTCATCAGCCAGTCGTGCCGCCGAATGGCTCTTCACGTGGGGCCATGGGTTGCTCATCGCCGGCCTGTTTGGCTTCATGTTCTGGGTCCGGGCCAGAACGTGGAACCGATTCGTCGTTGACGGAAAGATTCTGCTCAGTGGCAACGACGCGTGGTATCATCTGCGCCAGATCTCGTATACTGTCTCGAACTGGCCGTCGACGATGCCGTTTGACCCCTGGACGGAGTTCCCAACCGGCACGTTCGTCGGCCAGTTCGGGACGATCATGGATCAACTGATCGCCACGGCCGCACTCATCGTCGGCCTGGGGAGTCCGAGCGAAGAGCTGATTCGGCTCGTCACGCTGTTCTCGCCGGTTGTCTTCGGCTCGGCTATTATCGTGCCGACGTACTATCTCGGCAAGCGGATGGGTGGTCGCCTCGGTGGCATCATCGCCGCAATCGTCCTCGCGCTGTCATCCGGCGTCCTCCTCCAGCGGAGTCTCGTTGGGATTGCCGACCACCAGGTCGCCGAAGCCCTGTTTCAGGCGGTCGCAGTGCTCGGCATCGTGATTGCCGTTCGCGTTGCACAGGAAGAGAAGCCAGTGTATGAACTGTTCGCCGAGCGAAACTGGGGGGCGCTTCGGCGTCCGCTGGGGTGGGGCGCGGTGGGTGGCGTCGGACTGGCGCTGTATCTGTGGCTCTGGCCGCCGGCGATCCTCTTGATCGGGGTTCTTGGCGTGTACGTCACGATCCAACTCCCCATCGTCTACCTCCGGGGCGAAAGTCCCGAACACGTCGGGATCGTTACGGCGACGATTTTCGCTGTGGCTGGCGTCCTCTCGTTACTCTCTATTCAAGCGGTCAATTTCAACATGGTCCAACTTTCGCTGGCCCAGCCCGGACTCTCCTTTGCGGGAGCTGCGTGGTCGCTCGGGCTGGCCTGGCTCGCGCGTGAGTGGGATCGTCGTGAGCTGTCGGCCTGGCAGTATCCGGCAACGGTTTTCGGTGGGCTTGGTGTGGGAGTCGTCCTGTTCGTCCTCGTCTTGCCGGACCTCTTCTGGTACTTCTTCGATCAGATTCTCCGGTTCGTCGGTTTCGCGTTCAATCCACACTCGGATTCAGCCGGCACTGTCGCTGAGGTCACGCCATTACCAGGGGGTATCGATTCACTCTTGCGGTATTACGGCGCTGTTCCACTCATTGCCGGTGCAGGCGTCGGTATTTCTGTCATCCACCAGTATTTCAGCGACGAACTCAAACCGGAGTTGCTGTTCGTCGGGGTGTGGTTTGTGTTCATGCTTGCTGCCACACTCACGCAAAGTCGGTTTGCCGTTTACTTCCCCGTTCCTGCCGCGACACTGAGCGCGCTGGTGGTCACATGGCTGTTCCAGCGGCTTCGATCGGTCTCCGAAAGTAGTGACCTCGAAACGTATCAGGTGCTGACCATACTTGGCGTCGTTACCGGACTCGTCTTGCCGATGGTTCTCGCCTCCCCAACCGTGCTGGAAACGTCAGGCCAAAACAATCCCGGAGGCGTTGCCGGTTGGGAGAGCAGTCTCGACTGGATGAACGAGAACACGCCCGCCGTTGGCAACTACGGTGGGGCCGGCAACGCAGACGAGCTTGACTTCTATGGCACGTACGAGCGCACTGATGACTTCGAGTATCCGGACGGTGCCTACGGCGTGATCTCGTGGTGGGACTACGGCCACTGGATCACGCAGGAAGCTGAGCGGATCCCGGTCGCGAATCCGTTCCAGGGCAATGCCGAGGAGGCTGCGGCGTTCCTCATGGCAACGAACGAATCCCAGGCCGGTGACGCATTGGAAATCGTGAGTGAAAACGAGTCAGATGCAACGACGCAATACGCGATGGTCGACTGGAAAATGGCCACGGCCAACGGAGGCTTCCAATCCTATCGCTGGGGGAAGTTCGGTGCCCCATCGGCGTTCTTGGATAACGTCTCGGCGTCGACGTATTACCGAGTGATCAGAGGGCAGGCACAAGCTGGCGATAGTCGTCCCTCTGTCCTCCAGCAGTGGTATACTGTTCAGAAACAGGCCTTCTACGAGTCGATGGCTGTCAGGCTCTATCGCTACCACGGCAGTGCCGCGTCGACGACTGACGTCCCGGGCATCAACACGAGAGGTCGGATTCCAGTCGTCGACTGGGAGCAAACACAGCTTCTCAACCGAAGAACCGGTGAGACGGAACTGGCAAACGTACCAGCGAGAAACCAGAACGGAACGGCCCAGGCACTCCGATGGTTCAACAGCCGTGAGGAAGCCGAGGCCTACGTTGCTGAGGACGGGACGGCCCAGATTGGCGGCCTCGGCAAGATACCGAGCGAACCCGTCTCCGCACTCAAGCACTATCGCCTGGTACAGGTGAGCGAGCAGAATCAGGGGTCCGTTGTTGCAAGCCAGCCGGGCTTGGGCCTGCTCGTCCAACGGAACCTACAGAATGAGCAGGTGCAGTACCAGACCGGTGTGAATTGGCGAACCCTGCTGAGTGGAACCCTTTCGGAGCCCTACAGCGCCTGGACGAAGACCTTCGAGCGCGTCCCCGGCGCGACCGTCGAAGGAACCGGTCCGGCCAACACGAACGTCACGGCGTCCGTCGAGATGGAGATGCCAAACGCCAACAAGACGTTCACCTACCGCCAGCACGCCGAGACCGGCGAGGACGGCGAGTTCACGATGACGCTGCCGTACTCGACGACGGACTACGACGCGGTGAGCACCGAGGACGGGTACACGAACGTCAGCGTGCGGGCGAACGGCTCCTACGAGTTCGCCACGTCGCCGACACTGGAGACGACCAACGAGACGATGACCCAGTACGTCTACAACGACACCGCCGAAGTGTCCGAGGAGCAGGTCATCGGGACCGACGACTCGGTGGTCGAGGCCGACTTGACGAAATCCGTCATGCTCGAACGGGATATCAACACGACGGCGAGTGATTCGACGAACGAAACGGGCCAGAACACGACAGATGGGTCCGACACGGGCGGGACGGACGACGGCTCGACGAACGAGACCGGGGAGGACACATCTGGCTCGCTGGCACCGGTCGTCGCCAGTGACTCCTCGACCGTTCGACCCGTCACCACTGGAACCTAAACCGTGTCCGCTCCCGAACAATCCCGGCCTGCGTCGACTGACGTTCGCGCCTGGTTAGTGATCTATCTCAAGGGCGTCGCGATGGGGGCAGCCGACTCGGTTCCGGGCGTCTCCGGCGGGACGATCGCCTTCATCACTGGCATTTACGAGCGGCTGATCAGCGCCATCGCCACGCTCGATCCCCGTGCGGCCAGACACCTCCTGCGGATCCACCGGACGAGTGGCCGCCAGGCGCTGGTTCGCCGGCTGCTTGCGATGGATGTGCCGTTTCTGATCGTCCTCGGCTCGGGCGTCATGACGGCGCTCGTGCTCGTCTCGCGGGTAATGCACGCCGCGTTGAACGGAGCCCGTGCACTCACCTTCGCCTTTTTCTTCGGGTTGATCGCTGCCTCGGCGGTGGTGCTCTACGAAAACGTTTCCTTCGGGACGATCGGCCGGATCGGGGCTGCTGTAGCCGGCTTTGGCCTGGCGTTTCTGGTCTCGGGCGTGACCGCTGGCGCGACCCAGTCCCACGCGCTGCCGATCCTGTTCGTCACGGGGGCGATCATGATCACCGCGATGATTCTGCCCGGTATCTCAGGTGCCTTCATGCTATTGTTGCTCGGGCAGTACGATCATCTGACGACCGTCCTCAAACGCTTCGTCGACAGTCTGCTCGGGTTAGTCACAGGGGACGCCTCCTTCGGCCTCGTGGTCGATCTGGGAACGACGGTCGTCGTCGTCGGCATCGGCGCGATGGTCGGCCTGCTCTCGTTCGCACGGGTCATCCGATGGGCGCTGGCGAACTACCGGGCAGCCACGCTCACCTTCCTCGTCAGCCTCATGGTTGGGGCCCTACGACTCCCCGTCGAAGAAGTCCTGGATAACACCGCTGCCTGGGGGCCGACGACCACGGGTCTGACGGTGCTTGCGGCGGGTGTCGGGGCCGGGGCGGTCCTCGTCCTCGATCACTACACCGGGTCGCTTTCGTATTGACGGGCGCTGTTGGCCCGAACCGGGAGTCGGTAGCGTTTTGCCCCCGCTGGGCCTGACAGAGCGTATGCGCGTTCTCAACTATCTCGAACTCGAACGCTATCTCGGTCCGAGCGGCATTCGCACCGCCGCCTCCCAGCAGCGCGCCGCGCTCGAAACGACGGATGTCGACGTGGTGACGTCACCGTGGGACGGGCGAAATCCGGCGACAGCGGCCGCAACGAATCTCGGCAACGGGTCGCTGTGGGCTGATTTTGACGTTGTCCATGCCAACCTCATCGGTCCTGGTACGATCGCCGTCGCGAAGCACGCCAGGCGTCACGATATCCCGCTGATCTTGCACGCTCACGTCACCCGTGAGGACTTCCAGGAGAGCTTTCGGGGGTCGAACCTGGTTTCGAAGCCGCTTGGTTGGTATCTCCGGTGGTTTTACTCCCAGGCCGACCTCGTGCTCTGTCCCAGTGAGTACACGCGCCGCGTCCTCGAATCGTACCCCGTCTCGGCCCCTATCCGGCCGATGACAAACGGCGTCGACCTGGCGAGTCTGGAAGGGTACGGGAAGTTCCGGGCCTCCGCCAGAGAGAAACACGACCTCGACGGCGTCGTCGTCTTCGCCGTCGGGCAGGTTTTCGAGCGCAAAGGATTGAGCACGTTCTGTCGAGTTGCCCAGCAGACCCCCTACGATTTCGCGTGGTTCGGGCCATACAGTACGAGTCCGCTGGCATCGAAGACGGTGAAGCGCTGGACAGAGGACCCGCCGGAGAACGTCACGTTCACTGGCTGGGTCGACGACATTCGGGAGGCCTACGGTGCGGGCGACATCTATCTGTTCCCCACGAAGACCGAGAACCAGGGGATCGCCGTCCTCGAAGCCATGGCCGCCGAGAAGGCAGTGGTTATCCGGGACATCCCGGTCTTCGAGGAGTTCTTCACCGACGGCGAGGACTGTCTGAAAGCCGAGACGGACGCCGAGTTCCGCGAGGCGGTCGAACGCCTCGCCGAGGATCCCGAACTCCGGGAGCGCCTGGGGGAGAACGCCCGTGAGACGGCCGAGGAACACAGTCTCGATCGCGTCGGCGAGGAACTCGTCTCGGTCTACGAGGCACTCCTCGATGGACGCGATCCGATCGAAGACTGATCATCGCTTTCCCCGTGGCGTGTCCCTGTTGGGTCCGTCTGATTCCAACAGTACTACTAACTACACCCGCACAGACAGGGGTACGCATGGATCGATATTCGGACGGCCGGCCGGGAACTCGACGGACAGGAGCGTGGAAGCATGGTCGCTGAGGCGGGGTATTTCGCGATCGAGATGCTGGTGGTCGCTTTCGCCGGCGGCGCGATCGGGGCCGCCATCGGCGGGATGGCGGCGCTTTCGCTCTCGGGGCTGGCACTCGTCGTCGGCGAGGTCGCCAATGCTGCCAGCGGGGCCGCAACCGGCAGCCCCGCCGCGTTCGAACTCACGTCGCTGGTCGGCTACGGGCCGGCGCTCGGCCCGCACGTCGCCTTCGCCGGCGGCGTCGCGGCCGCGGCATATCTCGGCAGACACGAGGAGTCCGACTCGTTCCCCTATCACCGGGCGAAAGACATCTTCACACCGAACGGCGCACAGGTCGATGCGCTGCTCGCTGGCGGGGCCTTTGGCGTGATCGGCTACTGGCTGGCTGCACTCGCGCGGACGTTCACGTTGCCGGTCGATCCGGTCATGGCGAGCGTCGTCGTCTCGGGGCTGTTGGCACGTATCGCCTTCGGGTATCCGCTCGTCGGTTCGATTCGGGACGGGCTTCTCGACATGTCGCCCTACGAGCGTCGCGAGATACGGACCGCACTCGAGGGCCACGAGGACGATGAGGGCACCCGGCTGGCGGTCGAGCCGTGGGCCCCACAGCAACACCGGTGGCTCCAGACGGTACTCCTGGGGCTGGTGGTTGGGATTTTCGCTGCTTACGTGACGTACGTTACCCAGCGCTATTACCTCGCGTTCGGTATCACACTGGTCTTGCTCGGCCTTTCCGTCGCGGGCGTCGATCGCCTACCGATCCTCCACCATATCGCGTTTCCGGCCAGTATCGTCGCGTTGTCGATGCCAGGGTTCGGGATCGAAGTCGCGCTCGGCCTCGGTGCCGGGTTCGGCCTCGCCAGCGCACTGCTCGCTGAATTCGGTGGCCGCGTTCTCTACGCGCACGCCGACACGCACGTCGATCCGCCTGCGATCGCCATCGTGGTGACGACTCTCGCGATCGGTGTCCTCACGACCGCTGGTATCTTCGAACAGGGACTCATTCCAGCGATCTAGGTGGCGGACACTGTCGTCTTCATTCTTCGACGGGATTGTACGCCCCGTTGATGTCCCACTCGTGGAGACAGTGCGGGCTACCGGGTTGGCCGTCGTCGCGCCCGGTCCAGACGCCCCGATCGTCGTCCCAGACTTCCAGGCGTCCACACCGCTCGCATTCACGTTCGTTCGGGGGGACGATTTGAATCATAGACGGATCGAGGGGACCCGCCACCAAGAATGTCTCGGGTCCCCGAGGCGGTCACAGCTCGACGCTGCCCGGGATCAGGCTACAGGATCGACGCAACTGTCCGGTGTCGTCGTACACCAGTAGGGTTTGCTTCTCGAAGCGTATCCGTTCGTCCCCGACGACGAGTTCGATCCGATAGCGGTCGTCGGTGGCTTCGGCGGCATCGACGACACGTTTGACGTCCGCGATGTCGGCCTCGAGCTCGCAGATGAACGCGCCCGTGAGACGGTCTGCGATGCTCAATACGCCGGTTTCCTGTTCGCGCTTTCGAAACGCCACGTCGACTGCGTCCCCCTCGAGTGTCGCCCCATCGTCGTCTGTCAGTCGGTCACGAAGCGGGGCAGCGGCCCCGCTGTGGGTGATCCGAAGCGTCGGGACGTCGGGGGCGTCGGGTTTCTCGCCGGCCCGGACGGCAGTCAGGCTGAAGTGTTCGCGCTTCATCCGGTATATTATGGTATGTGTTGGAATAGCATGAAGGTGACGACGACGTCAGCTTCAGCCGGTTGGCCGTGGTACATGAGCGATCGGCCACCCAGCGGGTTTCGGGACGCGACTGTGGTGTTGCTCACCCACTGGGAGCAACTGGGTCGCTGTGGCGTCTTGATTTAAGTAGCTGGACTCGCAATCCGCAACAAGCACCGGTGTCGCATGCGCCCCACGTGACCGACCATGTCTGAACCCCATCGTCGTACTGATCAGGAGGCGGGAACGCTGTCGGGAACAGCCACAAGCACGGCCGAAGCGGACGAATCGGTCGGCCGCCTGGGTTCGGCGAAAGAGTGGCTCGTCCGGGTCGCGCGCGTCCTCGCCGGATCGCAGGTCGCCGTCGAGAACTACGATCCGCGAAGGCACGATCACCTGACGGATTTCGGCGGGCTTGCGGGGATGGACGAGATCGACCGGTACTGGCTCAACGCCCCGTATGCGTTCGCCTCGATCAACTACGATCCCGAGCGCGACGAACACCGGTATCACGTCGTCGAACCCGGACTCGACGATTTCGAACGTGACCTGCTGGACCGACTGTTCGAGGACGTCCGTGATCCGCTGCTCTATCGCGCCGACGTCGACGAGGACCCGGAAGGGGCCCTGCTTGCGGAACTCCGGGACCGCCTCGAAGAGTACGGCGTCGACGTCCGGATCGAGACGGTCCATCGACTGTTCTATTATCTCTTCAGGGAGTTCCAGGGCTACGGCAAGATCGACCCGCTGATGCACGATCCTGCGATCGAGGACATCTCGTGTGACGGCGCGAGTTTGCCGATCTTCGTCTATCACGACGCTTACACTGACGTCGAGACGAACATCACATACGACGAGTCCGAACTCGAAAATCTCGTGGTTCAACTCGCCCAGCGGTCGGGTCGGCATATCAGCGTCGCCGATCCCGTCGTCTCGACGACGCTGCCGGACGGCTCCCGGATCGAACTCGCCCTGGGGACGGAAGTAACTCCGCGCGGGTCGGCCTTTACCATCCGGAAGTACGCGGAGGACCCGTTCACACCGATCGACCTCCTCAAGTACGGAACCTTCAACCGGGAGATGCTCGCGTATCTCTGGCTCGCGATCGAGCACAACAAGTCGCTGCTGTTCGCCGGCGGGACCGCAGCCGGGAAGACGACGTCGATGAACGCGGTCTCGATGTTCATCCCTCCGCGGGCGAAAGTACTCACCATCGAGGACACGCGGGAACTCTCGCTGTATCACGACAACTGGCTGTCCTCGGTCACCCGCGAGCGCTTCGACGAGGACGACATCTCGATGTACGACCTGCTGCGGTCGGCACTCCGGCACCGTCCGGAGTACATCGTGGTCGGCGAGGTGCGTGGCGAGGAAGCGATCACGCTGTTCCAGGCGATGAACACGGGCCACACGACGTTCTCGACGATGCACGCCGACTCGGTCCAGACGGTCATCAATCGCCTGGAGAACGAGCCGATCAACGTGCCCCGGCCGATGGTCCAGAGCCTGGACATTCTGGCCGTCCAGGTGTTGACGCGTCAGGGCGACGAGCGGGTTCGCCGGGCGAAGACGCTGGCCGAGATCGAAGGCATCGACCAGCGAACGGGCGAACTCGATTACGCCAACGCCTACGAGTGGCAACCGACCGCGGACGGCTACGCGGAGCGTGATTCTTCGCTGCTCGAAGATATCCGTGAGGAACGCGGCTGGAGTCAGGCCGAACTCCTTCGGGAACTCGAGGATCGTGAACGCTTCCTCGCCTATCTCCTGGAGGAAGACGTCACGGACTATCGCCGGTTTACGTCGTTCGTGAACCGATACTACGCCGATAAGGACGCTGTCCTCTCGACGATCGAGGCGCAGCCGGACACGGAGTGATATGAGTCTCACGGGATACCTGCCGCTGATCGGCGCACTCGCGCTGGCTGGAATGCTTGGGCTGACCCGCGTCAGTCCCCATGCCGACAGAGTGTTCACCCGTGTCGCCCGCCAGTATTTCAGCCAGCACATCGAGGAGTCACCGGTCCGCAAGCGTCTGCTGGCGTCGGCATACGTCGAGACGACCTATCGCGTATACGCGGCCAAGACGTACCTCTACACCGCGCTCGCGGCCCTCATCGGCGGTGTCGTCGGGGTCTATGTCGTTGGCGGAGCGCTGGTGGTCATTCCGACGATCGCCGCCGTCCTCGCGGATCTCCCGTCGGTCATGGGCGACGCCCTGGGTAACCGGAATCTCGAGATCGTTCTCCCGGCCGACCAGGTGTTTATCGTCCTGACCGCCGGTGGCGTCGTGCTCGGAGCGCTTTCGGCGGTCGTGACCTACGTGGCACGCTGGCAACTCCCGGCAGGGACCGCCGAGGTTCGCCGTCGCGGCATCAACGAAGCGCTCCCTCGGACGGTCGCGTTCACCTACGCCCTCTCCAGGGGTGGGCTCGCGTTCCCGGACGTGATGCGGACACTCGGACGCAACCGGGAAATCTACGGGGACGCGGCCGACGAGGTGAGCGTCGCCGTCCGGGAGATGGACGTCTTCGGGACGGACATGATCTCGGCGATCAGGCGCACGGCCCACCGGAGTCCGAGCGACACGTTCCGGACGTTCGGCGAGAACCTCGCGAGCGTGCTCGCCAGCGGGCAACACATCCCCGCGTTCCTCGAAGACCAGTACGACCGCCTTCAGGAGGAGGCCGAACAGCGCCAGGAAGAGGTCCTGGAACTGCTCGCAACGATTGCCGAGGCGTACGTCACGACGCTCGTGGCCGGTGTCCTGTTTTTGCTCACGATCCTGCTGGTGTTCGGGCTGACGGTGACCGAAACGCTGCCCTTCCTGCAGTTGCTCACGTATCTCATCATTCCGCTGTCGAATGCCCTGTTCGTCGTCTTTCTCGTCCAGAAACTCGAGGAACTCGGTGTCGCCCGCGAGAGTGGCGTCGCCGCACTCGAGGGTGGCTCCCCGGACCAGAACGCCCCTCAGACGCCGACTGCGACCGCGGATGGGGGTCATCTCAGGCGGTTGTCGGCCGGCCGATCACAGCTCGCCCTGTACGACCGAATCAGTCGATTCAAGCGCGTGCTTCGCCGTCCAGCCCAGACTATCATCTGGAACCCAACCCGGATTTTCTACCTGACCGTTCCGATCGCACTGGTGTGGGTGGCTCTTCGTGCACCGGGGACGATCACGGGCTACGGCTTCAATCTCAGGCTGGCCGACGACCTGCTCGTCCAGACCACGCTCTTTCTGATCGGGACCTTCGCCGTCGTCCGTGAGATCTACTCCCGGCGGATCGATCGGATTGAGGCCGCCACGCCCGAGTTGCTCGAACGCCTGGCGAGTCTCAACGAGGCGGGGATGTCCTTCGTCGAAAGTCTCGACCGGGTGCGTGACTCGGATCTCGGTGTGCTGACTGACGAGGTCGATCGCATCTGGACGGACATTTCGATGGGTGCCAATTCGCCCGACGCCCTCCGACGCTTCGGCCAGCGCGTCAGGACCGCATCGATCGCTCGGGTCGTCACCCTTCTCATGCACGCGATGCGGGCGAGCGGTCGCCTGGGTCCCGTGCTCCGGATCGCGTCCTCCCAGGCCCGTTCGGATCTCGAACTCCGGCGGGAACGTCGCCAGCAGATGTTCACCTACCTGGTCGTGATCTACGTCTCGTTTTTCGTCTTTCTGGTCATCATCTTCGCCGTCGAGGAGGTGCTCGTCCCGAGTCTGCCGGATAACGTCCCGGTCCCCGAATCCAATCGCCTGGGCGTCGACGTCAGCGCGTTCGCCCGCCTCGGGCAGGTCAACAAGCCGGCCTACACGTTGATTTTTCTGCACGCCGCGTTGATTCAGGCCGTCCTCTCGGGATTGGTTGCTGGACTCCTCGGCGAGGGTACCATCAAGGATGGCGCGAAACACGCCGCGATACTGCTCGGGATCGCGTACGTCGCGATCCTGGTCGCGACCTCGCCCGTGGCCTCGCTGACGATGCAGAGCCAGGAGACGCTCGGCGATGGCGTCACGATCGGCTCGGTCTCGACGTCTGAAGGTGGGTTCGTCGTGATCCACGAGCGGACCGCCGATGGCGATATCGTTGGTCACACCGGCTACCTGCCGTCGGGCGAACACACGAACGTCCGTGTCCAACTCGACGAGACGTTACAGCGCCAGACCACGCTCGTGGCCGTGCCGTATCTCGATAGCGACGGCGACGGGCGCTTCACCGTCGGTACCGACCAGCCCTACGCGACGGGCGGCGACCCAGTGGCTGTCGACGCAGACATCACACCGGTCGAAACGTGACGCGAGTCAGTCTCTCGTGAGTAGCGCGGGGGTCGGCCATGTTTGCAGAGCGTTCCGCGGTCGGGACTGCCCCCGCCTGCCCACGACTGCCGTTGCCAGGAACCGCCGGGTAGCCCTCGTCTTGCTCGCCGGGGTCCGCTCGTTTTTCCGCCGGAATCCGCTCGGTTTGCTCGCCGGTCCGGAGTCAGTTTCGCCGGTGGCCGAACGGCTATGAGCGAGAGACCCTTATCGATATCCATGACCGAGACTCCGGGAATTCATCACGTGACTGCCATCGCGAGCGATCCCCAGCAGAACCTCGAGTTTTACACCGACACGCTTGGCCTTCGACTGGTCAAGCAAAGCGTCAACCAGGACGACACGTCCGTCTATCACCTCTTCTACGGCGACCGCACGGGTTCGCCGGGCACCAGCATGACGTTCTTCCCGTACCCGGGAGCGCGGCCCGGTCAGGTTGGGACCGGCCAGGTGAGTACCACGGCGTTCACGATCCCGGCCGACGCCGTCGAGTACTGGGTCGACCGACTCGAGGAGGCGGGCGTCGACGCTGACGAACCCCGCGAGCGCTTCGGCGAGACCGTGATCCCGTTCCGTGATCCCGACGGCCTCCCGCTGGAACTCGTCGGCGTCGCGGACGCGCCGGCAGGCGACCCGCCCGCCGGATCAGTCCCGCCCGAGCGAGCGATCCGTGGGTTCTATGGGGTTGCGCTCTCGCTCGAAGACACCGAAAGCACGGTCAGGCTCCTCGAAGAGATGGGGTACGAGGCCACGGACGAGGAGGGTGAACGGACGCGCTACGAGGCACCCGTCGATCTCGGGGCCGTCGTCGACCTCGTCGCCGAGCCCGACCGCGGCCGTGGGCAGCCGGGGGCGGGGACCGTCCACCACGTCGCCTTTCGCGTAACTCGCGACACGCAGGCTGACTGGCGCGACCAACTCCAACGTCTCGGGCTTCGCCCGACCGAGATTGTCGATCGAAAATGGTTCGAGTCGGTGTACACCCGGACGCCGGGCGGCGTGCTCTTCGAGTACGCGACGGCGGAGCCGGGCTACACCGTCGACGAGGACGTCGAGGAACTGGGCGAGCGACTCGTCCTCCCGGAGTGGTTCGAGGACCGCCGTGAGGAGATCGAGGCCGGGCTACCGACACTGTCGATCGACGAGTGAGAAGCGTCGCTTGAAAGGGTTCAGAACAGCCCGATACCGACGCTATAGGCCCACGACTGGGTTCCCGCGGCTGCGACGACGAGCGCGCCGCCAGCCATCACGAAGTTCTTCAGAAACGCCGTCATCTCGTCTTGCTGGTCTTCCTCGGGGACGGCCCAGAAGTCGTGCATCGTGACGGCCGAAATCAGGAGGAACCCGGCGAGTGCGACCGCGCCGACCACCGGGTAGACGCCGGCGAGAACGCCCACTCCACCAGCGATCAACACGATGCCCGAGGCGATTACCGAGAACCCCGGCGCAGGAAGTCCCTTGTATTCAGCATAGCCTGTCATCTGCTCGCGCTGCATGAAGTGATTGAGCCCCATGAACGCAAGCACAATCCCGAACAGTATCCGTCCGGCGAGTAGTACGATCCCCTCGGTGCCGGTGAACGCCATCAGGCGCGCACCCCCAGTGAGACGGTCGCAGTCTGAGGCCGATCGAGTTTCGATCCACAACCTGGTATCATTGCGTTAGGTAGTTCGAATCCGAACCTACTTATGAATTCGGCGATAAGAAGGTGATCAAGTAACACCGATGTCACCGACGACAGTAGCCGACGAGAAGACGGTCGAGGAGCAAAACGCCGCGGCCTGTCCGGTCGTCGAAGCGGTCGAAGCGATCGGTTCGGAGTGGCGACTCATCGTCCTCCACGAACTCGTGGGCGGCGAGCAACGGTTCAACGAACTCAAGCGATCGACGGGCGCGAGCTCGCGGACACTCTCGCGTGTCCTCGACGACCTGGAGGAAACGGGACTCGTCGACCGCCGCGTCGAGGAGAAGCCGATCGCGACCTACTACTCGCTGACCGACCGGGGACAGGCGCTATGTCCCGTCTTCGACGAACTCGAAGCGTGGGCAGACGAGTGGATCGACGGCATCGAGGCGTAGTTCGGCTGTTTCGCGGGTGGCGTCCTGGGAGCCGATCCGTTCCGCTCACTCGGTGACCGACACGTCTCCAGCCGACTCGCCGATCGCGTCCGTCACTCGCTCGTGGAACTCCTTGAGGACGGCCGACTCGTCTTCCGCCAGAACCACGTCGCTGGCCATCAGCGTCGCCAGCCCGAACGCCCGGGGCGTCGGTGAGTCCACACGGTGATGCACGACCTCGATGTTGCCGGCGTCGATCGCGCCGAGTACGTCCTCGATCGCGTCGACGTTGAGTTTGTCCTCCAGTATTTCCCGATAGGTTTCCTCGATTACCGCGAAGTCCTCGAGATCCTGGGCGAACCCAAGCAACATCTCGCTGTTGACCTGTTGCTCGCTGGCGGACTTCTCGTAGCCCTTGTAGCGTTTGAGGATCATCAGCGACCGCGTCGCGTTGATCCGGAAATAGCGATCGAGCAGGTCAGTTCCGTCGAGACTGGCTCTGAGGTCCGCCCGGACGTCGACCGGGTCGATCGATTCCAGCACGCCCGCCACGTCGACTTTCCGATTGAGCGGCATCGAGAGCGTAAAGCCGTGGTCGGCGACGGCGACCTGGACGTTCGCCGTCGCCTGCTGGGCGACGCGGTAGGCCAGCAACCGTGAGAGCCCGTCGTTGAATCGGCGACCGTAGTTCGAGTGGACGTAGTACCGGCGTTCGTACGATTCGCGATCGCGCTCCTCCTCGATGACGAGCCGTTCGTCGGTGCTGACGCTCTCCGGACCGGCATAGCGCACCTGCTGATCGAACATCTCGACGATGGCGCGGACGCTGTGCTCGTCGAGCGGGAACTCCCGGAGCCAGAGTCGAGCAGCCGATTGGCCGCCTCGCTGCAGTCTGGCGAGCAACTCCCGTTGGAAGGAAAGCACCTCGCGGCCGAGATCGTAGCTGAGGGGCAGCCGCTCGGAATACCAGGAGGGAACGGTCGGTCGCGCGCTGGTATGATCGACGTATACCTTCGATCCCCGGCGATAGCGATACTCGTATCGATCACCCCCCAGCACGAACACGTCGCCCGTCTCCAGGGTATCGAGATAGGACTCGTCGAGTTGTCCGACCCACTCGCTGTCGCCCCGGGTCAGCACGTCACAGGTGAACGAATCGGGGATCGTCCCGATGTTGGTCATGTAGATGACCCGTGCCAGCCGGCCGCGCTTGCCGATCAGCGGCTCGCCGACCGGGAACTCGTCGTAGTGGTACTCCCCGTCCGGTGGGTCGTTTTCGTCCCGCCAGATCTTCGCGTAGACGTTTTCGTCTTCCATGCCCGGATAGTCAGCGGTCAGATACCGGAGCAGTGCTTCCCAGTCGTCGTCCGTGTACGTCCGGTAGGGGTACGCACGCCGGAGGATGCCAGTGACCTCGGATTCGGGGCGGACGTCGTTGATCGCCATGCCGTAGACGTGCTGGGTGGCTACGTCGTGGGCGTTTTCCGGAACGAACACCCGGTCGACGAAGCCTTCCGCGGCCTTCTTGAGCATGACCGCACATTCGATCAGTTCGTCGCGGTCGAGCGCGACGACGCGGCCGGCGACCGTCTCGCCGAGCTGGTGGCCGGCGCGACCGACCCGTTGAAGGAGTGCGGCAACTGATTTGGGCGACCCCACCTGGACCACCAGGTCGATGTGGGGCATGTCGATCCCGAGTTCGAGGCTCGTCGAGGTCGTCACCACGTCTACGTCGCCGGATTTCAGATCGGACTCTATCGCCTCGCGTTTGTCCTTCGAGAGGCTGCCGTGGTGACACCCGGAGTTGTCCTCGTCGTAGGCGTCAAAGCGTTCCCGGAGGTTGTGGAGGACGCGTTCGGCTCCCGAGCGCGTGTTCGTGAACACGAGCGTGTTCATGTGATCGCCGATCAGGTCGTGTAGCTGATCGTAAAACCGGTCGTTGATCGTCGATTGGGACGTGTGGATCAGGTCGTCAGTCGGCGTTGTAAGCTCCATGTCGAACTCGCGGGCGAAGCGAGCGTCGACGACCTCGTAGTCACGGGGATCGCCGCCTGGATCTTCCCGGCCGACCAGAAATTCCGCCATCGTATCCAGCGGTTCGACCGTCGCCGAGCAGCCGATCCGCGTCGGCGATGTCTCGGCCATCGCTTCGAGCCGTTCCAGCGAGACCGAGAGGTGCGTGCCCCGCTTGTTCGCCGCGAGGCTGTGGATCTCGTCGACGATGACGTACTCGACCGTCTCCAGCTTCTTGTTGAACTTCGGGGAGTTCAGCAGGATCGCCAGCGTTTCGGGCGTCGTGTTGAGGATATGGGGCGTCTCTTCGAGCATCGCCTGGCGATCGCTATCGGACGTGTCGCCGTGGCGGATCGCGTGGCGGATCTCGACGTCCTCGCCACGATCCTCGAGGGTCGCCGTGATCTCCGAGAGCGGGACTTCGAGATTCCGGTGGATGTCGTTGGCGAGGCTCTTCAACGGCGAGATATAGAGGCAGTAGACGGCATTCTCGAGTCCGTCGTCGCGGTCCCGGCGGAACAACTCGTTGATGATGGCCGCGAAACTGGCCTGGGTCTTGCCCGAGCCGGTCGGCGCGGCGATGAGCGCGTTCTCGCCGTCGTGGATGTGCGGGATCGCCGCTTTCTGTGGCGGCGTGAAGAACCCGCCGTTGTCCGGGACGTACGGGCCGAAGGTCTCGACCCACCATTCCCGAACGACCGGCTCGAACAGCGCCAGGACATCCCCGTCGTCGATTGACACGGATTCGGGATCGAAACCGAGATCCACGTCCACCCCCTCCAGCAGTTCCCGTCCTCCCATAGAGTGGGTCTATCTAATGATCTGGAGCGTCTTGTGTACTCGGATTGGCAGTGATCAGGCGGCAACCACGAATGCGACGCCGAACCCGAACCAGGCGGCCGTGATCGCCGCGAGCCCGGTAAGCACGACCGTCACGACGCGGTCGCCCGTCAATTGCCGTTTCACGCCGACGAGACCGATCGCGCTGACCGGGAGGATCGTCCCGACGAACCACGCGGCGTTATCGACGCTCGGGCTGTCTAAAACGAACGCCATCGGCGCATAGCCGACACCGAGCATGGCAGCAACGTGGACGTGCTGCCGTGGGTCGATCCCGCGAAGCGCCAAGCCCACTACAATCCCGAACCAGATGACGCCGATCTCAGCCCCGAACGCAACCAGAAGATTCAGCGTCACGTCCGTGAACGGTTCGATCCGGCCGGCAAACACCGTGATTTCCCAGGGCGAGAAAAACGACGGCGGCACGCCCGTCAGCAGATCAGTGAAGGGGTGGACGGCCAGTCCGAGTGCTGCCGTGGCGAAAACCGAACGCGAGGACAGTCCGATTCGGGTCGCGCCGATCGTGATCAGGACGCCAGCGACGCCAAACAGTGCCATGACACCGCCACCGACCACGCCGCCCGTGAGTGCTGCGATGGCGATGACACCGGTCAGGATGATCGCGCCAGCCCACCGCCTGACGGTCCAGACGGCGAAGCCCGCACTCGCGAGAACGGCGACGACCAGCGAGTGGGTCGTCGTCCGGTGGCGCTCGCCCGTCGCCGTCCAGAAGTGATCGAACGCTGTCGACCCCTCCGGGAGCGTGACGACCTGAAAGGCGGCGTGGGCGACATCGACGTCCGGGAGTGAGGCGAACAGTGCGGCCGCCAGCCCGGCGACGACGGCGTACCGGACGGTCACGCCACGGAGTGACAGACGTTCAGCGGGACCGAAACGCCGAGCGAGTACGGCGACGATCCCAAAGGCGAGGAAGGCGTGACCGACGAACACGATGATCTTTGGCGACGGGCGTATATGAACGTCACTCTCCCGGCGGCTCGGACTCTGTCTCGCCGCCCAACACTGTCAGGAGCTGCGTGATGAAGTCGTTGAGGTAGACGGTTCCCCACGTCGCCACGATGACAGCCCCGATGGTGTTGAAGATCAGATCCTTCATCGTGTCCTCGATCCCGTACTGGGTCAACACCGGCGACCCGCCGATGGCGGTCGCGGCGGCGCTCGTGGTGAACTCGATGACTTCCCAGAAGACACCGAACGCGAGGACGAACATCAGGATGAACACGAAGACGAACCGATCCGGGAGATGCACGTCGTTCCAGTGCTCGTCCAGCGCACGGATTGTCGCGTAGCCGGCCCCGGCGACGACCGATGCCGACAGCGCGTGGGTCAGGTGATCGTACCCGGGGATCGACTGATAGAAGCCGGATCCGCCAGGGACGCCGACGGTTCCCAGGGAGTGTAAGAAGACTGCTGTCGTGATCCACAGCGTCAGTCGCGGGTCCATCGGAACGCTGTAGTCCCGTTCGAGCAGCGGCGGGATCTGCAACACGATGAGGCCGATTGCCGCATTGATCGAGATACCGACCGATCGGCGTTCGAGGCCGATAAAGAAGAGACCGGTCAGGACGAATTCCATCACCTTGGTGAGTTGCTGCTGGCGATACGTGCTGAGTCGGAGGCGTGAACGTAGACTCATGCGTTCTCACCACCGTCACGACGGACGCTTGCGTACCGGCGCACGTACAGTTCGAAGACGACCCCGGCGAGCAGGCCCGCGACCGCCGAGGCGACGAACTCCCACATGAGTTGCTCCTCGATAGCGTCATCACTGAGCATGGGATCGAGCAGCAGTGTCGTCCCGAGATGCAGATCAGAGAGCCACCGGGAGACGGCCCACAGCCCCGCGAAGGCCAGCGTCGACACGACGACGAACAGCAGCGCGAACTGGTAGTTCATCTCGACGTTCGTAAAGAGTTGCAACTCGACGGCGACGATCAGGGCCAGCGCAGCCACCGAGAGATACGTCGCGACCTCCCGGAAGGCGACGTTCACGCCGAAGGTGTACCCGAGCAACGGCAACGCGGCGAGGACGAACACCTCCCAGGGGATCATCACCAGCGGGTCGCGGCGGGCAACTGGCGGGAGCACCGCCAGCCCGCCCACGACTGCGGCGAAGCCAGCCCACAAGAAGTTCCCCAGAACGAGGTTCCCGAGGGCCGTCAGCGCGATGATGCCGACCAGCCCCCAGCCGAGTGCCGCATTGATCCGCGACTGACGCAACAACGACGCCAGATTCGACGGGGTTGGTTCCATAGTATTTCTCTCGAACCCCCAAGGGAAAAGCTCCTCCCTCGGATCTGATTGGCGACCCGTTGCGGACTCAATCGAAGACGTATACTGTACCGGAACCGGCCGTCGTGTCCCCGCCCGGCGCACCCACGACTGCCGTAGTCCCGTCGCCGGACAGCGCCAGGGCATCGCCGTACCGACTGCCTCGCCGACTGCTCTCTGCCGTGAGTGCCGTTTTTGCTGTCCAGGACCCCACAGCGTGGGTGAAGACGTGGACGCCGACCGCATTCGAGTCCGAGTCCGTCAGTCCCGGGATGATCGCCGTTTCCCCGTCGCCGGCCATCGCAACCGACGGTCCGAATTTCTGGGTGTGATCGAGGGACAGTTCCGACCGGGACCACGATCCGTCTGCCCGATCGAAGACGATTGCCGATCCGCCAGTATCGTCGCCCGGACTGTTCCCAACGATCACCCTCGACCCGTCGTTCGAAACGCCGATTGCCTCGTCCAGTGGAACCGCTACGCCGTCTGCAAGCGGGAGCGTCGTCGTCTCGGTCCAGGACCCGCCGGCCCGGGTGAACACCGAAACTGTATTTCGCCCGTTCGCACAGATGACGGCCGTCGATCCGCGATCCGCCAGCGCGACGCTCGATCCCAGACCGACCCGTCCATCGGGGTCCTCGGGTCTAACCGTCGCTTCCCGGGACCACTCGCCGTCGGATCGCTCGAACGCGAACGCTGCGCCCGGGACGCGCGCGAGCGTCGATCGGGGAGCGGCGACGACATCCGCCGTGGTTGACCCCCCGGGAAGTGACGCTGTCCCGGCAGTGTCGTCGGACCCATCGACGTACTGTGGCGCGCCGACCAGCGCCGTCTTCCCGTCGTCAGCGATGGCGACGGCCGCGCCGAAGGCGTCGAAATACTGTCCTTGCGCGGGCGTGAACGCCGTGTCGACACTGAGTCGCGCATCCTGGGTCCACCCGTCGTCGGAGCGCTCGAAGACGTACGCCGCGCCGGACACCAGTCCGTCCGTGCGCTCGTCGCCCGTACATCCGATGACGGCCGTTTTCCCGTCGCCCGACAGTGCGACGCTGGTCCCGAACCCACTGAACTCGGCTGTATCCGTGGGCGTGAGGGTTGCTGTCCGGGACCACGAGTCGCCCGCCCGCTCGAAGACGGACACGACACCGGACTCGACCCCGGCGGCAGTGGCCGCCGGCGCGCCGACGATGATCGTCGATCCATCGTTCGACACAGCGATCGAGTCGCCGAACTGGTCCCCGCTGGTGCCGTCTTCCGCGGTCAGTGTCGCCCGCTGTGACCATGATTTCCCCCCGCCCGGGGCGGCGATGCTTCCACATCCGGCAAGGCCCGTTACACCCGCCGCGCCGACGAGTCTGAGGGCGTCCCGGCGGTGTAGATCCATAGTCCCGAATCAACAACGAATGGGAAAAAGCTAGGTGTTCTGGCGGACAGTGGCACAGCCGGCCACTCACTCCCGAAGGTCGTTGAATCGCCCGGCGAGTTCGAGATCGGCGTCAGTGATTCCGTCGGCCTCGTGAGTCGTCAATCGGACCTCGACCTCGCGCCAGCCGATCGTCATCTCGGGGTGGTGAAACGCTTCCTGGGCGAGGCCGCCCGCGGCCGCCGCGAAGCCGACGCCGTCGAGATAGGCGTCGAACTCGAAGGTCCGGACGATCTCGTCTCCGTCGCGCTCCCAACCAGCCGGGAGTCGATCGTCGATCTCGTCGTCGTCGAGTACGTCTGTCATGCGTGGACACACGTCACGCCAGGGGAAGAACGTTCGGACGGGGGCGAAAGCACCCGGATCGGCGAGCTGCTCGCGAACCAGCGTCACTCAGTCGTCGGCGTCGACGAGCCTCGAGAAGCGATCCGGTACGTCTGCATCGACGTCGGCGACACTCGGGGGAAATTCCGTCTCGCCGAAATCGGGATCGAACAGCGCAAGCGCCGTATCGATGGTGGCCCAGTCGTCGGCTTCGGCGGCGTCTCTGAGCGATTTCGTCGGCGCGGCGAGCAACTGGTTGACCAGCGAGTCGGCCATCGCCTCGACGACCTCGCGCTCCTCGTCGTCGAGATCGAGCGATCCGAGCGCCTGCTCGACCTCGCGGGCCTTGACGCGCTCGGCGCTCTCGTACATGGTCGAGATCACGTCGTCGGCTCGCGTCCGTTTGTATCTGGTAAGCAAATGGGCGAGTTCGTCCTCGACGATGTCCTCGACCCTGGCGGCGGCCGCCTCCCGGTTGGCCCGCGTTTCGGCCGTCACGGCTTCCAGGTCGTCGAGATCGAAGACGTCGGTGCCGGGTTGCTCGTCGACGATCGGCGGGATGTCCCGCGGTTGACCGATGTCGATCACCACAGTGTCGCCGGTCGTCTCGAACGCCGCCGGTTCGACGATCGGGTCGGCACTGCCAGTCGCCGAGACCACGAGATCGGCACGGTCGACGACCGACGCCACGTCGTCCAGCCCGATCGCACTCGCCGCCACGTCGACGATGGACGTCACGTGTTCGGCGTGTGGGACGGTCCGGTTGGCCACGTAGAGGTGGGCAACGTCGCTCCGTGCGTCCACCGCTTTGGCCGCAAGCGTCCCGATTTCGCCGGCACCGATGACCAGTGCTGTCGCCGCCTCGAGATCACGTTCGCGTTCGGCGAGTTCAACGGCTGCGCTGCCGAGCGAGACGACGCCCTCGTTGATCGCCGTCTCAGTCCGGGCGCGCTCGCCGACGTGGATCGCCTTTGTCACGGCCTCCTCGAGCACTGGCCCGAGCCCGTCGACGTGGCGGGCGTCCTCGTAGGCGTCCCGTACCTGTCCGAGAATCTGGTCCTCGCCGGGGACGAGTGATTCCAGGCCGGCTGCGACCCGCAGCAAGTGACGAAGGCTCTCCTCGTGACCCAGCGTGCGGACCGTCGAGTCCACCTCGTCGGGCATCGCTGCCTGCAGCGCCGCCCGGCCCGCTTCAGGGTCGTCGCTGACGACGTAGCGTTCGGCACGGTTGCACGTCTGGAGGACGAACGCCTCGGTCACGTGGGGGGCTTCCAGTAACTGTTCGACGCCAGCCAGCTGGCTGTCGGCCGCGGCCGCGTCGATGTCCTCGACGCTCCCGTGTTGATGAGCGACGCTCGCGGCCGTGATGTAGCCAGGTTCCTTCACGATGTATCACCAGTCACGTCCCAGATCACACTTCAGCTATCTCGTGGGTATTGGTCCTGCGGGTATCTAAAGCCTTCCTAACCCGGCCCCCTTTGACGTCATTCTGGTTCGTAACTCTCCCTGGCGGTCACGGTGATTCGACGTCCTCGACGTCGTAGCCCTTCGCCCGGAGGTCGGCCAGGATCGCATCCGTATCGGCGGTGTCCTCGTAGTAGAACACGACGTCGAACGTCCCGTCGCGCATCAGTTGTTGGCACTCCCAGACGAACTCCTCGCCCTCGATCGTTCGCCCCTGATGCTGATTCAGGCCGAACTCGGGATCGTCGGTCCCGGAGTAGACGTACGTGTCGGCGTCCGTCTCGGCATGCTCGGCGATGACGTCACCGATCTCGATCGTCAGGCGATTGAGTTCCGGCTCCTGATCGTTTGCTACGTCCGTCCGGACGATCAGTCCCCGCAGTTCGATCTCGCCCGGCTCGAGTAGTGCTTTCGTCTGTTCGGAGAGGTCGTCGCCCATCGCGTCCATGTATTGATCTCCGGGTCGTCGGTAATACGACTCACGGTATTCGCTCGTCGGATCGACAGTCCAATGGCTCACTGTCGCGAGTGCGGAAGAAAGCGGGGGATCCCGCTTGCCCCGTGTTTATTCGCGTACGGACCGCCCGGGACTGTGCTTACAGTCGGGTGAGGTTCGTCGCACGCGGGCCTTTCTCGGCTTCTTCGATCTCGAATTCGACTTCCTGGCCCTCTTCCAGGTCAGGGCCGCCGACGTCTTCCATGTGGAAGAACACGTCATCGTCGGCGTCGTCGGTCTCGATGAACCCGTAGCCGCCCGTATCGTTGAAGAAGTCCACGGTGCCTGTCGCCATGCTTACAGCCTCGTGAGATTCTTCGCACGCGGGCCCTTCTCGGCCTCTTCGATCTCGAACTCAACCTCTTGGCCTTCCTCGAGGTCAGGACCGCCGACGTCTTCCATGTGGAAGAATACGTCTTCGTCCGCGTCCTCAGTCTCGATGAAACCGTACCCGCCAGTGTCGTTGAAGAAATCAACCGTACCGGTCGCCATTGCAACCTATGCCATGTGGTCAATGTATTAAAACCCTGCGGCTGGACGCCGGGGTGTGGAGGGGCCGGAACGGAAGACTCATGCGGGACGACGACGATCAGCTGACATATGCGCTCGTGGATCCGCAAGCAGGCAACCAGCGTCTACGAGCGCCTGCTGAAACGCGAGATCGACGGGGGACCGACCCACATCGCCGTCATTCAGGACGGGAACCGTCGATACGCCCGCAAGGAGGGCCAAGAGACGTCTGCGGGCCATCGGGAAGGGGCTGAAACGACCGAGGCGTTGCTGGAGTGGTGTGACGAACTCGGTATCGAAGAGCTGACATTGTATGCCTTTTCGACGGAGAACTTCGATCGACCGGCCGACCAGCGTGCAGTCCTGTTCGACCTCATCGAGGACAAACTCTATGACTTCGCGGACAGCGACCGCGTCCACGAGGCGGGCGTTCGAATCAGGGCGATCGGCGAGACTCACCGACTCCCGGAACGGGTGCGGGAGGCGATCGACTACGCCGAGGCCCAAACGCGTGGGTACGACCAGTTTCATCTGAACATCGCCCTTGCCTACGGCGGCCGGGCCGAGTTACTCGGGGCGGTCAAAGATCTGGCAGCGGACGTCGACCGCGGCGACCTCGATCCGGCTACCATCGACGTCGAGACGGTCGAGAACCGTCTGTACGAAGGGCCAACTCGGGACGTCGATCTCATCATCCGGACCGGTGGTGACGAGCGAACGTCGAACTTCCTGCCGTGGCATGCAAACGGCAACGAGGCCGCAGCCTACTTCTGTGCGCCCTACTGGCCCGAGTTCCGCAAGATCGACTTCCTTCGGGCGATCCGGACGTACGAACATCGCGAGGATTCCTGGCGACAGACCAGAGCCAGGCGGGCGCTCACGCTGGTGCGGGCGGTCAGCGACCGCGAACTTCACCACGCAAAGAGCGTCCTCAGACGGTTCCGGGACTCGCTTCCCTCGCGTGAACTCGAAGAAGTCGACGTCTCTATTGACACCGAACACGATCCGGGCGGCGATTGACCCCTCCGGCGAGGGTATATTGACTGCTTGACCCGTAGACTACGCCCTGGCTGCCTCGATATTCGCGTGGGTGTCTTCGAGCAGCGAGATGATCTCCAGGTTCTGGGGACAGGCGTCTTCACACTCCCCGCAAGCGACACAGGCGTCCGCACGTGCCTCAGCGTCCAGATCATCGTACGCGGAGACGACGGCTTCCGGATCGTCACCCATCTCGAGGCGGTTGTACAGGTCGAAGTTGCGCGGGATCTGGACCCCGCTCGGACACGGCATGCAGTAGTCACATCCGGTACAGTCGACGGCCATCAACGCCCGGAACCGGTCACGAGCCCGTGTGACGGCCGTCCGATCGTCAGCAGTAAATTGATTGACGCCGGATCGTGACGCGATCTCGACGTTCTCACGTACCTGCGCCATCGTCGACATGCCGCTCAACACCAGCGAGACCTCGGGCTGATCCCAGAGCCACTGTAGCGCCCATTCCACGGGCGAGCGATCGGTCTCGGCCGCGTCGAACGCCTCGGTCACTGGATCAGGAAGGTCTGTCGCGAGGCGGCCGCCCCGAAGTGGTTCCATGACGATGACGCCGAGGCCCTGGTCGGCCGCGTACTTCAGGCCTTCACGGCCAGCCTGGAACGCTTCGTCGAGGTAGTTGTACTGGATCTGGCAGAAATCCCAGTCGTAGGCGTCGACGATCTCCCGAAAGAGATCGGGGTCGTCGTGGAACGAAAAGCCGATCTGCTCGATCTTTCCCGCGTCGCGAACCGCCTCGAGCCACTCGAAGACATCGACTGACTGGTAAGTATCCCAGAAACCCTGGCCCAGTGCGTGCAGCAGATAGCAGTCGATGGACTCGACGCCCAGTCGGTCGAGTTGGGCGTCGAGGTACTCGTCAAGGTCGTCCTGTGTTTCGATCTCCCAGGATGGCATCTTCGTGGCGAGGTGGATGTCCTCGCGATAGCCGTCTTCGAGCGCGCGGCCGACGACGCGTTCGCTCTCACCGTCGTGATACGGCCAGGCAGTGTCGACGTAGTTGACCCCGTTGTCGATCGCCGTTCGGATCATCTCGATCGCGCGGTCATCGTCGACAGCGCCATCCTCGTCGGTGGGCAGTCGCATCGCGCCGAACCCGAGTGCCGAGGGCTCCCAGTCTATTGATTGACCGAAGTCACGGCATTGCATAGCGTTAGAAGTCCATGCAAGTATTGCCTCTTGAGTGTTTGGGTGCCTGTCGATCACTCTGTTCAAATATCGAACGCTCGGGAAAATCCGTCCAGCAATCGATCAGCGTTTGGCCGATCAGATGTCCTGGCCGCTGTTCTGTCGGAGGCGTTCGTACATGTCGTCCGGCGGGTCGACACTCGCAGTCACGTTCGTTCCGTCGAAGTCGGAGACCCGGAGGAGCTCGGGCCCGTTCGGGCCGATCTGCCAGTAAAACGTATAGCGTTTGGTCTGGGTCAAGAGCGCGTCCTCGGCGGTCTCGTCGGTCGACAGCTGTGTCGTGGTAAACGAGGCTTCGGAGGGCTGGGATGATCGTGATTTGCAGCTCATGTCTATATTTTCCTAAACACCTCTAGACGTATAAGTACCTAGATCCAGATAGCAATAACAGGCGTGTTATCGTTGACCGTGTGACTGATTATACTGGTTATATGCGGACTAAGAGCCAATTTTGCATTATCTTGGAGGAAAAGACAGACACTTTAATACTTTATACATAATATATCAATCAAGTATAGTAGACCATTATAGACAGATATCTTACTAATTTTCGCTGTTGTCGAGTATATAAATCGGCGGGAGATGCGTGACGGGAACAAGCCATCTGAGAGAGACATTCGGGTGGTGATGTGGCTGTGTGGGTGCCACATCGTGGGTCGCATTGGTCGGGGAGAGCCACGTGACGAATCGACAGTCATTTTAATCCCCGTCCACCACGTTGGGATGGAGTTAATCGCAAGAGCGCGTGGGTAGCCAAGCCAGGCCAACGGCGCAGCGTTGAGGGCGCTGTCCCGTAGGGGTCCGCCGGTTCAAATCCGGTCCCACGCACTTCTATCGCGAGCAAAACCGCGAGCGATTGCTGTGCTGATGAGGATTGGTGGGGATGAAGATTCGCCGGCGGGTTCTGACCCTGATCGGCGTAGGTTTCGACTGAGTTCGCTGCAAGACAGCGTCAGGCCCGTCGCGGTCGGCCGTGTTCCACCGTTTGACGGACCGGCAGTACTCCACAGTCACTTCGGAGGGACACAGGAACTGCTGTCGATCGATCCGCAGCTGTGATACAGCCCTTCATCTGTGACAGGCCCTCTCTCATACCTAAAATTTGCCACGTAGTGCGGGCAGTCAAAACCGCACTATTGGAGTATCAGTCTTGATAGCAGATTTCCCGAACCCACTCGCTATCGACGCAACTGAGATCCAAGCCGCTTTCGATACCGAGATCGCGGGAAGCAACGGAATGTGCACTTCGGTATCGGCCTCAGAAGCTTTTCGCTCAACATACCAGGCTCCATTAAAGAATCATAGTTGATAATTCTGGGAAAAGGTTTATTATTGTGCAGCAATGAGCTTTGATTGTGGCACCGCAAGGTGCCCAACTTTCCCACCCCCCACCCCCACCCCTATTCGTTCAGTAGATCACTCGTTGGCTACTGGCAGTTCTCCCAATCCTGTCGATCCTACATCGAACGAGAACGGCGGACCTGATCGACGGGACATCAACAGGCCGTTTTTACGAAACAAGACTCAATAGGAACGAAACTGGACGGCTCAGTAACTTCGATCGACGGGTTCGTAGGTCTTGTTCTCGCCGTCGAGGATGACCGGGACGAAGTAGAGATCGAGGTCGCCGTCGTCCCACGCGATCATGGTGTGTTTGAGCCACTCATCGTCCTTGCGGGTCTGGTGTTCGGCTCGCCAGTGAGCGCCGCGGAATTCCGTCCGGGCAAGCGCACCGAGCGCGATCGTCTCCGCGAGGTCGATGATGTTTCGCGTCTCTAACGTGTGGATGAGATCCGTGTTGAACGTCCGTGACGGGTCCTCGACGGCGACGTCCTGGTATGCTCGGCGGGCTTTCTGGAGTTCTTCGAGGGCGGTTTCCAACCCGTCTTCGGTCCGAAAGACGTTGACGTGCTCGGTCATCGTCTCCTGGACCTCGGCCCGGACCTCGGCGTGGTTGGTGCCGTCGCGTTCGAGCAGGCCCTCGATCCGTTCGCGTTCAGTTTCGACCTCTCGCTCGACGACAGCCGTCGGGTCGGCGGTGACGCCCCCATCGGCGGCCACGTCGTCGCTCGCGCCTTCGACTGTCCCGGGATCGACGGCGGGTGACACGTCGCTGGTTTCGGTGCGGGCGGAGGGGCCGACAGGAATCTCCGCGGCCTTCATGTCCCGGCCTGCGGCGTGATATCCGGCGCGTTTCCCGAAGACGAACAGTTCGGGCAGGGCGTTGCCACCCAGTCGATTCGCGCCGTGCACCGAGACACAGGCACACTCCCCAGCTGCGTACAGCCCCTCGATGCACGTTTCGCCGTTCTCGTTGGTCTCGATGCCGCCCATCTGGTAGTGCTGGCCGGGCTTGACCGGAATCGGCTCTTCGAGCGCGTCGACGCCTTCGAAGTCTGCGGCCAGGTGAACCATGTTCTCCAGGCGATCCATGATGCGCTCCTCGCCGAGGTGACGCATGTCGAGGTGGATGTACTCGTCGTCGATCCCCCGTCCGTCGTTGACCTCGGTAAGCTCCGCGCGCGAGACGACGTCACGGGAGGCGAGTTCGCCTTCGTTGTTCGCGTAGCCGTACTCGAACATGAACCGCTCGCCGTCGTCGTTGTAGAGGATCCCACCTTCGCCCCGGACGGCCTCCGAGATGAGCACGCCAGTCGAGGGCAGCGACGTGGGGTGGAACTGGACGAATTCCATATCTTCGAGCGGCACGCCCGCGCGGTAGGCCATCGCTTGCCCGTCTCCCGTGTTGGCGACGGCGTTGGTCGTGTGATCGAACACCTGGCCGAGTCCACCGGTCGCAAGGATGACCGCCTCGCGCGCCCGGAAGCCTTCGACTTCGCCGGTCTTGATGTCGTAGGCGGCGACGCCATGGCAGGTCCGGTCTTCCGGATCATCGTCGTCAGTCACGGCGAGGTCCGTCACGTACCACTCCTCGTAGACTTCGATGCCACGTTTGACCACCTGCTCGTACATCGTATGCAGCAGATGATGGCCGGTCTCCGCGCCGGCGTAGGTCGTCCGCGGGTACGACAGGCCGCCGAACGGTCGCTGTGAGACTGTGCCGTCCTCCTCGCGGGAGAACGGCATCCCCCAGTGATCGAGCTGGATGACGTCCTCCGGCGCGTCGCTCGCGAGCGTCTCGATGGCCGGCGCGTCCCCGAGGAAGTCCGACCCTTTCATCGTATCGTAGGCGTGATCCTGCCAGGAGTCCTCGTCCTGGAGCGCGGCATTTATGCCGCCCTCGGCCGCTCCAGTATGGCTGCGAACCGGGTGGAGTTTCGTGACGAGGGCCACGTCGGCCCCCTCTTCTTTGGCCGCGATGGCCGCTCGGAGCCCTGCGCCGCCCGCACCGACGACGATGACGTCGTGTTCGTACATAGTATCACCAGAATTTGATGTCTTCCTTGATCGCTTCGCGCTTGAGTTCCTGGATGTGTTCGGTCAGGGGGATGTCCTTCGGACACACCTCCGTACAGGAGAACTGGGTCTGGCACCGCCAGACGCCGTGTTCGTCCTCGACGATTTCGAGGCGCTCTTCCCGCCGCTCGCCGCCTTCCCGCTCGTCCATGATGAACCGGTAGGCCTTGTTGAGTGCCGCCGGGCCGAGATACTTGTTGTCGCCCGCAGCGACGTTACAGGAGGACGCACAGGCCCCACACTGGATGCATCGCGTCGAGAGTTTGATCTTCTCGCGGTTCTCTCGGGTCTGGCGCTGCTCTTCGAGTTCGTCCTCGGGCAACTCGTCGGGCTCGAAGTACGGCTCGACGGCGTCCATCTGCTCGTAGAAGTGCTGCATGTCGACCACCAGGTCCTTGACGACGTCCTGGTGGGGCAGCGGTTCGATCCGGACCGGCTCGTCGAACTCGTTCAACTGGGTCTTACAGCCCAGATACTGCGAGCCGTTGACGAACAGCGCGTCAGAGCCACAGACGCCCTGTTGACAGGAGTGACGAAAGGTCAGCGTCGAATCGAAGTGATCGCGTGCGTAAATCAACGCGTCGAGGACAGTCATCCCCTGCTCGTAGGGGACCTGAAAGTCGTCGAACCGGGGCTCGCTCTTCCCCTCGACCTCGGGATCGTACCGAAAGATCCGGAGGTGGGTCGTCTCCCCGTCGGTCTCGGCAGCCGCCGCTGCTTGTGCATCGCGTTCGGCCATCCCTTCGCGCTTTTCGTCCATCCGACGTTGTTGATGGGACGAGATGTCCGGTTCTGGGACCGCCGGCTCGGCATCGGCGTCAGTCCCCGATTCGACATCCGTCTCGGCCGTCGATTCGGCGTCGGTGCCCGTCTCGGCGTTTGAATCAGTACTCATAGTGTAATCCCTGCCATGGCGAATGCGACACGAATGCCCTGTCCGATCAACAGCACTCCGGCGAGCGTGAGCCCGTATTTTGCGACGCGTTTGGGCGTCCCGGAGATGCCCTGGTTGAGCAGGGCGTTGTAGATCCCGTTGACGCCGTGGAAGGTCGCTGCCACCAGGAAGACGACCATCGTCGTAAAGTAGCCAACCTGACTCATGCGGGCCTGTGTGCCCGCAAGCTCGATCTCGGCAGCGTGGTTGACGAAGTGCAACAGGAAGAAGTGAAAGGCAAGCGTCCCGATCAGAATGACTGCTGTGATCCGCTGGAGGAACCACCGCGTGCCGCCGGATTCGAACGACGAATAGTATTCCGCCATGGATTACAGTCCTCCGAGGAACGTCGGGACGCTGGCGACGGCGATGGCCCCAGTGATCACCAGCGACGCATAGAAGCTCTGATCCTGTCGTTCCAGACCGAGTCCTAGATCGATGAACAGCAGCCGGATCCCGTTCAGAATGTGGAAGACGGCGACAGCTAACAGACCGACTTCGAGTAACCGCACGATCGCCAGTGCTTCGAGTCCCTGCAATGTCGCGTTATACAGCTCCTCGCCGCCCGTCGCCGTACTCAACACGGCGATGTGCGTGAACAGGTAGCCGACGAGCACCCAGCCGGTGAACTTGTGGAGCAGCCAGGCCCACATCCCGGCCGAGAACTCCCGCCACCGACCGAAGTCCTCGACGGCCCCACGGTCGTACGTTTGCGCCATACTGCCATACGACGGTCCGGACTATCATAGTTGTTGTCCCCGGGTAACGATTCGCCGGTTTCCGCGATCGATTGCCGGTATCGGTGCCTCGCGTCCTACTCGACGATCGTCGATTCCTCGATGGCTATTGTCTCTTCGTCGACAATATCCTGGGCGGAGCGACCGACAAGAACAGTGTATTCCCCTTCAGTTGCGACCCACTCGCCCGCCTCGACGTCGTAGTACGCGAACGCTCTCGCGTCGATGGAAAGCGTGACTGTTGTCGTCTCGCCCGCGTCGAGTGTGATGGGTTCGAAGCCGGCAAGCGCTTTCGGCGGTCGTTCGACTGCGGCCTCGGCCGGGCCGAGATACACCTGTACGACATCCCGACCCGGACGGTCACCGACGTTCTCGACTGTCACCTCGACACTCACGCCCGGTTCGTCGCCGCCCTCGATGGTTGCGCCTTCTTCGCCGTCAGCCTCGACTGTCACGTCGGAATACGTGAAGTCGGTGTAGCTCAGCCCGTGCCCGAACGCGAACTGAGGTTCGATCCCCTCGTCGTCGAAGTGACGATAGCCGACGAAGACGCCTTCGTCATACTCGGCTTCTAGCCCGACCCCCGGATACCGTTCCTCGGTCGCCGCCGGGTAGTCGTCGAGTCGCCGACCGAAGGTGACCGGCAACCGGCCGCCGGGATCGCTGTCGCCGAAGAGAATCGCCGCCGTGGCGTGTCCGTCCTCCTGGCCGGGATACCACATCTCGACAATCCCGTCGACATCTTCGGCCCAGGGCATCCGGATCGGGCCGGCGGTGTTACAGACGACGACGGTCCGGTCGGCGGCGTCGGCGACGGCAGCGACGAGTCGATCCTGCTCGCCCGGCAGCCAGAGCGATCGATCCTCGCCCTCGGTCGCGTCGTCCTGGACTACCACCACGGCGACATCCGCCTGCCGGGCAGCAATGACGGCATCGTCACGTTCCGGTGTGTCGTTGCCCAGCACGGTGTCGACCGCTGGCGTTTCCGAAGCCGACAGCGAGAGATCGACGATCGACTCCGAAGCGTCGTGATGATCCTCGATCCGTTCGGTCCCACGGGCGAACGCAACCCGGGTGTCGCCGTCGACGCGCTCACGGACCCCTGCCAGTGGACTGACCGTCGAAGACGGCGTGACCGCGGAACTCCCGCCGCCGCCGATCTTGGCCGTGTCGGCGTTCGGGCCGATCACGGCGATCGAGTCGATCTCGGGCGACAGTGGGAGCACCTCGTCGTCGTTCTGGAGGACGACTGCCCCGCGCTCGGCGACGCGCCGTGACCGGTCGCGATGCTCGGCTGCGTCGACGGCCCCCTCGGGTTGCTCATCGTCGAACAACCCGAAACGGTTCATCTGTCCGAGGACCCGTCTGATCTTCTCGTCTAGCGTCGACTCGGCCACCTGTCCGTGTTCGACGGCGTCCCGCAGCTGCACTTCGAAGGGACTTCGATCGAAGAGGTTCGGATTCACGTTCTCCGGCAACCACGGCGTCGAGACGAGTTTGGCAATCGATCGCTTCGGGAGGGCGTCAGGGAGCCCCTCGATCACGTCGTGGATTCGATTCTCCGTGACGTGCCATTGCGGTACCGGAATCCCCGGCATGTCGACATCGAGGCCGGCGTTGGCGGCTGCCACGCCATCGGTCGTCGCCCACCAGTCGCTGACGACGTAGCCCGAAAAGCCCCACTCGTCTTTGAGGACGTCGCTCAACAGCCACTCGTGTTCGGTCGCGTATGTCCCGTTGATCCGGTTGTAGGCGGCCATCACCGAGCCGACCTCGCCCTCCGTGACCGCCGCCTCGAAGGCCGGCAGGTAGATCTCTCGCAGTGCGCGCTCGCTCACTTCGGCGCTTACCTCGTGACGGTCCTGCTCCTGGTTGTTGGCGACGAAGTGCTTGGCGGTGGCGATCGCGCCGGCGTCCTTTTGGACGCCGTCGATGGTCCCGACGGCGAGTCGACTCGACAGGTACGGGTCCTCGCTGTAGTACTCGAAGCTGCGACCGCACTGGGGCACTCGGATGATGTTGAACCCCGGTGCGAGCAGAACGTCCTGGTCGGCACCCAGCACCTCCCGACCGAGTGCCGCGCCCTGTTCACGGGCGAGATCGACGTCCCACGAGGCGGCCAGGGCGATCGACGCCGGGAACGCGGTCGCCGTCCCCGGTCGGACGCCCAGCGGCCCGTCGACCATCGAGAGCGATGGGATATCGAGCCGCTCGACGCCCGGGAGGAACCCTGTCGCCCGTTCGTCCGGATCGTCCTCACCGTGGACGAAGTCTATTTTCTCTTCGAGCGTGAGCCGGTCGATCAGTGATTCGATCCGATCAGTCGTCGTGTCTGGGTCTTGGGTTGCCATGGCGATTGTCCTGTCGTGGTCCGGACTGACCGCGATCCGTTCCGGGCCACTGACGATAGCTGTACATACCACAGCACCCTACTAGTAGCTGTTGTACTTTCTCTTCGGAGATTATAGCGGGAAAGATAGCGGCGGCCTGCCGGCGCTACACATGACTATGCTCCCCTAATTCGAGATGTGTTGGGGGCGAAGACGTCCGGGCAGGACGAAGTGCTACCGCACAAACAGCATCTGAGAGAGACACAACACCCGTGGATAGCTGTTTTTGACCCGTACGTCGACATACTCTTCCAATTCTCTATTGGGGGGTCGAGTCGCGACTGTTGATTTTCGAACGACGTGATTCGGAGAAACGGACCTGTTAAGGGGACTGATTGCCTCCTTGCCGTATGTATTCCTGGCTCAACGAACTCATCGAAGGGCTGTCGCTACTCGAGGCGACGGTCCTCATCGTTGGCGGCTCCTTCGCTGTCGCGTTCCTCTTCGAGGTCGGGCTCATACGCGGAATACGCGTGTTGGTCCGGCGGACCGAGACGGAACTCGACGACGTCGTGCTCAAATCGCTCCGTTGGCCCGTCGTGATCACTATCGGCCTCGCCGGGATCTGGGGGTTCAGCCAGACGCCCGTCGCGACGGAGACGTTGCTCGACCAGGCGATCCTCGACGCGGTGTTCGCCCGGCCGACGCTCTCGATCATCGTCGTCGCCTGGACCTGGTCGTTTCACCGGGTCGTCGAGCGAGGGCTCGACGTCCTCCAGTCGACGGACCGGCACTTCGACGCTGCTCCAGTGTTCTCGAACGTCTGGACCCTGGCCATGGCAGTCACAGCTATTGGTCTGCTGTTGACCATCTGGGGTATCGAGATCTCCCCGCTCCTCGGTGCCGCCGGTATCGCGGGCATCGCCATCGGGTTCGCGGCCAAGGACACCGTCGCGAACTTCTTCGGCGGCATCGCGCTCTTCTTCGATGATACGTACAAGCTCGGTGACTTCGTGGTCCTCGAAAGCGGTGACAGCGGGTCCGTCGTCAAGATCGGCATCCGCTCGACGACGTTGCTTTCCCGGGACAACGTGATGGTGACGGTCCCGAACTCGATGTTGAACGCCGGGAAGGTCGTCAACGAGTCCGCCCCCCAGAGCCGTCGGCGCATCAAGATCCCCATCGGCGTGGCCTACGGCACGGATCTCGACGCGTTCGAGTCGGCTGTCCTCGACGTCGCCACGGGAAGCGATCACGTGATCGGCAAGCCCGAGCCACGGATGCGGTTCCGGGATTTCGGCGAATCCGCGCTGGAGTACGAGTTGCTCTGCTGGGTCCGAGGCCCAAAGCGGACTGGCCGTGCGAGACACTACCTCCTCCGTGGGATCGATGCCGCCCTTCGAGACGCCGACATCGAGATCCCCTACCCGAAGCGCGATGTCCAAGTCAGTGATCGGTCGATGGATGCCGGGGGTGAGCCAGTGGAAGAGGCGGCCACGGACGGCGACTGATCGGCGAACACGACTTCCGAGCTCTCTCGTTCGCTCCGCTCACGGCTTCCTCTCGCGGGCGCTGAGCGCCCGCTCGAATGGTCCGCGGAACTTCGTTCCGCGCTATCGCCGTTCGCATTTCCGAGACGCTCCCGACGGTCGCGTCTCGCCTCTCACGAGGACCCTACGGGAGCGGAGCTTGCGTCCGTCGCCGTTTCCAGGCTCCACGATAGATCTGCCGAGTTTTCAGTCGTCGGCTGTGTATGCCCCGTCTCGGGCGCGAACGCTCTCGACGCGGAGCAGGCGCTTCTCGTCCAAGAGCCGGCAACCCAAGCGATAGTCACCGACGCGGAGTTTCTTGAATGGAGAGTTCGTCAGCGGTTCCAGATAGTCACCGGGTTCGCGCCACTCCGAAGAGACCACTTCGTCGAGTTTGTCCATGATTCGCTGCTGGGTGTCGTCGTCGAGCTGGGCGAACTGATCCTCCGCACGTGAGGAGAACGCCCAGTCCCACGCGTCGTCGTCACTCGTCATCGTGGCCGTAGGTCGCCCGCATTTCCTCGCTGGAGATCGCCTCACCATCGGTAAGGTCTGCCTCGCTGATCGCCAGGTCTTTCCAGAACCCCGCCCCTTCGGGGTGGTTGACCGCGTCGCGGAGTGCATAGCGAATGAACTCGCTCCGACTGTTGAACCCTCGTTCGCGCCAGGACTCGTCGACGACCTCGAGGAACGACCGCGAGATCCGGAGGTTGATCCGGTCGATCTCGGGGTCGGGATCGTTGGCGTCGGCTTCTGACATACGTGCGTGTGTCGGTCACGCGTACAGAAAGCTGTTTTGGGTGCCCTGCGGGGAGATCGCAAGTCCGTCGCCGTTTCCAGGCTTGACTATCCGTTCACTTCCCTATAAGTAGATTTTGCGAGGGAAGACCGCTCCAGCTCACGGCGCGACGCGCCGTTCGCTTCGAGGTCGCTTCGCGACCTCGCCGATCTTCCTGCACTGTTTGCGAGGGGCCGCGTGGGCCCAGCAGTGCGAGGGATGCGATTTGAACGCATGGACCACCGGAAGACTCACTCTGCTCGCGGTTACACCGCTCGCATTGAGGCGCTCCCTCTGGTCGCGCCTCGCACCGTTCGACTTCCGAGCCCTCGTTCGCCTCGCTCGCGGCTTTGCCGCTCGCTCAAGCCGAGGGCTTACTCCGTTCGCCCTCGCGGCTCACGAGGGCCCTACGGGAGCGGATCTTGAGTCCGCTCTCGTGGATAGATTCAACTACTCGGTTTGTTCCATCGAGAGTTTTGCGAGGGAAGACCGCTCCAGCTCACGGCGCGACGCGCCGTTCGCTTCGAGGTCGCTTCGCGACCTCGCCGATCTTCCTGCACTGTTGCGAGGGGCCGCGTGGGCCCAGCAGTGCGAGGGATGCGATTTGAACGCATGGACCCCTACGGGAGCGGATCTTGAGTCCGCCGCCGTTTCCAGGCTTGGCTACCCTCGCACGCATCCGAATCCAGTCCGTTCTGGGGGTTAAATGGCCCGGTTTCGATCGGGGACGGCGGCGGTCGTTGGGAGTTGTCACAGCCGACGGAATTACTTGTTCGTGCGACGTTTGACCGGGTGATGGACGAGCACACGCGCGACGACAGCGTCGGCCCGCCGGCGGGGTCGCCGACGGGGTGGGACCCCGACGCCGAGCAGTGGGAGCACGCGACCCTCCGGCGTGCGGTCGTCCACGGCGTCGCGCTGTACAACGACGGCGCGTTCCACGAATCGCATGACTGCTTCGAGGACGAGTGGTATAATTATGGGCGTGGGACCACCGAGAGTGCGTTCCTCCACGGGATGGTCCAGGTCGCGGCGGGCGCGTACAAACACGACGACTTTGAGAATGACGATGGCATGCGGAGTCTTTTCGAGACTGCCTTGCAGTATCTGCAGGACGTTCCGCGCGACTACTACGGCGTTGCCATTCTCGACGTGCGGACCACCGTCACGAACGCCATCGCCGATCCGACTGTGCTGGATGGGTGGGTCATTACCCTTGACGGCGAAGCCCCTGAGGCCCGGGACGCCGATTATCAGTACGCCGAAAGCCTTGAGTGAGGAGCGATCAGTCGTCGTCCTCGTCGCCGGGTATGCGCCGAATTGCCTTTCGCCAGTTGTCTTTGGCTATCTCTCCTGGCGAGAGCGGATTGTACGCGACATCCGCCGCGGTCCGGGGATGCTCGTCGTCCCTGTCGGTTAGCTTTCGCCATACGCCAACGACAGCGATGATTGCCAACGACCCGAAGAAGATGACTAACGGCAAGTCGGCCACCCCTTCGACCTGCGGTATCATGATGAGCGTGATCGCGACGAGCGGACCCGCCATGACGACGAAAATGAGAGACCAGATGAGCGAGTTACGCGATATTCCAAACCCACGATTCATTCCTACGCTGGTGCTTCTATATCGAGTCGTATGTTTCCACTGATTTGTGATTTCCATATGATGATAACTCACTTGCTTCGCGCCGATATCGATCAGTCGATGTCAGTAAGGGGGTTGATCAACTGGTCCCCTTCGAGCGATACCGCAAATCGTGCGGCATGAGGCGCTTCAGCGTTCGCTTTGGGGAACCGTCCTCGACAGTCAGCCCCCGGCGAAACCATCAAGTCATGTCTCCGAGATCATCCTGGAGTATGTATCTCCACACCGAGAGCCGCGAAACGACCACACTCGACGGGACCTGGCAGGCGATCCCGGACCCCTACCGATCGTTCCAGGACGGGTGGTTCGACGACCGGGACGTTCCCCTCCTCGAAGACCCGCACGCACCCGCCGATTACGACGTCGATGACGGGTTCCCGGTCGAGGTGCCGGGCTGCGTCGGCGAGCAGCTCCCGGAGTTCGAGTACTACGAGGGGATGGTCTGGCACACCAGACGCTTCGACCGGGAGGACAACGGCAACCGGCTCTTCCTGCGCTTTGGCGCGGTCAACTACGAGGCCGACGTCTGGTTGAACGGCGAGCACCTCCTGACCCACGAGGGAGGATACACCCCCTTTTCGGTGGAAATCACCGACGCGGTATCTCGCGAAGACAACCTTCTGGTCGTCGGTGTCGATAACGAACGACGCGAGGACGGAATCCCAGGCATGCAGACCGACTGGTTCAACTTCGGCGGTATCTCTCGGTCCGTGGATCTTCTCGCCACCCCGGAGACGTTCGTTCGGAACGTGAACGTCGAGACCAGCGTCGACGAGACTGTGACGGCGTCGATCACCGCCTGGATCGACGGGCCGGAACCGGGCGATGTCCACGCGACGATACCGGGCCTGGGTGCAGAGGCCCCGCTCGAACCAGACGATTCCGATGGAGCGGTTACCCGACTCACCGGCGAGATCACGCTCGACCGGGACGACGTCGAGCTGTGGCACCCCGACGGCCCGCGGCTTTACGATGTCTGCGTCGAATCGGAGAGTGACGCCGTCGAAGTACGGACCGGCTTTCGTGCGGTCGACGTCGAGGGCAGCGACATTTTGGTCAACGGTGAGTCGATCGAGATCCGTGGGATCTCGATGCACGAAGAGGCCGCCGGACGCGGGCGGGCGCTGACTCCCGGCGATATCGATCAGCGATTCGAGTGGGTGGCTGAACTCGGCTGTAACTTCGTTCGGCTCGCCCATTATCCACACACGGCGGCGATGGCTCGCCGGGCCGACGAGGAGGGGATCCTGCTGTGGGAGGAGGTCCCGGCCTACTGGGACATCGATTTCGGCGACAAAGACGTCCAGGCGCTGTATCGCCAGCAACTCCGCGAGTTGATCCAGCGTGACTGGAACCGGCCGTCGGTCGCCCTGTGGTCGATCGCAAACGAGACCGATCCCGAGGGCGAAGTGCGAAATCGCGTCCTCCCCGAAATGGCCTCGTTCGCCCGGGAACTCGACGATACGCGGCTCGTGACTGCCGCCTGCTGGTTCGACGAGACTGACGACGGGCTGGCGTTGCTCGATCCGCTGGTCGAGCATCTCGATGTCGTTGGAATCAACGAGTACTACGGCTGGTACGTCGGCGACGCGGGCGACGTTCGTTCGTTCGTCGACGATCCGACGGGCCCGCCGGTCATCGTCTCGGAAACGGGCGCGGGAGCGAAGTGGGGCAATCACGGCGACGAGGACGACCGCTGGACGGAGGAGTTCCAGGCTGCCTACTATCGCGAATCGCTCGAAGCGATCGAGAGCGTCGAGCAGATCGTCGGGACAACTCCGTGGATCCTCTTTGACTTCAAGAGCCCCCGCCGGATGAATCCACACCAGCGGGGCTACAATCGCAAAGGGCTCCTCGACGAACACGGTCGAAAGAAGCGTGCGTTCTCGGTGCTGCGCGATCACTACTGCGACCCGTAGGCGGTGAGTGTGTCACTCGCTGCCCGTCTCGCGTTGGGTCGATTCGACGAGCGGGTGGCGCGCATAGTCGACGATCGTGATGTCGTCGATCGACTGCAGATCTTCCTCGGTCGCGGTCTTGGCCATCTCCAAGTCGACGGGTTCCTCGACGACGATGACGTAGGCGTCCATCTCTTCGATGCCGAGTTCGGCGGCCGCCGTGGTCCGGTGGTGGCCGTCCGCCAGCAGGAGGTCCCCGGCGTTGTCGATCACGACCAGGGGTTCGGCCAGGCCGCGTTCGAGTTCGTACATCCGGCCCTCGAGTTCGTCGCCGTAGACCTTCGTCTGGGTCGGCGTGAGGTCGCCGAGATCGACGACGCGGCGCTCCTGGCGCGCTTCGACGTCGTGGACGTCCTCGATGGTGTCCAGGAGCTGTTCGACCTTGTCGGGCGTCGCCCGTTCGATCTGACTCCGGATGACGTCGGCGTTCGAGATGATCCCGATAAGTTGGCCGTCGTCGTCGAGGACGGGGAGCCGCTGGATCCCCGACCGGAGGATGACCCGTGCCACGTCGTCGAGATCCATGTCGGGATGGGCCACCATCAGATCCGTCGACATCACCTCGGTGACCGGCAGGTCATCGTCGACGAGCAGGAGGTCGCTCGCGCTCACGAACCCCTGTACGTCTCGGTCGTGGCAGACCGGAAACCCGGTGTGGCCACCGCTGTCCGCGATCCGACTCGCGACGTCCGCGACCGTGTCGTCCGGCGCGACCGTCGAGACCTCGTGGGTCATGTAGTCCTCGACAGTCAAAGACTCCTCGGAACTGGCCATCACTATCGGTGAGAGGTCCGCAGGTAAAAATCCCTCGTTGGCAACCGCGTCACGTCCCGTCGTTGTCGTCGCCGACGGTGTCCGAACCATCAGTGGAGCGGGTTTCTGTTTCCCCGTCGGTGTCGTCCACCCGATACCGATCGACCGTGTCCTCGGGCCGGTTCTCAGCCACGCCGTTCCGACGGCCGCTGCCGAGTTGGGGAGACACTGGTGCGGCGTCATCTGGCAGTTCTGTGCCCTCTCCGTATGATTCAGACGGTAGCTGGGACGGATAGACCTCCATCGCGTCCAGGAATCGGTCCGTGACAATCTCCTCGACGATCGCTTCGAGATCATCGTCGTCGCTGATCGTCTCCATGACTCCGAGATCGAGCTGTGCGCCGGCCATGTCGGCGTGGCCGCCAGCACTGCCGATCTGCCCGAACGCGGCTCGCAGCGTTTCGCCGAGGTCGAGATCCGTCCCACGCGACCGGGCCGAAATATAGATCGTGCCGGCGTTGATGCCGTACACCAGCGTGGTCGTCACGCCGTCCATGGCGAGCAATCGATCTGCGGCCTGTGCGAGTGTGTCCCGGTCCCGTAACTCGCCAACGCCGCTCAAAAGCACGGTTCCGTGGCGGTCCCGGTTGTGGATCGCGTCGGCGATCGTCTCGAAGGTGTCCGAACTCATGCTCGGGTCCTCGATCCGTTCAAGCATCCCCAGGTCCGCCTCTCGGAGCAGGAACGCACCGGCCTCGAAATCCGCGACCGAAACCTCGCGGCTGAACTCGTTCGTGTCAACGCGGATTCCGAACAGCAGTGCCGTCGCGACCGTCTCCTCGATGTCGACGTCGAACCGTCTGAGATAGTCCACCAGCAGCGTACTCGTCGCGCCGACGTCACTCCGGAGGTCGGTGAACGCGGCGGTGACTGGCCCCCGTGGGGGATGGTGATCGATCACGATGTCGACGGCTGTGTCTCCGGGAAGCCCGTCGTTCACCCCGGGCCGGGCGTGATCGACAAGCGCGAACCCGCCGTACACATCGAGGTCGGCGTCGGGCTCTAGGGACGTCAGATCGAGATCGAGCAGGTTGACGAACGCACGGTTTTGCTGGTGGTTGATCGACCCATAATAACAGGCTTCGGCCGAACACCCCAGCCGCTCGGCAATCTGCACCAGCGCGATGGCGCTCGCGATGGCGTCCGGATCGGGATTGTCGTGCATGACGACCGCAAGCGTTCCATCGACGTCTTCGAGGACCCGTCTGAATTCGTGGATCGAAATCCCGCCCGTCTCGATTCGATCCTCGAGATAGGAGTCCAAGACCGTGCCGGGGTCGACGACCCGGTCGGCGACAGACCGAAGCTCGGCGAGTCTCTCCGCACGCTGTCCGATCCGGTCATCCTGCACGGTAGCGCCCGCGTATACCAACAGAAAGGCCGACGGAAACGCCCGGCGGGCCGCCCGTGCCACAACCAGATTTTCGGCGGGATTGTCGCTCGCAACGACGACTGTCTCGACGTCCGCCTCGACCTCAGCGAGTTGTGAGTGAACCGTCGGATCGACCGCAAGCACCTCGACAGCGCCGTTCTCACGGAGCGAATCCTCTCGCTCGTCGGATCCAGTGGCCAACAGACGGCCGGGTCGTTCACACAGCGAGCCGATGACAGCGCGTGCGATCGACCCCGATCCCACCACCAACCGGGTGCGCATGTCCCGACCATCGGGCCAGGGGACCTAAAACCCCTGTCTCATCGGTTCAGCTGGTCTCCGGGTTCGTGGCTTTTCGGCGTGCTGGGGATGATGGCCCGCTGTGGCCATTCCGGCGATGGAGTCCCGCTGTGGCTACGAGCGTGGGGACTCGCCACCGTTGGTCTGGATTTGCTCGCGGATCTGATCCGGGACGGACGGGTCACGGAGCGTCGTCGTATCGCCGAGGTCCTCCTTGTTCGAGATGTTTTCGAGGACGCGACGCATGATCTTCCCCGAGCGGGTCTTCGGGAGATCCGAGACAAACAGGACGCGATCGGGGCGGGCGAACGCGCCGATCTCGTCCTCGACGGACGCGATGACCTGCTTCCGGACGTCGTCGCTGGCCTCGACGCCGTCTCTGAGCACGACGTAGACGTCCGGGACGTGTCCTCGCTCTCGATCCTCGCGGGCGACGACGGCAGCCTCGGCGATCGCCTCGACCTCGGCGACGGCGCTTTCCAGTTCCATCGTCCCGAGGCGATGGCCGGCGACGTTCATGACGTCGTCGAGCCGGCCGAGGACGCGATAGTAGCCGTCCTGGCCGTGGACGGCCCCGTCGCCGGTCTTGTACACCCAGTCGCGCCAGTCGTCGCTGTCGGTATCCGAGAAGCGCCGCCAGTACTCGTCGATGAACCGGTCGTCGTCGCCGTAGACCGTCTGGAGCATCCCCGGCCAGGGGCGCTCGATCACGAGGTTGCCGGCCCGACCACTCGCCGCTTCGATCTCCGTGCCGTCGTCCTCGTAGAGTGCCGGTTCGATCCCGGGACACGGTCGGCCTGCACTGCCCGGTTTCATGTCCTCGAGGGCTGGGAGGTTGGTGATGAGGTGGCCGCCGGTCTCGGTCTGCCACCAGGTGTCGACGATGACCGCATCCTCGTCGCCGACATGGTCGTAGTACCACTGCCAGGCTTCGGGCTGGATCGGTTCGCCGACGGTCGTCAGGTGCCGGAAGTCGAAGTCATGGCCCGCGAGGTGCTCCTCGCCCCACTTCATGAACTGCCGGATCGCTGTCGGCGAAGTGTGGAAGATGTCGACGTCGTAGCGCTCGGCGATCTCCCAGAGCCGCGAGCGGTCTGGATAGTCCGGCGTCCCCTCGTACATGACGCTCGTCGTGCCCAGGGCGAGCGGGCCGTAGACGATGTAGGAGTGGCCGGTGATCCAGCCGATGTCCGCCGCACACCAGTAGGTGTCCGTCGTCTTGATGTCGAGGACGTACTTTGAGGTGCCCGCGGCGTACGCCAGGTAGCCCCCAGTTCGATGTTGACAGCCCTTCGGCTTGCCCGTCGTGCCCGAGGTATACATCAAAAAGAGGGGGTCCTCGGCGTCGCGGGCGACGGGTTCGACGTGGGCACCCTGCTTGCCGGCGAGCACATCGTCGACGAGGACGTACGGGTCCTCGCCGGTGAGTTCGACGTCCTCGTGAAGTTCGTCGTGACGCGACCACAGCAGTGCCGTTTCGACGCTGGTTTCCTCGGCCTCGACCGCCTCGTCGGCCTTCGCCTTGTGATCGAGCCACTCGCCACGACGATAATACCCGTCGATCGAGACGACAACGTCACTATCTGCGTCGACGAGGCGGTCCGCCAGCGCGTTCGCCGAGAAACCCGCGAAGACGACCGAGTGGACGGCACCGATCCGGGCACACGCGAGCATCGTGATGGGCAACGCCGGGACCATCGGGAGGTGCAGCGTGACCACGTCGTCCTCCTCGACGCCTACCTCACGCAGGACCGCCGCCATTTCGTTCACTTGCCGGTGGAGATCCTGATACGTGATCGTGCGCTGTTCCCCGCCTTCGCCTTCCCAGATGAGTGCCGCCTGGTTCTTTCGCTCCGCGAGGTGTCGGTCCACGCAGTTGACCGAGGCGTTCAGCGAGCCGCCGACGAACCACTCGAAGAACGGCGGGTCACTCCCGTCGAACGTCTCGTCCCAGCGTTCCTCCCAGGTGAGCAACTCGGCGTACTCACTGAACCCGTCGGGAAACTCGTCGAACCGGTCATACACGTCGGGGTCGGTGACGTTCGCCCCCCCGACGAACTTCGCCGGCGGTCGATAGTAGTCCTGATCGGGCAACCGGGCTTCCAATTCAAGATCTTCATTTTCGTTCATGTTGTACGCACGACCGGGACGTGTACGCTGTCCAACGTGAACGTGCGTGAAGAGGCGACATTACCCTCTATTGGGCGGATATCGAGACAGAGCGGCTGGCTTGTGTATTCTCACTCGAACACTCTACTTCAGTCGCTCCTGCAGAAACGACGGGTGGACGGCAGCAACGCCATCGAGCGAGCCGATCTCCTCGTTGATGACGTCTCCGAGCGCGTCCCCGTCCGGGGCGCGCATCTCGGCCATCAGCGTGTGATCGCCACTGGAAGTGTACAACGCTTCGATGGCTGCAACGTCTTTCAGTGCCCGCGAGACATCGACGTACGCTTCGCTTTCGACGTCGACGCCGACGATGGCGATGGTTTCGCCGGGGAGTTTCTTTGGGTCGACGTCGGCCGAGTAACCCACGATGACGCCTTCCGCTTCGAGTTGCTCGATATACTTTCGGACAGTCGGCTTCGATACACCCACCTGGTCAGCAATCTCGGCGTAGGAGGCCTGCGCGTCCTCCTCGAGAACGTCGAGAATGCGCTCTTCCGTCGCTTCGGCGCTCATGCATGTTCCTTTCCGTTACGTCGAAAAATATCTTCCGAACGTGAAAGAAGTATCCGGCTTCGGACGAGGGGGCCGGTCGGTCGACGGCAGTGAGTGGTGTTACGTGTGGCGTTCGAGGAGATCGTAGCTCCGATCCCACTCGGCGTCCGCGTCGAAGTACTTCTCGGCCAGTGGCTCCTCCGGCATTTCGCCGATCGCCTGCTTTTCCTCGGTGTAGGACGGGCGGTCCTCATCGACGTAGAACCGACCGGTGAGGATCTCGCCCTCGTAGAGTTTGTCCTCGACCTCGTGCATCATCTCGCCGGCTTCCCGGCGGTCGGTGATGTCGAAGTCGTAGTCATCGGAGTCCTGAACGTCAGTGTAGGGGACGTACTGCTTTGCGTCCTTGTTCCAGGTCGGACACTGCGTGAGGAAGTCGACGTGGGCGAACCCGTCGTGTTCGATCGCTTCCACGAGGATCTCCTTCGCCTGGTTGGGATTGACCGCGGCCGTCCGGGCGATGTACGAGGCCCCGGAGGTCAGCGCCAGGCTCAGCGGTCGGATCGGGGACTTGGCACTGCCCGACGGTTGGGTCTTTGACTTGTGACCCTTCGGACTGGTCGGGGAGGTCTGACCCTTCGTCAGCCCGAAGATCTCGTTGTTGAACACGATGTACGTCATATCGTGGTTCTCCCGGGCGGTGTGCATGAAGTGGTTGCCGCCGATGCCGTAGCCGTCGCCGTCGCCGCCCGCCGCGATCACTTCGAGGTCGGGGTTGGCGAGTTTGGCGGCCCGGGCGATCGGGAGCGACCGGCCGTGAATCGAGTGGAATCCGTAGGAGTCGAAGTACGAATTGAGCTTGCTCGAACAGCCGATCCCGGTTACCGTCAGGACTTCCTCGGGCGTGCGGCCGACTTCGGGCATCGCCTGCTTGAGCGCCTTGAGGACGCTGAAGTCCCCACACCCGGGACACCAGGTGGCCTGCGGCTCGATGCCGGGGGTATACTCCTCGCTGTCTATCTCGCGATCCTCGCCGATTGCGCTGAATGCACTCATGATTAGTCACCTGCCGCTGGGACGAACGTGGTCGAATTGCCGGGGAGGTCGGTCTCCTCGTCGATGCTGGCTTCGAAGCCCTCGACGATCTCGGCCGGCTCGAACGGATTGCCGTTGTATTTCAGGAGACTCGAGAGTTTGTCGCCGAAGCGACCGAGTTCCTTCTGGGTCAGCCCCTTGAACTGCCCGCTGGCGTTCATCTCGACGACGATCGCCTCCTCGACGCTCTCTAAGAATTCGGTCATCTCGGCCTCGGGGTAGGGCATGAGGTCGCTGACGCCGATGGCCTTCACCGAGTGGCCTTCGTCGTTGAGGCGGTCGACCGCCTCGAAGACCGTGCCCTGCTGGCTGCCCCACGTGACGATCCCGTAGCGGGCGTCCTCGGGGCCGCGATACGCCTGGTTGGTTTCGCCCTCGTCGAGATCGCCGCGAATGGTATCGAGTTTCTCGAGGCGACGGGACATGTGGGCGACCCGGTTGTCCGGGTCCTCGTCGATGTGCCCGTAGTCGTTGGTCTCGTTACCCGACGTGAGGTGGCGACCGCCCTTCTGGCCAGGGACCGTCCGCGGGCTGACGCCGTCCTCGGCGTTCGGGTCGAAGCGCTGGAACGCGCCCGACTCGTGGTGGGCCGCTTCCTTGATCTCCTCTTCGGAGAGGACCTTCCCGAGGTCGGGGTTGGGCTCCCGATCGAAGAGATCGACCGGAACCGACCGGAGTTCACCCTCGATCTTCTGGTCGTAGACGACGATCGCCGGGATCTGGTAGTCGTAGGCGATCTCGAAGGCTGTCCGGGTCTGTTCGTATGCCTCCTTGACGCCCGCCGGCGCGAAGACGACGCGGGCGGAGTCGCCCTGGCTCGTATACAGGACGTGTTCGAGGTCGCCCTGTTCGGGTTTGGTGGGCATCCCGGTCGACGGACCGGCCCGCATCGCTTCGAGCAGGACGATCGGCGTCTCGGTCATCTCGGCGAGGCCGAGGGGCTCGGACATCAGCGCGAACCCGCCACCGGACGACCCGGACATCGCCTTGACGCCGGCGTGGCTCGCACCGAGCGCCATCGCGGCGGCGGCGATCTCGTCTTCGACCTGTTCGGAGACGCCCCCGAACTTACCCATGTGCTGGGACATGATCGTGAACACTTCGGTCCAGGGCGTCATGGGGTAGCCGGCGATGAACCGACAGCCCTCGTCGATCGCGCCGTAGGCGATCGACTGGGAGCCGTTCATCAGCGCCAGTTCCTGGTCGTTCTCGCCCGTCGGGACTTCCAGATCGTGGGTGAACTCGAACGCCTGGGCCTGCTCGTAGGCGTCGGCCAGCACGTTCAGGTTGTCCTCCTGGATGTCGCCGGACATGTTCTGGGTGATGAGCTCCTCGAAGTAGGAGACGTCCATCCCCAGCAGGGCGGCGGTGATGCCGACCCCGGCCGTGTTCCGCATGACGTCACGGCCGTGTTCCCGGGCGATCTCACGGAGATTGACCGGATACACGTGCCAATTGTTCTCTTCGGCCCGTTCCTCGAGGTTCAACTCGGCGACCTCGTCCTCGTCGAAGAGTCCGGTGTCGTAGACGATGACCCCGCCCTCCCGGAGTTCGTCGAGGTTCTCTCCGAGCGGTTTGCGTTCCTCGTTGCCGTAGTAGGCGTCCTCCGCGGGGTTCCGGGCGAAACTGTCGCCAAGCGACAGCAGGAAGTTATACCCGTCACCGCGCGAGGTGACTTCCTCGTCTTTGGCCCGTACTTCGACGTACGTGTGACCACCGCGAATCCGCGATGGATAGTGGCGGTGTGTGAAAATGTTGAGCCCCGCTCGCATCAGGGCTTTGGCGAAGTTCTGACTCGTCGAGGCGATCCCGTCTCCGGACCCGCCCGCAATTCGCCAGATGAGTTCGGTGTCTGTCATTGGTAAATCATCGGCCCCAGGTGGTGCCGTATTCGTTTCTGGGGTGGACTCACCAAAAGGGTTTCTGTTGTGTCAATTCTGGAATAATTGTGATAATTCCCACGTGAGAATTACGAGATGGTCCCGAAGCCACTAGCGGTGACCGTAAAACGGGCCTCGTGACGGCAAGAACTCGGCTCCGAACACGACTGCGCCCTCGGAACATACCCAAATCTGACAGGTTCGCGCCGGTCAGGCGCTCTCGGGCTGGCGGGCCCCTCAGCCGTCGGGTGTGGTGGCTTCCGGAACCTGGCCCGACCGAACGGCGTCGACGGAAACCGTCGCCTCGCGTCGTGCGGCGGCTTCGGCGGCGAGAATCACGTCGACCGCCCGTCTGGCTTCCCTGCCCGGGACGGCCGGCTCGCGATTCTCACGAACGGCTTCAACGAAGTCGGCCACCCCGCGAACGTGTCCGGCCCCCCATTCGAGTGACTCGACGTCTTCGTCGATGGCTGTCGTCTCTGCCCCGTAGTGGGTCTGTTCGCCCGTGCCGACCTCGAAAGCGACGATGTCTCCACCGGCGAGCGCGATCGAGCCCTCGGTCCCGTTGATCTCGATCCGATCGTCGCCACCTTTCGTCGCCGTCGTCGCCGAGATGGTCCCCAGCGCGCCGTTCTCGAACCGGACGGCCAGCGCGGCCGTCGTTTCACACCCCGCCGCGAGATCGCGGTCGTGCGAGTCGGTCACGGCCCGCACCGATTCGATCCCGCCCACGAGCCACTGCAACCGGTCGATCGTGTGGATCGCCTGACTCATGAGGACACCGCCGTCCAGGTCGCGCGTCCCCTTCCACGTCGCGTCGTCGTAGTACGCCTGCGGGCGGAACCACTTGACCTGGGCGTCGCCCAGCACCGGTTGGCCGAGTTCGCCGGCGTCGATCGCCGCTTTGGCCCGTCGCGTGGCGGGCTGAAACCGCTCCTGGAAGACGCCGGCCAGTGTGACGTCGGCCGCCTCACATGCGTCGATCATCCGATCCATTCGGTCGGCGTAGACGTCCAGTGGCTTCTCACAGAGGACGTCCGCGCCGGCCTGGGCGGCCTCGATCGTGACGTCCGCGTGGGTCCCACTCGGTGTGCAAACACTGACGGCGTCGAGGTCGCTGTCCTCGATCATCGCCGTCACACTGGTGTACCAGGCGTCGAGGCCGTGGTCGTCGGCGAACACGCGCGCACCCGCTTTCGACCGGTTCGCACAGGCCACGAGCGTTGCACCGTCGGCTGACCTGACGGCCTCGGCGTGTGTCGCCCCGATCCCGCCACAGCCGACGATCCCGTATCGAATCTGCGCCATGGGCTGGATCAGTGTGACACAGCCATGAGTGTTCTGACGGCGAGTGCGCGCGTGGGCTCACCACGTGCGTGACCTCGGCGTCACAGTTATCCAGATGTCCGTTCAATCAATCGCTATGGATTTCATCCGTCTCGGCAGCGGGGCGTCGGTGAGCGCGACCGGCGTGTTGGTCTTCGCCATCGCGCTGTCGGTCGTCTGGAACGGCGCGGTCTCGCTGTACGACGTCGCACTGGTCGGCATCGCCCTCGTCGTCGGACTCACACTGGTCGCGGCCGGCGCGGCACTTGTCGTCCTCGACGCACTCCGGACCGATCACGTCCTCCGTGTCGCGGGCTGGAACGCGCTCGGCGTTGTCGTTCTCGGTATCGTCCTCGCCCTGGTCAGCGCCAGCCCGTCGGTGTCGTTGCCACCCGTCGTCGTTGCAGACGTCCTCGGTGTCAGCGCCGTCGCACACGTGCTGATCGGCGTCAACGATGTCCGACGGATCAGAGTCGGTGAGCTGGCCCGGGAGCGACAGAAGCTGGCTGTCCTCAACCGCATCGTCCGGCACAACCTCCGCAACGACGCTCAGGTCCTGCTTGGCAACGCCGAGGCACTGCTCGGGGAACTCGACGACGACCGCCACCGTGGCATGGCCGACTCCATTGCCGGGAAAGCGACCTCGCTTGCCTCGATGAACGAGAAGTTGGGGAAATTCCAGGCCGCGATCGAACACGATTCGTCCGACGAGCGTGCTGTTGATCTCGACGATTTGATCGAGTCCGTCGTCGAAGAGCTGCGTGAGTCCTTTCCCGAGGCGACCATCGAGACTGACGTCCCTGCCGGACTGGCTGTCGAGGCTGACGACAAACTCGGGGATGCCCTCTCGGAAGCGATCGAGAACGCTATTCTCCACGGTGGTGGGGAGGTGCGGGTAGGTGCGACGCGACACGGTGGAGACGTGGATATCACTGTCACCGACGAGGGGCCCGGCATTCCGGAGCACGAACTCTCGTCGATCGCCGCGGACGCAGAGATCACGCAACTCGACCACGGAACCGGTGTCGGCCTCTGGGTTGTCCGGACGGTCGTCGACGCCTACGACGGGACGCTCACCTTCGACACCGAGGGTGGCACCACGATGACGATTCGACTCACTGCTGGCTGACCGGGCAGTGCCCGAATCTATAATTATTAATCGTAAGGTATATGCCCTCCGGGGTTGTAGAGTGCATACAGTGAGCGGAGTATGGGAACAGAAATACTCATTCCGACGGACTGCACGGATCGGTCAGGCCAGCGGCTACGGCGAGCGCTCGACGTCGCACGCCGGAAGGACGCGACGGTCCACGCGCTGTACGTGGTCGACACCCAGCGGTACGGGGAGCCGGCCCTGAGCAGCACCGAAGTGTTGATCGAATGCTTCGAGGACGAGGGACGAGACCATCTCCGCTCGCTCGTAGAGGAAGGCAAGCGCCAGGGCGTCGCCGTCGATGGGCACTGTCGGCGTGGCGATCCGGCCACGGAAGTCGCCCGGGCGGCCGAGGAGTTCTCGGTCGACCTCGTGATCCCGTGTCTGTCGGGTGTCACCGCGTCTCAGCTCCGACACAAAGGCCTCGATGCCGACCGAATCGCCGATCCCCGAGCCCCGGTCACGGCCTGACAATGACACGGCGGACCAGTGCGTAGCTTTCCAGGTCACAGTAGCCTTCGAGGTCACATTTTCGACGCCCGCTCCGGAAGTCAGTGACCGTCCTGGCGCTCAGACTTCGATCTCCTGCATCAGCTCGACGAGTTCGTCGAGTTCGGGGAAGGTATAGACTTTCACGTCGATGTCGGAGTCCAGCGCCTGGACGCGGGAGTCGAACATCAGCGCCATCTCGGAGTCACGCTCGCCGACGAGTTCGTCGACCATCCCGCTTCCCGGGCCGTACGTGAACGTCGGCGTCGAGATGTCGATGGTGGTCTCCAGGACGTTGGCCCACCCGTCGATGAAGCCCGAGGTCATGATGTTGCCGATCTCCTGGATGGCCGATCGTTCCATCTCGGTGAACCCATCCTGTTCCGGATCGCTGCCGCCCATGTCGCCGATCATGCCGCGAGCGAGATCCTTGGCGCTGTCGGCGTTCAGGAGAAAGAGGATGTGGCCGTGGGGCGGCTCTTCCAGCTCGATGCTGATGCCGATCTGTTTGTTGTCGCCGACGTGAGTCTTGATGTCGGGGACGTCGATGAAGTTGATCTTGGTGATCTCCATCTCCGTTTCCATCCCCGTCATCGTACTCAGATGCTCGGCAACAGTGTTGCCACCCTCCTTGGCCATCTTGTTGAACAACGCGAGCTTCCGAATGTCGATCATCAAACTCATGGATAGAGTGAACGTTACCCTCCCCTTCCCCGCCCTGCCTAATAAGTGGTGCACCCGTCGTTCTCAGCGACGAGAACGACACCGTGATCGGACGGGTCAGTCGACCCGAGTGGCGACGACGACTCCTTCGCCGACTGGCAACAGCGACCCAGCGAACCGAGGGTCACCGTGTATTGCCCGAACGAACGAGGCGATCCCCTCGGTCGTCTCGTTGGCCGCCTCGCGCTCGCCAGTCAACAGTTCGCGGACCGCGTCTGCGTCGATCCCGCCGCCGGCGATCGCGTTGTCGGCGACGACGATCCCACCGGGGGCGACTTTCTCGCGAACGGCCTCGAATGCCTCCCGGTATCGGGTCTTCTCGTTGTCGATCAGGACGATGTCGAAGGGGCCGTCGTACGCCTCGACGATGTCGATGGCGTCGCCGTGCTCGTAGTGGATTGTCGTGTCGAAGTCCCCGCGCGCGAGATAGTCTCTCGCAAGTTTCAGCTCGTCTTCGTCGACCTCCGTGAGGACGATTTCCCCGTCGGCAGCGAGACCGCGGGCGAACCAGTACGCCGAATAGCCATACCCCGACCCGAACTCGAAGACCGACTCGGCGTCGACCATGCGGGCGAACTGTTCGAGCCAGCCGCCGACCGCCGGCCCGACGGTCGGGAATCCTTCTGCCGCGGCGTACTCGTCCATCTCTTCGATGACGTCGTCGGGCTCCGGGCCGACGACCATCGCGTAGTCTTCGATCCACGCTGGGACGGTTGGCATATGCTACACCTGGGCTATGTGCGCTAAAACAGCGTCGGTCACTTTGAGACGGTCGGCGGACCGTTACCGGCTCCGGCTGACCGGAAACGCCACGCGGTCGGGATTCTCGTTGAATCGATCGAGGATCGTCTCGTACATGGCGTTGCGAGCGCGGGTTCCTCGACGCGGGTGGACGAGATATCGCAGGCGCAATTCCACCCAGGACTCCGCCTGGCTGATGTTGACTGTCGGCTCCTCGACCACGTCGAGTTCGACGGGCGTTTCGGCGAGGCGATCGCGATACTTCCCGATCTCTTGGGCCATCTCCTCGCCGAGGTGTTCGGTCGCGACGTCGATCATCACCTCGGTCGCGAAGTCCAGCTCTGTCTCGTAGGCGACTTGCACCGATAGCTCGTTCCAGACGTACGGGACGCCCTCGCCGTAGAAGTTGACGACGTGACTCGAGAGGACGACGCTGTTCGGGACGGTGATGATCCGGCCCGACGGCTGGTTCGTGGAGACCAGGTCGCCGTCGATCTCCCAGACCTCAGTGACGAAAAAGCCGATCGAGACGACATCGCCACGCGTGTCCTCGATGGCGATCCGGTCGCCGACCTGGTAGGGACGGTTGACCAGGATGTAGAACCACCCGATCAGCGAGAACAGGGGCTGCTGGAGGGCGAAGGTGACGGCGAACCCGACGACGCCCAGCGAGACGAGCATGCCGACCCACTGGTCGGTCAGCGCGCCCAGCGTCGCGACGGTCGCGACGATCCCGAAGGTGAGCCGAAGCACGTTCCGGGCGTCGTGTCGGCGGCGCTTGTCCACAGCGTGGCCCGAGAGATACGCCAGGACGAGCCAGTACCCGCCGAAGGCAGCCGAGAGGATCGTGACGATCGTCAGCGCCTCGACGAACAAGGCTTCCCCGGCCGGGTCGAACCACGGCACGCCGATCCGACCGACGGCGAGAGCGGAACTCGCGCTGGCGACCGCAAGGAAGACGAGCGCGTACGGAAGTCGTCGCGTCACACACCGCAACTCACAGGGCAGCGGGAAAACCGTTGCCCCGCGGGGCGGCGACCGTCGTCTGGAGTCGGGCACCTTCCGCGGTCGGAGGCGCTCACTCGGGCCGGACGCTGCCGTCCGTCCACTTGATGTTGCACCCGCGCGAAGGCCGGAACTCGTCGGTGAGCTCCCGGCCCGCGAGGAGGTCCTCGACGACGTTTCGCATCTCGAAGGTCTCGGGTTCTTCGTCGGGACTCATCGCGTCGTCGATCCGGCCGTGGTAGGCCAGCCGGAACGCGCCGCCGTCGTTTTCCAGCAGGAATGGGTCGGGCGTACAGACAGCGCCATACGCGCGGGCGATATCTTGGGATTCGTCACGGAGGTACGCGTCGTAGGCGATCGTGCCGTCCTCGACGAGTTCGACCATCTTCTCGAAGGAGTCATCGGGATACTCGTCGCTATCGTTGGCGTTGATGCCGACGACGGCGAGGTCGTCGTATTCGGCCGCTAGTTCGTTCAGCGGGTCAAATTTCGCCACGGCGTACGGGCAGTGATTGCAGGTGAACACCACCAGCACGGCCTCGTGGTCGGTGAAGTCCGCGAGGGCGTGGGTCTCGCCGTCGGTTCCGGGGAGTTCGAAGTCCGGGGCAACCTCGCCGCGTTCGATGGCCTCGCGTTCGGAGTCGAGTGCAGTCATGAGTCGATGACAGTTACTGGCCCGGCATACAAAAACGTGGAGTCACCGGCGAGCAACGTCAGTCCCCGACGAGCCGTTCGGTCGCCATCTCCTCGAAGCGGGCCGCGGCTTCGAGGACCTCGCTCCCCTCGTTGACCGTATAGACGGGCTCGGACTCGGAGTCGACGGCTTCGAGGACGCCGAGGTCGACGAGCTCGGAGACCGTGTCTTCGAGGTATAGTCGCTTCATCGGGACGTCGGCCGCCGTCGCGAGCTCCGAGCGGGTGACGTGTTCGTCCGGATCGAGCTCGACTGTGGCACGAATAAGCGACGCGGCGGCCTCCCTGGTCGCGACGAACTCCCAGCCGGAGGGCGAGTGATTAGCCTGCTGCATGCTCGACGGGTAGGGCAGTCGGCACCTTAAACCGACGGTCTCCGGTCGCCACGCTTGCGGGCCCCGTATGAGACAGCAAACCTTATTGGCCATCCTCGCCGGATCCCGTGTATGGACAGTCGCGACGAACTCCTGGAGTTACTCCGAGAGAACGCCCGCTACTCGACGACCGAGCTGGCGCGGATGGCGGACATGGACGAAGACGCCGTCGAGGAGACGATCGCGGACCTCGAAGCAGCCGGCGCACTCCGGGGCTACCAGGCCGTCGTCGACTGGAACGGTCTCGACCGCGAGCGCGTCCGTGCGACGGTCGAACTCAACGTCACCTTGGACCGGGAGACCAGCTACGGCGACATCGCCGATCGGATCGCCAAGTTCCCGGAAGTCACGACACTGCGGCTGATGAGCGGTGACTACGACTTCCTGATGGAGGTCGAGGGCGACTCGATGAGCGAGGTGTCGTGGTTCATCAGCGAGAAGGTCGCGCCGATCCCCGAGATCACCCAGACCGTCACCCACTACGTGATGGACTCCTACAAGGAGAGCGGCATCGAGTTCGGGGACGGCGACGAGGACGACCGTCTCTCGATCTCACCATGACCATCGAGCTATCCGAGCGGGCCCGGACCATCCCACCGTCGGGTATCCGGCGGTTCTTCGAACTCGCCGAGCAGCAGGACGACATCATCTCCCTGGGCGTGGGCGAACCGGACTTCTCCGCGCCCTGGAGTGCACGGGAAGCGGCCATCGCCTCCCTGGAACAGGGCAAGACCTCCTACACGGCCAATCGGGGCAAACTCGAACTCCGGGAGGCGATCGCGGGCCACGTCGCTGATGCGTTCGACCTCACGTACGATCCCGACGACGAGATCCTGGTGACGACGGGCGTTAGCGAGGCCGTCGATCTGGCCCTGCGGGCGATCGTCGATCCCGGCGACACCGTCGCCGTGGCCAAGCCCGCCTATATCTCCTACGTCCCGGGCGCGATCTTCGCCGGCGGCGACCCCCTCGACGTGGTGACCCGGCGGGACGACGAGTTCAAACTCACTCGGGAGGTGCTCGAAGCCAGCGGGGCGGCCGAGGCCGACGTGCTCGTGATGAACTACCCGAACAACCCCACGGGCGCGACGATGAACCGGGCGGAACTCCAGCCGGTCGCCGAATTCGCGCGCGAGCACGATCTCACGGTCCTGAGCGACGAGGTGTACGCCCAACTGAGCTACGAACACGACCACACCTCGATCGCAACGCTGCCGGGCATGCGCGAGCGGACCATCGTCTTCAACGGCTTCTCGAAGGCCTACGCGATGACGGGCCTTCGGCTGGGGTACGCGATGGGGCCGCCGGACGTGATCGCCGCGATGAACCGGATCCACCAGTACACGATGTTGTCGGCCCCGACCACGCCCCAGTATGCGGCCATCGAGGCGCTTGAACGCTGTGAGGACGACGTCGCCGAGATGCGCAACCAGTACAACCGGCGACGCCGGTTCGTCCTCTCCCGGTTCGAGGAGATGGGCGTCGACTGCTTCCCCGCGAGCGGTGCCTTCTATGCCTTCCCGGAATCGCCCTGGGATGACAGTGACGCCTTCGCCGAAGCACTCCTCGAAGAAGCAGGCGTCGCGGTCGTCCCGGGTAACGTCTTCGGCGATGCCGGCGAGGGCCACCTTCGCGTCTCGTACGCGACAGGGCTTGGCGACCTCAAGGAAGCACTGGCTCGCTTCGAGGAATTTATTTCGTAACGCGGTTGGCAGTTCATGACAGCCGGTGGGATGGTAGTCGTCGTCTGACGGGAACGTGACACGCGTCTTACGTAAGCTTTTTTCGTACGAGTGAGAGAATATTGGACAATGGCAATTGATGACAAAGATGGTGGGGACGGATCACTTCGTTCACGGGCCACCTCGCTGTTTGGGGACAGCGACGACGAGCAACCTGCCGAAGCGGAGGAGGAAGATGCCTACAACTGGGTGGACTTTCGGCGGGAGTTCCACGACGGGGGTGCCTTCGATCGGAGCGAATACCTCGGCTTCGACCCACATCGGACTGCGGCGGTACTCAGAGAGCGCGCGAGTGATGCGGAGACGTTAAACACACACTGGCAGGCCTTCGCCGACCCCGAGACCACACCGGTTCGCAAGGGGGAGTATTACTGGGAACACTTCAAACGGGAGTACTATTACGAGTCCGACGGGTCCGTCCCGCACGACGACGCGGGCGAGAAGATCCCGTTCGAGGAAAGCGACCATCTCGGGTTCGAGCCGGACGAGCTAGCGGGGCGGATGAGCCACGGCCAGAACCTGGCCGAGGAACTCGTCGACCTCGTCGACGAACGGACGGTCGACGTCAACGAGGAGTTAGACGAGGACGCCTTCTTCTCGACGGTCGAGGGCAACACGACGGTCGTCAATCGCTACGACCTCGAACGGGCCGTCCCGATGGAGAAAAAGCGCCACTTCGAGGAAGTCGAGCGCTACTGGGTCAACAAACCCTACGCCTGTGTCGTGCTCTTTCACTCGAAAAAGGAGAACGAGCGCAAGTACTACGTCATCGAGCCCGCGCTCAACGACATCGAGCGCGAACTCAAGGGGTTCCTGGGCAACAAACTCAAGACGGCGATCAAGTACGCCGAGGAGGGTGTCGGCGTCGAAGACGGGGAAGCCGACCGGGCCGCAGTCATCGAACGCGAGGCTCAGGATCTCCTCAAGCGATACGATATCTACGAGGACGCCATCGAGTCGGGGGCGGGAACGGGGTCGACCGACTGGCTCAAGGAGCTGGTGGGCATGGACACCGAGACGGATGCGATCGAGCCGGCAGAGGAGTCCTCGGCGCTTGCGGGCATCGCGGCGCGGCCGGAACCCGCGATCATCGAGGAGGACCCCGACACGCTCACCGAATATCAGGTCGAGAAACTCCTGTACCTGCTCAAACGGGACTACATCGGCTACGGCAAGATCGACCCGATCAAACACGACATCAACGTCGAGGACGTTTCGTGTGACGGGTACAACTCCCGGGTGTTCGTCTATCACACCGACTACGAGCAGATCATCTCCAACGTCGAGCACGGCGAGTCCGACCTCGACGACTTCGTGGTGAAACTCGCCCAACGATCCGGAAAGGGCATCTCCAAGCGCCAGCCGCAAGTCGACGCCACCCTGCCGGACGGGTCGCGTGCCCAACTCACCCTCGGTCGGGAGGTCTCCGATCACGGGACCAACTACACCATCCGGCAGTTCAAGGACGTCCCGTTCACGCCGGTGGACCTGATCAACTGGAACACGTTCTCGTTGGACGAGATGGCGTTCCTCTGGCTCGCGATCGAGAACAACAAGTCGATGATCTTCGCCGGCGGGACGGCATCCGGGAAGACGACCTCGCTGAACGCGATCTCGCTTTTCATCCCCAGCAACGCCAAGATCGTCTCCATCGAGGACACGCGCGAGGTCGAACTCCCCCAGCGCAACTGGGTTGCGTCGGTGACTCGCCCCTCTTTCGGGGAGGACCAGACGGGAGACATCGACGAGTTCGACCTGCTGGAAGCGGCACTCCGCCAGCGGCCGGACTACATCGTCATGGGCGAGGTCCGTGGCGAGGAAGGGCGTGACCTCTTCCAGGTCATGTCGACCGGTCACACCGGGTACTCGACGTTCCACGCCGACACGGTCGGTGAGGTCATCAAACGGTTCACGACCGACCCGATCAACGTCTCGAAGACGCTCTTTACGGCGCTGGATCTCGTCTCGATCCAGACCCAGACCCGGGTGCAGGGCCGGAAAGTCCGCCGGAACAAGACCCTGACCGAGATCAACGAGTACTCCCCGGAGAACGACGAGATCAACGTCAGGGACGTCTACCAGTGGCAGGCCGAGTCCGACGAGTTCCTCCAGATGGGGTCTTCGAGCACCTTAGAGGAGATCAAATTCGACCGCGGGTGGGATCAGGACACCCTCGACGAGGAACTGTTCATGCGAAAGGTCGTCCTTGCGTACCTCATCGAGCAGGGCCTGAACACCTACACCGAAGTGGCGGCGACGCTACAGGCGTTCATCAACGATCCGAAGACGATCATGACGCTGATCGCTAACGATCAACTCGATCACAGCCTGGAGGACCTCCGGGAAATGGAATCCGTCCAGATCACGGTCGACCCGGCAAAGGAGGAGATGGTCCCACGACCGGATCCGCCGGACGAGCTCTTGAGTGAGGCGACGGACGTCCTCGAGAACGCGACGCCGTTGTTTGACCGATACAAAGAACAGGCACGGACGGACATCGTGAGCGCGCTGGCCGACGTCGAAAGTGACGACGCGCTCGCTGAGGACGATGACGACGTTGACTTCGGTCGGTTCGTACCGAAAGCAGGGACTGACGGGGTCGAGGGAGAATGAGCCTGGAGCGCCGGCGCGCGGGGTCACCCATCGGTGAAGCGGGGGGACTCGGCGATACGTTCTACCCACTGTTCGGCCGTCTATTCAACGAAGACGGCGATTTCGTCGCAAACGTCGAAACGAAACTGGCCGAAGCCCGGATGGCGGACAACGTCGAGATGTTCCTCTCGCGGGCCCTGGCTGTCGGGTCCATCGCCGGCACGTCGTTGTGGCTCGTCGGCATGTTGCTCGGCTATCTGCTGGTCGCGACGGTCCTCGCCGGTCAGGTACCGTCCTTTCTGGGGCTGGGCTTCCCGAAGAGCGTGCTCCCGGTTATTCAGGCGCTGAAGCTGCCCTTCCTGATGATCGTTTCGGGCCTGTTGTTCGGCACGATCGGCTTTGCCGTCGGGTTCGGATCGCTGGTTTCGATCCCGTACTTCCGGGCCAGTGCCCGTGAACGCCAGATCAACGTGATGCTTTCGGACGCCGTCTCGTTCATGTACGCGCTGTCGGTCGGTGGCCTCAACCAGCTCGACATTCTCGAGGCGATCGCGGCCGCCGACGACACCTACGGCGAGGTCGCAAAGGAATTCCAGAGTATCGTCCTGGAGACGACGTACTTCGATACGGACTACCGCACAGCGATCCGGAACCAGGCCATCCAGACGCCCAGCGACGAGTTGAGTCAGTTCCTGACGGACATGCTCTCGATCGTCGACTCCGGCGGGGACATGACGTCGTTCCTCGAAGATCAGAAGAACAAGTACATGCGCACGAGCAAGCAGACCCAGGAGCGCATGCTCGAAACCCTCGAGCTGTTCGGGGAGATGTACATGACGCTGTCTTTGTTCCCGCTTCTGTTGATCATCATCCTCGTCGTGATGAGCATGATGGGCAACGCGAGCACCCAGCTCATGTACATCACCGTCTACGGGCTGATCCCGATGATCAACGTCGCCTTCCTGGTGCTCGTCTCGACTGTCACTTCCGATGAGAGCAGCGATGGGTTCTTGCTCCCTGACGATCCAAAGATGCGCGCCCAGATCGAAGGGGAAACGAACCTGTTCAGCCTCGGTCTGATCGAGCAGTACACGGGGAGCTACGACATCTTCGATCGGATCAACGACCGCGAAGGGACCCACCAGGTCATTGATATACTGAAAGCACCGCACATTTTCCTGCGCGACAATCCGCCGTACGTGCTTGCCGTGACGATCCCCATCACGCTGGTTGCTCTGGTGCTCGCCGTGTTGATGGGGTGGGCACCCACCTCTCTGGATGGGATGATCGCCGACCCCCTTCAGGGAACGTTCTTCTGGCTGTACGTGCCGGCGTACATCAATTTCATCCCCCTTGCGATCTTCCACGAGTGGAACGTCCAGTACCGACACTCGATCATCGGGAAGCTCTCGGAGAACCTCCGAAAGCTCTCGAGTGCCAACGAGACGGGGATGACGTTGCTCGAGTCGCTGAATATCGTCGCTCGGACGTCCTCCGGTCGGCTGGCCGACGAGTTCTCGATCATGCACCGGAAAGTCCAGTACGGGACGAACCTCAAGCAGGCACTCCGGGAGTTCAACAACAAGTATCACGTCCCGCGGCTGAGTCGAACGGTCAAACTCATCAGCGAGGCCCAGGAGGCCTCCAACCAGATCCAGGACGTGCTCTCGACGGCCGCCCAGGCCAGTGAAAACCAGGACGACATCGATCGTGACCGCAAGTCCCGGACGCGGATGCAGGTCGTCATCATCATCATGACGTTCCTGACGCTTTTGGGCGTCATCGCCATGCTGAAGGTCCAGTTCTTCGAGACGATGGCCGGTCTCTCACAAACAGCCGACACCGGGGAGTCGATCGGCGGCCAGCAATTCGGTTCGAGCATGCCCAGCAACGACCTGCTCTCGATGCTGTTCTTCCACGCAGTCTCGTTGCAAGCCATCTTCTCGGCGATCATCGCCGGTTACATCAGAAACGTCCGGATCATCTCGGGACTGAAGTACGCCATTGCGCTGATGACGATCTCGCTCGTGGTGTGGATGGCCATCGGCGGGTGATCAGCCGCCGACCTAGTCCAGGGGCTTGCTGAGTTTGATCGTGACGACCCGGATCAACACGTCATCGTTGTTGAGGCATTCTCCTTGCGTGGCTCCGCCGTTCCAACCCCATCCGTTGGCATTCTCGAAGAACCGTTCCCACTGCTCGGGATGGGCCGTCTCCGAGACATCGAGTTTGAGGTCAAGGGTTGTGCTGGCGTCTCGAATCTGTTGGTGGTCGACGCGCTCGGCCTCGAAGGTCGCGTACTCGTTGTTTCCGCTGAAGGGCACCGAGTCTGGGACGTTCGATGGCTTGATCACGATGTCGTTGTTGAACGCTCCTGCCTCGTATATCGAATTGTCTGTCGTCAGATTGACCAGCGAGACGATCGTGGTGCCATCGGGTGAACACGTGATCGAAGGCCCGTACCTCGGCGTGGCGTAGTCCGTTCGAAAGACCCCGCCGCCCTCGTAGGCGACGTAGATCGTCCGATCCGAGCGCTCGAAGCGTGTCTCCAGCGCACCGATCGGGATCTCGGCAGTGTCCGGGTTCCCGTCGAGCGCCGATAGATCGATCTGGGAACTCTTGATAGTGACTTTCGTCTGATTGAAAAACAGGTTCCCGTCACCCGGTGAGATGTCGAACTGTCGGTAGGCGTCGCCGCTTCGGTGGATGTTGTCAAGTGTCGAGGCGACGGCCTGGGTGCCACGGTCGTTGTTCTGGACGTGCTGTGAGCCGGCGAGATCGACGAGTGAGCCGACCGCGAACATCGAGACCAGGGCAACGCTGACGATGATGATCGAGAAGGTGAGTGTGAACGCGACGACGTCGGAAAGCGCTCGCTCGTCGTCCGGACCCCCGTCAGTGTCGCGAGTCAAACGTCGTGGCTCCATCAGGGACACCCCCCGAGCGTGATCGACTCATCACACAGCGAGACGGTGACGTTCGACCCTGTCACCCGTCCCGGGACGATGTCCGCGTCGGTGTCGATCTTCCGGGTGACAGATTGGTCGAGCCGACTCACACTCACTTCGAGCACCCCCTGGCCACTGCCATCCGTTCGTAGCTCAATCCGATAGTTATGGGAGTCGATGATCCGATCGGGATAGTCGAGGGTCAGCGTCATGCTGACGTTTTGGCCGGTCGCTGCGAGACGGTCGACTGTATTGATGTGTGACATCACGTCCCCATTGATCTCCGAGAGCTGGTCGTGACTGATTCGCTCTTCCTGCGTCTCCAACAGGGTTCCCGACGCACTGAGTAAACCGATCAGGAGGACGCCCGTGATCGCAATGGTGAGTCCGTGTGTGATCGCGACCGACACGCCCCGGGTGTCCCGGGCGAAGGACCTGCTTCGCCCGGTGAGCGCGACTAGCACCCTCCAGTCTCTCATGAGTCAGTCACCTCGAATACCGTGATGTTCCCTTCGTAGGTTACGCTTGGATCCGCTGTCTTGAGGATGAACGTCGGCATGAGGTCGATGCCGGACTTATCGACGCAGTCCACTCCGCTTGCCCCACAGTCGGCCTCCACGGCTGAGATTTCGATTGTCGAGCCATTGATGTCCGCACTGTTATGGAGCGTCACGTTGTTGAAATCACCATAGTCGACGCTGAGGTTCCCACAGAAGTCATCGTCCGTGCTGATCTCGCCGGTCCCGTTGTAAAGATCGACCTGGACTACACTACTGCCGGTGAAGTCACAGAGATCACTGCCCTCAAATTCAACGTCACTGTTAGTCACATTCAGGAACCTGGTGCCAGCGTCGGTGTCGTTGAATTCGAGCGCGACTTCCTCTGTGGGTCCCAGCGTCGCGTTCACCGAGACCAGCGGTGCCTCACCAGCCGCATTTTCGAGGAGTCGTTGCGTCCCGCTCAATGATGTGCTCCCGGTGTGAGACACGATCGCCCCCTCAACCGCTGCGCTGTCGTTGTACGTGGCGTTGACGACCATTGCCCGATCACTGGTGAGGAGTTCGTTGTACTCGGTCCCGAACGTTTCGACAACCGTCTTGAAATACTGCTGGTCGACGAACGCGACCCGGTTGTCGTTCGTTGCGATGTCGCTGGCATTGGTGGCAAGAAACGCGGTTCGGAGCTCGTCACGGAGTTCCATCGTGCTTCGTTCTGTCTCGGCGAGACTCGACGCGTCGGAACTGACGGCGACCTCGGGCGAGGAGTGGACTGAGTTGAGCAGGACAACGCTGCCGAGCACCGTCAGCGCGATCATGAGGGCAGCGATTACGACTAGTTGGCCCCGGTCGTCGCCACGGCCGTTCCCGGGCGTCACCATACGATCACCTTGAGTTTGACCATGCCGTAGATCTCACTGTCCGTGTCGTGATCGTCCAGATAGAACTCGTCGCTACTGGCATTCTCGAGTGTCTTCCCCGTTGGGGTGCACGTCCCTCCGGTCCGGACTGGGTCACTATCGTACAGCATCACCTGATCGATGACGGTCCCTGACGCACGCTGTGGGACCGACCGGCTCGACAACGACTCGGTCTGGATGGTCCCGCTGGAGTTGATATACTCGAGGGTGATCGTATACGTTCCTCGGTTCTCCAGGGTCTCTTCCAGCAGCGTTTCGAACGCTGTGTCGGGCGGATCACCGGGATCGAGCATCGCCGGTTCGCCGTCGGTGTCGACACAGGTTGCCGTCGAGCGAAGGAGATTGTCCTCTCTGGCGAGGCTCATCACGTCGGCTGCCTGTGTCTCGATCTCCCTGAGATGGTCGCCGTCGTTGTCCGCCGGCGCGACGTCAACGATCTGCATTCCCAGGATGAGCGCGATCCCGATGATGAGCACGCCGATGACGCCTTCGAGTGCGTAGGCTTGCCCTCTGGTGGTTCCCGTCATGTTACCACACCCTGACGACCAGGTCACAGGCGGTCGTACAGTTGCTGATATCGCTGTTTTGGGTTATCCGGACGGTTCGAACGCTTGTTGCGAGTGGCGCGTCGGACGGCTCGCCTGGACCGGCACTCGCTTCGATCCGTCCGTCTTTGCGGAGCGAAATATTGATCTTGCGCAGGTCCGGGACACCACTCCGGTCACGCAGTTCGCTGACGTAATCGGCATCGAACGTGCCTGTACTCACGTTGAGGGTGCGTTCTCCGGTTATGGTGGCGTTCGTCTCGATGGCTTCGGCCGCGACCTGATCGGCCATGTCATCGCGATCCCCCGACACCGGATCGAAGAACGGATCGAACACCTGGGGAAACAACCAGAAGACTGCCGTTACCGCGATCAGTACCAGCGAGATGCCGAGCAGATAGTCGTATGTCGTCTGGCCGCGGCTACTCATGGTACCTCCGCAGCCGAGGGCGTAGCTGCCGCCAGCCCACCCGGTCGTTTCGTCTTTCTGTTTCCCCCGGATCTAGCTCTTCCGTCAAGTCCCGTACGTTCACGTGTATTACCCCAATCGTTGCGTGACGACGCCCAGAATGCGTTGAACCCGGATGTACTGTCCAATGTGGCTATTCGACACGAAATCCGGATTCCCCCGCTGCATCCGTGTCACGTATATGCGTGTCAATATGTCGACTCCATACTTTAATCCTCCTATCGGGTATTTGTCCAGTCGGTTCGTATTATCTCGTCGTCAGCGTCATCCGACCGATGTTGCGGTACGTGGCCCCTGATTCAGGCAGGCAACATGCTCATTTCTGTCGGTACCGCTTTGACCGAAAGAAGGGGGCGGATCCGGCATTTTCTGAGACTACGATAAAATCACATTTTAAAAGGGCGTAAAAAATACACGTATAGTAAAATAAATAACGTTTATATTTCTACACTGTGTACTGTATTAACTAATATGGGGAATCGAGCAGCCGGGGGACTTTATCGTAAGATCCGTGCAGACGAGCGTAGTGTTTCGGAGATACTCGGGACGGTCCTGATATTTTCGTTCGTAATCTTCCTGTCGGTCGGTCTGATCGTCATCGGGCTCAGCGCCTTCCAGGGCGCGACCGCACAGACCGAGGACCGACTCGCACAGGACTCCATGCAGGAGATGGGCGACCGGTTGCATTCGCTGACTGGCAGTCAGATCGACACCGCAACCGAGTTCGAATTCCCGACCGGAACCGGGGACGATATCAACGCACTTGACGAAGGGGTCGTCAACATCACGATCGAAACACATTCGGATTATGTCGGACTCGTCGAGGCAAGTGATGCCTCGAATTCCACAGAAATAGACCTCGGCACCATCGAGCACGAAGCGGAGGATGGCACGATCACTGCCTATCAAGGCGGGGCACTGTTCGAGAGGCAGGGCGATCTCATCGAGATCCTCCAGGAGCCGACGTTCGATTATCGGGGTGACGCGATCGATCTCTCCTTCCACTCGGTGGACATCGATCAGATTTCGGATGCGGAGTCTATCACGGCAAAACGGCTGCGCAAACAGTCCGAGGACCAGTCCGAAAAGCTTCGGGAGATGATGCGGCCACACTGGAATCTGACGGGCTATAGCGACATCATGGCACCGGTCACGATCACGGTCACGATCGAAAGTGAGTACGCCGACGCCTGGCAGATGTACGCCCAAAACCGGATGACGGAGACGCCCACTGTCAATCGGAATGGAAACGAAGTCGAAGTCGTTTTTGACAAGTTCGACGGGGGGCTTACGTTCAATACGAATCAGACCTTCGACGACGATGTCTTCTATTCGGGAGAGGCAGCATTGACCGGCCTGGTCAACGTCTCGAACGCGACGATCGGTGGTTCGGGCGGGGAAGTCGAGGTCGCCGAAATCGACGGTCATGGTGCAGCATCCCCGAGCCCACATTACATACTGGGCGTATACAACGAAACGGCCAGTGAGTGGATGATATATAATACGACTGATGGTACTGTTCGAACTCTTACGGGAGATGTCGTGACGAACCCGGACTTTCTTGATAGTCCACCTACCCTAAGCAACAACGACACGTACCAGATCGACCCGAAAGACACGTGGACCTGCGTCGTTGATGGGGATCCGAGTAAAACGGATCACGAGGAGTTTGTCGACTACGTCGACACATCCGGTGAGGGCTGTCTCTCGGAGCCGCTGGTCGGGGACGCGCCCGATGATTCGGTGGCCAGTCCACATTTCAACGTGTCGTTCGACGACGTCAGGTTGGCCGGGTCGAAGAACATCAACACTGACGACGTCGTCGCCGGACAGGACAAGATCGAGCTCGATTGGACTGTCGAAAACGACTACGTCAGCAACGGAACGACGCCGGTCGTCCTGCTGTTCAGTGAAAAGGGTTCGAGTGACTGGATCCCGCTTGAGAAGGCGGACGTCACTCTCAACGGGACCGGGGATACCGCATCGGACACGTTCACAGTCAACGCGACGGGGAGCGCCAACGTGACTTTCCAGGTCGCCACGTTGGATACGAACGACAAGTCCCAAGAAATCGAGATCGTCAAACGACCGGAGCGAGGGAAGTTCCAGATCGACAGTCTCTCCGTGAACAAGAATACACTCACCGCCGGCGAGGATCTCCAAGTCGATGTCGAGATCAACAACACCGCATCGATCAGCGACACCCAACTGGTCGAGTTGCAGTTCGACGACAACAGTGGTCCGGCGGCAGTCGCCTGGAAGAAAGTGAGCGTGAACGCCGGAACGACGAAGACGGTGTCGATCAACTGGACGACTACGAACGCTTTCAACACGTCCAACGGCGAGGTGATCGCCGAGACGTATTACGACAACGAATCGGAAACAAACATTACAATCGAAGAGGACACGGGGGCCAACGCCTCTTTCGACGTCACAATTGGAAACGTCAGTCCCGATCCAGCCACGGACGGAGATACCGTCACGGTGGCGACAAACGTCACGAACGTCGGCAACGAGACGTCTGAACAGGACATTGCACTTCTGGCAAACGGAAACATTGCCGACGTTAAACTCAATCAAAATCTTACCAGCAACCAGTCGAAAACCGTCTCTCTGAAATGGGACAGTATTGGATACGGTGGCGAGAATATCATTTTGACTGTGGCCAGTGCCGACGATACGAACCAGACCACAATCTCAGTTCAGGAACTCGAACCGGCGGAATTCCTGATCGACAGCCTTACTGTTCCTAAGACGAACCTCACGGCCAGCGAAGACTTGCAGGCCACCGCCGAAATCAACAACACTGCGAGCCGAAACGAGACGCAGATCGTCGAGATGCAGTTCGACGGGACGCCGGTCGCCTGGAACGAAGTGTCCCTCTCAGCTAACGCAGTTCAGTCGGTGTCTCTCAACTGGACGACGACAAACGCCTTCGAGACCTCCTACGGCACGGTGACCGTCGAGACGTACGATGACAGCGCCGCGGAATCGCCGATCGAGATTCAGAAGGGAATGGAGACGAACGCGACCTTCGCGGTCGATATCGAGAACGTCACGCAACCGATTCACGACGGCGATATCGTCACCGTGGAAGCCAACGTCACGAACGTCGGCAATGAGACGACCGCCCAGGACATCGCGCTCCTCGCGGACGGGAACATCGCTAACGCCACGCTCAACCAATCGCTCTCCCCTGGCCAGTCGACGACGCTCTCTCTGAAGTGGGACAGTAGCAATCGCGGCGGTGAGAATGTCACACTGACTGTGGCGAGTGCTGACGATACGGACAGCGAAACGGTGTCGGTCACGGCGGTCGATCCACCGGATTACAATATTGCCATCGACGACGTGACCGTCGACGGCGATCCGAACGGCGCGGTCGATCCGGGTAATTCCACCGTCACTGTCGAGGCGACCGTCTCCAACAGCGGCGACAGCGAATCCCCGATCGTCTGGCTCGAAGACTTCGAGGATCGCGTCGTGGCGGTCGATGACTCGGTAGGGATAATCGGGATGCGTGCGAGCGATCCTGACAGTACGTCGGTGACGCTCCAGTGGAACGTTCCGTCAGACGTCAATACGACCGACCCGGAGATCACGGTCGCCGTCGATGGTGACGAGGACTCAGAGGAACTCGACATCGAATCCAGGTTTGTGGTTGAGGATATTCAGACGACAAAGGTGAAGAGCTCGGCGTTCAGTGAACTTCAGATCGAAGACGACTCAACTTCTGGAGGGTTTTGGACCTCGGATGAGAGTGAGTTTACCGTCGATTACGAAGTAAATCCGACCTCTGATTTCGACAATGTCACAATTGTGTTCGATGGTGACGGAGGCGTATATGACGAACAAGTATCAACGACTACAGACGGTACTGTGACTCATTCCCGGAATGGGGAATACGGCTCGACGTACGACATTACCGCTCAGATCATGGACGACGGGTCGGTCGTCGAAACAGTCACGAGAGGTGGCGAGGTTGCCGACGGTGACGATCCAGACATGTCTGAGCGGTCCGGTAATCTCGTCGACTCCGTCACTTTCGAGGCTACCATTGAGAATATCGGCGACACGACCGTTTCCGACACTGTCCAGCTATTTGATCCAGCTGGAAACGAGATCGGTGATACGTCAGTTTCCCTTGATGGAGGTGACGATACAACAGTGGTCTTCAATTGGGTTGGTCCTGACCGCACGGGATCAGTGGAGGTCACGACCAAAGACGACTCGGCATCAGAACGCGTGATAATCGAACGCGACGGCCCTGTCTGTGAAGCAGTCTCTTACACCGAAGATTCGGAGGGGCGCTACGAGATCAGCAACGTCGATCAACTGCAGTGTATTAACGAGCACGGCCTCGATGAAGAGTACGTCCTCGTCGACGATATCGACGCTTCAGGAACCGAACACTGGAACGACGGGAAAGGGTTTGACCCGATCGGCCCCGAGGGGCACGATTCTATAAGCATTCCAGAGGATGACCCGTGGGAAACCTTCAGTGGTGAATTCGACGGGAACGGACATACTATTGAAGGACTCTACATCGATCGACCGAGCGAGAACTACGTTGGGCTCTTTGGCGCAACAGATCGCCCGTATGACGATGTACCAGTTGGATACGGTTCGACAGTTGAGAACGTAATACTCGAAGACGTTCACGTCGTCGGAAATATGTACGTGGGCGGACTTGCGGGACAAGCTGGTGGTGAGATTATCAACGCACGTGCTGAGGGTTACGTCGAAGCTGACAAACAGCTGGTCGGTGGACTCATTGGTCTCGGAGCACACGCTGATATAGACAACCGGATCGTTGCTGATGTGGAAGTTGTCGGCGGAAATGTACCGAGCCACCTCAGTGGTGTGCAGGAAGGGAACGCAAAGGGGATCGGTGGGTTGATCGGTCGCGCTGCGTGGGGAACAGAAATCGCCACGGGCTACAGCACAGGAGACGTCACGGGCCCAGTTAATGTTGGTGGGATTATGGGTAGTTCTTCACTGGTCGATTCCGAGTTCGAAGAGATGTACTCGGCTTCCACAGTAACGGCAACTGCTCCTGGTGCTGAGGGCGGTTCAATTGTTGGCATTGTACAGTCTGACGGTGATCGATTTAACGAGGACATGTATTACGATGAGGCTCTCGAGTCTTCTGCCTGGGGAGAAGCAGAAAGATGGACTGGATATTCCATTGTCGACATGGATATTGATGAGGTTGAGCAGACTGACTGGATCGGTCGAACGACCACCGAAATGCAGGGTCTTGACGTGAACGAGCCAGGTCGGTTAGGCAACCTTGACTTCGAAGAAGACGGTGGCCCCTGGGTAGCAGTCCTCGGTGACTATCCCCGCTTCCAGTGGGAGCTTGAGGCCGAAGGCCAGGTCGGAGTCGACATCGACGAAGACAACCTCGATCCCGTCGTGGCAGGTCAGTCACTGACAGTCCCGGTGACACTCACCAACAGCAACTACGAGAACGTTACCCAGACGATCCGGCTCCTCAGTGACGGGACGCCAGTCGATAGCACGAGTGTGACAATCACAGAGCGTACGCCCGGTGGCAATTCCACGACCAAAAACGTCTCTCTCACCTGGAACACGAACGAGGACGACGTCGGACCGACCTCCCTCGAAGTGCGAAGCGAGGACGATACCGATCAGGAAACGATCGAGATTGACGCGCCCGCTGTCGGCGATTACCTTGTCGACTCCGTCAGCGCCAACGATCCGACGACTGCCGGTGACGTTCTCACGGTCACCGCCGACATCAGGTACAACGGCTCAACGAGTCCCAGTCCTGAACTCGTGACCCTCCAGAACTTCGCCGGTGGCGTCGTCGATAGTACGAATGTCACCGGGAACACGACGGTAGCTCTCACGTGGGACACGAGTGAGGGATTGATCTCGGGCGGAAACATCACGGATTCGATCACTGTCGGGACGAGTGACGACACCAATACCACCCAGGTGACGATCGAAGCGGCCGGCGATGGCGAGTTCAACGTGACTGCCGTCTCGACGAACGCTCCCATCACGGAAGGCGAGTCCCTGAACGTCACCGCCGAAATCGAAAACACCGGTACCGAAACCGGCACCCAGGAAGTATTGCTCTGGGACTTCGACGGCAACGCGGTCGATATCGGTGTGGTCAGCCTGAACGCGGGTGACTCGACGACGGTCGATCTCACCTGGCAGACGGCCGTCGGCGACAACGGAACAGGCACAATCGAAGTCATCACCGGCGACGACACGAGGACAGCGACGGTCGACATTACTCCGGCCGGCACCAAGCAATACACCTTCGAACACACCTCAGTCGACGATCCGACCACCGCCGGTGAAACGCTAAATGTTACGGCTGAAGTCTCCTACAACGGCACAGTCTCACCTCCTCCCTCTGAGCCCGTGACGCTTCAGGACTTCGACGGCAATGTTGTCGATCATGAAACAGTCAGCGGAAACAATACCGTGACCCTCCAGTGGGATACCAGCGAGAACCTGGTCACGAGCGGGAGTATCAGCGACGACATCACTGTCGGGACGAGTGACGATATCGAAACGGAGGAGGTTACGATCAACGCCGCAGGCGACGGTGACTTCCAGATTCAGAACCTCGCCACGAACGACCCGGTCACGGAGGGCGATACGCTGGACGTCACCGCTACCGTGGAAAACGTCGGTTCGGAAAACGGCACCCAGAACGTCCTCCTCCGGGACCACGGGGACAACGCAGTCGATATCACATCCGTCTCGCTGGATGCGGGCAATTCGACGACCGTCACGCTCAACTGGAATACGACCGTCGGCGACAACGGTCAGGACGATATCACGGTAACCACCATGGACGACACGGCGACGCAACAGGTCACCATCGAGGAGCAGCCCGAGGAGCAACTCGACGTTGCAATCACGGAAGTGCGGTACAATGGCTCGCAGATCACCAGCGGGACGACGGTAGAGGCAGGAGCCACCCTCGAAGCCGACGTGACAGTCAGCAACGCGACCCAGCAAGTCACGAAGCCGGTGTGGCTCGAGTTCGACGGTGACACGGTTGCGTTCAACTCCGGCGTTACTGTCAATGCAGGTTCGAACACAGACGTAACTCTGACGTGGAGCGTTCACGAGGCGATGAATGGTTCGGATCTCGTTGCGAAGACAGGCCACGATAGTGATCTCTTCGACCTGACGATCGAGCGTGTCCAGACGTCGACGAAGCCGCTGACGTCACCCAGCGGGGAGCCGATCGACGTCGATCTGGAGAAAATCGCGGTCGGGTAATCCTCACCGAATCGAGTTGCCGTTGTGAGGTATTTAGGTGTGAATTCATCTCCGATTCGTCTGATGTACTCTCAGTTGCAAGTTCGAACGGTGTCGCACCCGTCCGATTAGTTGATTCCCGGTGGAGGACATCATCAGCAGAGACAGTCAATCTAAGCTGTCAAAATATCTCAGAAATGTGAATTTTGATAGATCTATGGGGACGATGTTGGGAGTCACTGTTCCGGGTTTTGATTCTGTTCTGTCTGTTTCGTAGTAATCCGATGCTTTTTGCCGCTCCCTCCGGTAGCAGTTGGTAAGCATGGGTCCACGTGAGAATATCACACTGTATAATGCGCCATTTATTGAATTTCATGAAATCATATGAGAGAGTATGACTTTCGAAGGGCTTCGAAAGACGCTCTCTACGGACGACCTTCCTGTCCGTTCCGTTTTATGGAACTCAGTGACTGAGGCTCATACAGATGCAATTCGCAGAGACTATCGTCCCAACGCCGAACTATTCGGGTTGCAAGGCCGGGCGTAGCAGTGCCATCAAGTCAATTCTCGCATTGAGGATCGCTATTACGCGGTTGATTGGGGCCCTCGGAACCCGGATACCGGGAGGCGGACGTGTTCAGCTGCCCTGGGTTGCGGAGCGATCGGCTGTCGAGGACCGTCGTGGTCAGACGAATCTCGACTTTATTCTCGGGGTGACTATTCTAGTCGTCGCCGTTGTATTCGTCTGGTTGTTTTTGCCGAATCTATTCGGCCCGTTCGTCGACGGTGATACCCACAGCGATTCCCTCGCGGCTGAACGGGCAGCAAACAACCTGGCCGAAGACGCGCTCAAGACCCAGCCCGGGGCCGACGAACTTGACGAGGACTGTGTGGTGGCGTTCTTCATGGGAAGCTCATCCGCCCCTGGGTGTGGCTTTTCGGGGAGTACGCTCACGGAACAGATCGGGCTGGGTGAACTCCACTTCGCCAACGTTTCTGCCGAATTCACTAACGGCACGGTCCTTGCGTGGCACGGTCCCGGAGCTGGCGGGTTCAGTGATTCGGGGACGCCGAAACTCAGCAGAGGCGGCACTCACGGGAGTACCAGCGATGTGAGCGTGGCCAGACGCGTTGTTTCGATCGACGGCCAGCGAGCAGTACTCGTTGTAAGGGTGTGGTAACATGGATCGAGGCCAACTGTACACACTCGAAGGTGTGATCGCCGGGATGCTTCTGTTACTGTCATTGCTGTTCGTGGTCCAGGCGCTGGCTGTCACCCCGCAGTCCGTCAACGGTGGGAGCCAGGAGGCCATCAACCAACAGCGAGCAGTCGCGGATACCACACTCCAGTCGATAAACGAGACCACGCTTCGGCGGGCCGTCACGTACTGGGACAGTAGTGATGGCTTCCACTGTACCCCCAGCGATGTCAAATTCTATCCGGGCTACGCCGACACGTCGTCGTGTAACCCGCCGAATCCCGATGCGCTCCCGCCGAATCGATTTGGTGCGATACTGAACGCATCACTCGGGAGCGGCTACAGTTACAATATCGTTGTGTCGTCACAAGACACCTCGAACAATGTCCTGCGTCAGCGAATGGTCTACCAGGGCCAGCCGGGGAGTGGCGCAGTCAGGGCGTCCCGATCGATCCTCGTTTTCGACGACGACCCACTGATTGCAGCAGACGGCTCGGAGAGCGGAACCCAGGCACAGGGTAACCTCTATGGCACCGATAGTCACCCCTCGAACAGCATGTATAACCTTCTGCGTGTGGAGGTGATTGTATGGCGCGGGTGACCGATCGTCGCGGCCAGATGATCCTGATCGGCGGCGTCTTGCTCGCCGTCACGATCATCGCCCTGGCGGTCGTTTTCAACAGTGCGATCTATACCACGGTTCTGGCCGGCGAGAGCCAGGATGATGTTTCGAGCCGTGAACCGCTCGGATTCCAACAGGAAGTCCGCCAACTGGTCGGTGCCACCGTCGAACGCGCGGTACAGCAAAGAAGTTCACTCAATAAGCAAAAGGATTATGTCACGAACAACCTTTCGGCCGTGAGAGAAAATCTCCGTCGGTATCAGGCAGATGCAAACCGTCTTGTTGACGTCTCGGTGGCTTCCAATATTTCCGGTGCATTTATTTATAACTCAACTGGTTCCTTTGTGAACGAAACTGGCCACGATGATTGGGAGGTTGGAACTGGCCTCCGCGTTCGAAACATGTCGTTTGACGTATCTTCGACCTCGGGATTCATTGTCGAGATAACCGGCGATGGTGGAGACGCATACGAGCTCGACATCGGTTCAGACGTCGCTGTGACTGGACCGACTACGTCGAAGACGTGCTCCTGGTCCGGGTCTGGGCACGTCAATATCACTGAAAGCACAATAAACGGTGATCGGTGCAACGCTTTGGACTTCTTCGAGCGTCTCGAAGCACCGTACGACATCCAGTTTCGACAGGGGAGCAATGCTCAGGGCCGATACAGTTTGCTCGTTACGCCATCGGGATCGATTTCAAGTGACGTGGCGAGTCAGGACCGGACTGACCGACTGTTCGGTGTCGATGTTGCGACAGAGTATGTCACCACCGAGATCGACTGGGAAACAACTCTCAGGGTCGCCCCGGGTGAGCCGCCATGACCCCACGACCAGAGAGACGAAAGAAGTGTCGAACGCTCTCCACGGACGACCGCGGCGTCTCCCGGATGATCAGCTACATGCTGACTGTCGGGATCGCGATGGTCCTCATCACCGGATTGTTCACGGCCGGGAGTGCGATTGTCGAGGACCAGCAGGACCAAACGGCCCGGACGCAACTGTCGATCGTCGGCCAGCAGGTCGCCGGGTCGGTCGAAGTCGCTGACCAACTGGTTCGCTCGACTGCTGCCAGGCCGTCTCAGCTTGTCGTGACGCGGTCGCTGCCGGAACGGATCGCTGGATCGGGGTATCGCATCGAAGTTTCCGGCGGTGATACTGTCATTTTGCGCCTGATGGGCGATGATTTGGCTGTCAGTACCCATATCGACGCTGAAACGACAGTGACGGGCAGTGCCCAGGGGGGCACGATCGAAATTGTGCATCAAACTTCAAGCGGAAATCTGGTGATTCAAAATGGGTGAATTTCGCGATCGGGAGCGTGCCGTCAGCGAAGTCTTCGGGTTCATCCTGCTGTTTTCGATCGTCATCTTGTCGATCGGAGCCGTCTCGATTTTCGGTGTGAATAGTCTGAATGAAGGACGAGACGCGGCGCTGATGGATAATATGGAGCGCGGTTTCGAAGGGATGGCGTCCACAATCGATGATCTTGAACCCGGAATGTCACGATCGACGAGTTTGCGTTTGGAGAGTGGGCAGTTACGGATCGGTGAGGAGACTTGGATCAATGTATCAGTTGGAGGGACAAAAGAGATCAAAAACAGCGTCTCCCCGTTGCTCTATACCTTTGACGATGAACGAATAATCTACGTCTCTTCCACAGTATTTCGAGTATCTGAGGAAAGTGGAGTCATCGTCCGGCCACCGGCTTTTGAACTGAGCCAAAGCGGAACTATCATCTCTGTCCAAAATACGATCCCATCACGAGCAATTTCCATTGGTGGTGGAACTGCACAGATGAGATTTACCGCTCAGGCCCCGAAAAACCCTACCGTTGATACAGGTAACTCAGTAGAGATTGATATCGATGCGCCCTCTGAAGCACAAGCAAGTCTGTGGGAATCGGCCTTGGTAGAGCGACTGGTTCGGGGTGGGATGTCAGAATCCACGGCGGAATCTAAATGTAGTCGAGCCGGTAGCAAGGTAGAATGTGTTTACAATGTCAATTCTGGAGAAGATACACTGGTTAGATCAGTCGTGGTATCGGTTGAACTCAGATGAGCAGTTCTCCACACCATCTTCTCCGATGCTATCGTGACTTACTCCTCTTGCACTTCGACTGTCGGATTAGTCACTCGAAGGTAATCAATCTCGTTTGCTCCCGATCCAGAAGAGCCACTACCACCACTACCGCCGCCAGATCGTAATGCGTTGTCAAAGTGGAATTGTGCGTCTTTCGTGATACTGTCAAAGTTTCCGATCATTCCCCCGTAGATGACGGGATCAGCGCTTCCGCTTTTCATCTTCAAGTCGGCATTCGGCGCATCAACCAATCCCGTGAATGTGGAAGCTTTTATACGGAAAGTTTCAGACGGGGGTAAATACCAGGTGAGTGAAGAAGCGGACTGCCTTGGGTTCCTCGTTACGACTTCACTATCCTTATGAATATCCACTTCTCCGTTGGAGTAGATCTCTGCACCGTTCGATCCATTGATTGTGAGGTTCGCTTCTTTCACATCAGTTGGGCCATTTACAAACAGTTGAATAGGGCCATCAGATGTATCAAGTATGATTTTTTCATTTTTTGTCAGATCGATTTCGTCAACGTAGTAATCCCCGGCTTCAAGTTCACATGGACTACAGCCACCATTTTCGATAGCAGAAATATCACCTGATTCGGCAGTGTTGTCGTTTGTGGGGTTCGAAAGTTCGTTGTTTTTCTGGCTGATCAGGTTAGCGTTGTGCTGAATCGAGCTGATGCCCGGGTCTAGTGGGGAATCCGGGGACGAGCTATCTTTTGAAATCGAACCGGAGCTACCACCGACATGAACCTGTCCAGCTACGTTGAGATTACTGGGCTGGCCAGTGATGGATCCGGCCACATGAAGATCTCCCTGAACTCCGACAGTTCCTGGCCCAATATCCAGGTTGTCGCCGGATTCGTCACCGACATAGAAGTCGCCTTGGAACACTTTTCGCTTGTTCGAGGATAGCTCGAGACTACCTTCCGTACTGAAATCGCCATTGACAGTCACTGCTGCCCTCATTTTCGAGTCATCGTCGGACGACGAGATGAGGTCGCCTGCGAAAGTCAGATCACCGCTTCCCGTGATATCCACTTTTCCGGTCGTGAGTACGTGTGAATTGAACGTGTCTCCAGAGCCATCGGCACGAGGATCGAAACTTCCACGAGCGATCGCAGTTGGTAGACCACCATCCCCCTGAGAAGCCGAATACGGACCAACCGTCGAATCGTAGTAATCCATACCCGATTCTGGATCCATCCCAACAGACCCAGTTGACGAGATGGGACCGCTCACTACTGACGGGGTTTTGGGCGACGTCAGCGTCAATTTGACTGTTTTTGAACCAGTTTTGGTTACGTCACCGTCCGCTCTTTTGTTTAAGTACCTCGCCCATCCGTCTGCATACTTGCTATGAACCGTAATCTGAACCTCATTTCCTGGATCTATCGGACCTCTGGGTAGCGTATCTGCCGAAATATTGTTGGATCGGTTGGCAGCGATGCTGTATGATCTCCCCGTCGCGTTCACCCCTTCCAGGGACGTAATCGGAAACGAAAGCGTGGGATTCGGGCCACCCGCATACTCGAAGTCAGGTGGCGACACCATTACGAAGTTCTCGCCGTCGCCCCGCCAGACACCGCCGCCCTGGTACGCAACTTCCTGGCCGTCACGTTCGTACGCATATTTTCCAAGCGTGATCTTCCCCGTCTGATTTTGGACGGTACCCGACGAATCCGTGATTTCGATCTGTATCCAGCCGGAGTTGACGTATTCCCCATCGTCCGGAAGTTTGATAGATGCCTGACTCCCGGAGTGGCCCCGAATAGACGATATCGTCGCGTCGACGTCATTCATCGCTGTCACGGCACTCTCCATCGAAACCACAGACTGGGACTCACTGAGAGAGACTGCCCCGACGCTGACGATGACCATCGACCCCGCAATGACCATGCCAAAAACGAGGGCAAACCCCATCACGCTCGACAGCCCCCGGGACTCTCCCGAACCGTCCGAGGAAAGCCCCATTTTGGAACTCACTATATCAATTACGATAGTCGCCAAGAAATATATTTCGGTGATTGTAGCGGTCTCAAATTCGATTTCGACAAAAATACACTGCTGATAATTTAGGCGTGATGGCTTCCCGGGACTGGTCTCGACTTTCACAGCGGCCATTCGAGATCAGTGTCTCTGACGTGATCGTCCCTCAGTTTCTTCGTGAGCGATATCATTCCGTGCTGCAGTCTGTCCGATGCGACTCCCGGATGCTCGTTTGGCGTCAGTCTGCGACTCGTGTGGTCCGACTCGCGTAAGTGCGGACGAGATCAACCAGTTCCGCGCGGAACTCACTCTCCGTTGGATCGCGGGACAGGGATCGAAAACGCTCCCGGAACTCGTCGAAGCCGATGTGCGGGGCGTCCGTCTCGGCCGCGTATGCCAGGTCGTACAGCCGGTGATCGTCGCCCACGAGTCCGTGGCGTTCGACCAGTGCCAGTGCGAACGCGGCGTTGACCGCGGTGATGTCCGGATCACTCGTAGCCGAAACGCGCTCCCAGGTCACCGAATCGGGCTGGCGATCCGCGACTGCAGCGGCGACACCCGCTTCGAGAAAGTCCACCAGCTTTGCCGCGGGCGCGACGTCGATCCAGACGTCGTCGGCGTAGATGTCCCGTGCGTGATTGGCGATCTGATAACATTGGGTCACCGTGCGTCGTTCGACGCTTCGGCCGGACAGCGCAAGGAACAGTACCTCCTCGGTCGACAGCGAGTGAGAGGGATGGCCCCGCTCTGCGTGATGCATATGTGCAAACTCGTGGAGGATGATCTCTCTCGCCAACGCGCTCGTTGCGGCGTGTCGGGAAATCGTGAGTTGATGCCCATCGGCGTCGTGACTGACGCGCGTTCGCTCGTCAGGCTCACTGGTGATCCGAACTGTCACGGGCCGGTCGAGATCGTGCTCCGTTCGAAAGAGGTCCCGTGCTCCCAGAAACGGGGCTGTCGGCCCTGTGCCGTCGAACTGCAGGTCCATGTGGATAATTACCAAGGGTTTGCTGCGTATGACTCTTCGGGTAGCAGTCGGTCCGCCGGGTTGGGGTCTGCCGACTATCGAAACAGTCGGTGTGTCCGCCGATCTCTCGCTCGGGGGACGCTGTCACCTGGATTTGACCGTTCGCGTGTCTTTGACACGCTTCACGCGGAAACACTACCCTTTTACCGTGCCTGCCGATAGAATCGGGTATCATGGGCCGACGTAAGAAAATCGTACAGGAATGTGAGACACTGATGGACAAGCCGGAGAACATCCGGAACATCGCCATCGCGGCTCACGTCGACCACGGAAAGACGACACTGACTGACAATCTCCTCGCTGGCGCGGGCATGATCTCCGACGAGACCGCCGGAGAACAGCTCGCGATGGACACCGAGGAGGACGAACAGGAACGCGGCATCACCATCGACGCGGCGAACGTTTCGATGACCCACGAGTACGAGGACACTAACCACCTCATCAACCTCATCGACACACCCGGCCACGTCGACTTCGGCGGGGACGTCACCCGCGCGATGCGGGCTGTCGACGGCGCGCTGGTGGTTGTCGACGCCGTCGAAGGGGCAATGCCCCAGACTGAGACGGTTCTCCGGCAGGCACTCCGTGAGGGTGTCAAACCGACCCTGTTCATCAACAAGGTCGATCGCCTCATCTCGGAGCTTCAGGAAGGGCCCGAGGAGATGCAGGAGCGACTCGTCTCTGTCATCCGCGACGTCAACGAACTCATTCGCGGGATGACCGAGGAAATGGACGACATCAACGATGACTGGACGGTCTCCGTCGAAGAGGGCACCGTCGGGTTCGGTTCGGCGCTGTACAAGTGGGGCGTCTCGATGCCCTCGATGCAGCGTACCGGGATGGACTTCGGCGAGATCATGGAGCTCGAACGCGCCGACAAGCGCCAGGAACTCCACGAGCGGACGCCACTCAGCGACGTCGTGCTCGACATGGTGTGCGAGCACTTCCCGAATCCCGTCGACGCACAGCCCCGACGTATTCCGCGTATCTGGCGTGGCGACGCTGACAGTGAGGTTGCCGAGCAGATGCAGCTGGTCGATGAGGATGGCGATGTCGTGCTGATGGTTACTGACATCGGTGTCGACCCCCACGCCGGCGAAGTCGCCGCCGGGCGTGTCTTCTCCGGGACGATCGAGGAGGGCCAGGAGCTGTACGTCTCCGGGACTGCGGGCAAGAACCGCGTCCAGAGTGTCGGGGTCTACATGGGCGGCGAGCGCGAGGAAGTTGAGGAGGTCCCGGCCGGCAACATCGCCGCCGTCACCGGCCTGAAGGACGCCATCGCCGGTTCGACCGTCTCCAGCCTTGAGATGACGCCGTTCGAGTCGATCGAGCACATCTCCGAGCCGGTCATCACCAAGAGCGTCGAGGCCCAGCGGATGGACGACCTGCCGAAGCTCATCGAGACGCTCCAGCAGGTCAGTAAGGAGGACCCGACCATCGAGATCGAGATCAACGAGGACACCGGCGAGCACCTCATCTCCGGGCAGGGCGAACTTCACCTCGAAGTCGTCACCCAGCGCATCGAGCGCAACCAGGGCATCCCGATCACGACCGGCGAACCGATCGTCGTCTTCCGGGAAGCCCCCCAGGAGTCCAGCCGCGAGGTTGAGGGCATCTCGCCGAACCGCCACAACCGCTTCTACATCACCGTCGAGCCACTCGAGGAGGACATCGTCGACGCGATCCAGCTCGGCGAGGCCTCGATGGACATGCCCGAACTGGAGCGCCGTGAAGCACTCCAGGAGGCCGGCATGGACAAGGACACGTCCCAGAACGTCGAGCACATCCACGGGACGAACGTCATCATCGACGACACGAAGGGGATCCAGCACTTGAACGAGACGATGGAACTGGTCCTCGAAGGCTTCGAGGAGGCCCTCAACGACGGGCCGCTGGCTGCCGAGCCGGTCCAGGGCTCGCTCATCCGGCTGCACGACGCCCGCCTCCACGAGGACGCCATCCACCGCGGTCCGGCCCAGGTCATCCCGGCCGTCCGCCAGTCGCTGCACAACGCCCTGATCGACGCCGAGATCCGCCTGCTTGAACCGATCCAGGACGTCCGCATCGACGTGCCCAACGAACACATGGGCGCGGCGAGCGGCGAGGTCCAGGGTCGTCGTGGCCGCGTCGACGACATGTACCAGGAAGGCGATCTGATGGTCGTCGAGGGCATCGCGCCCGTCGAGGAGATGATCGGCTTCTCCTCAGACATCCGGAGTGCGACCGAGGGCCGTGCCTCCTGGAACACGGAGAACGCCGGCTTCCGCGTCATGGCCGACAACCTCCAGCCCGAGACGATCACGCAGATCCGCGAGCGCAAGGGCATGAAGACGGAGCTACCCGAAACGATCGATTACTTCTAGAGACGACCTTTTTACTTCGTCGGGGTCGCGCAAAGCGCGACCCACTCCTCGCAAAAAGCTCGGCCAAAAACATCTGCGAGCGAGTCGGCGACTCGCTCGCAGGGTTCTCGTGAGCGACAGCGAACGAGAGCTCGTCAGAGCTCTGCTCTGACGGTGAAACGACGGCGCAAGCGCCGTCGTATGCAGGCCGACGATTCCGTTCCATTGATTGCAGAGTCCTTCCGATTGTGTCCCGTTGTCTCTTCTCGGAACCTCACCTTGTTCACGCCAGTAGATATATTTCATCGGACATCGTGTGTGGTATGGCATGGAGTACACGACACTCGGTTCGACCGGGATGGAAGTCTCAAAGATCGCGCTGGGCTGTATGAGCTTCGGGAGTCAGGACGACTGGATGCTGGATGCGGAGGAAGGGCGGGAACTCGTCGAGCGGGCGATCGACCTGGGCGTGAACTTTTTCGATACGGCAAACACCTACTCTTCGGGCGAGAGCGAGGAGATTCTCGGGGACGTGCTGGCTGAGTACGACCGGGACGAGCAGGTAGTGGCGACGAAGGTCCGCTTCTCGGGCGCGACGGAACACCGCAATGCGGAGGGGCTCTCACGGAAGACCATCGAGCAGGAACTCGAGCACAGTCTCGACCGACTGGGGATGGACACCGTGGATCTCTACCAGATCCATCGCTGGGACTACGACACGCCGATCGAGACGACGTTACGGGCACTCGACGATGCGGTTCGTCGTGGGAAGGTCCGCCACATCGGCGCCTCCTCGATGTGGGCCCACCAGTTCCAGGAGGCCCTCCACGTCAGCGATCGGGAGGGTCTGGCCCGTTTTGAGACGATGCAGAACCTCTATCACCTGACCTATCGCGAGGAGGAACGCGAGATGTATCCCGTCTGCGAGAAGGAGGACATCGGCGTGCTCCCGTGGTCGCCGCTGGCGGCGGGCTATCTCACGCGCCCGCACGACGAGTTCACGGCGACGACGCGTGGCGAACACGAACTCGACTACGGAACGCCGTATCACGAGGGGCCCGGCAGCGAGGAGATCAACCACCGGGTCGCCGAACTCGCCGCCGACTACGGCGTGACGATGGCCCAGATCGCGCTCGCGTGGCACTTCCAGAACGATCACGTCGACGCGCCGATCGTCGGCACGTCGAGCATCGACCACCTCGAAGATGCGGTCGCGGCCCTGGACATCTCCCTCAGCGCTTCGGACGTCGAGTATCTGGAAGAACCCTACGAGCCGGTGGCAGTGTTCGGATTCGAGTGACAGGGCTGGATCGGCGATCACTCCATCGAACGAAATCTCATCGTGATCGGACCTGTCAACGACCGTGGATTGGTGCGACCGGGGTCGTGAACGGCGAAATCGATCGTTTCTGGCGAGAATTTTTCCTGATACGTAGCCCGTCAGGCTTAACTCCCCCTCCGTCGAAGCCCGGATATTCCGATGCCAGAAGTAGAGATCACGATTCCGGATCATCTCGAGATGCAGATCGCGCAGCTCGTCGAAGAAGGTGAGTTTCTCAACCGTGAGGAGGCGATCGAAGACCTCCTCTCGACGGGACTGAAGGCGTACAAAACCAGCGGCCCGATCGACGACGAGGAGGACCCGGGCCTGGAAGAAGACGGAATGATGGGCCACGACGATGAATACGTGTTCTGAGAGTGGTTCCCGCGGTTCGGCACGTCTGGTAGTTGTTCCCGAGTAATCCTTATGCCGCGCTCCCCCCTACGTGGCCCTAAGAATGCACAAAGACGAACTTCTGGAGCTTCACGAGGAGATGGTGACGATCATGGAGTATTTCGACCGACAGGAAAGTGTCGACAGTGAACTCTTCGAACCCTACAAGGAAATCGACGTCACCCCGGCCGACGTCCACATGTCTAAAAGCGAACACAAGCATGCCGTGTTCGTCCTCGGGAACGCGCTGGCGAACGCGATGAGCGAAGACGAGTTCTCGGACGCCGGTCGTGTCGGCAAGCGCATGAAAGAACTCGCCGAGGACGCCGAGAGCAAGCTATAGCTGTCTGTCGGTTTTGTCCACGGACGTCCCAAGCCGAGTGGTTGCCGGTCGATGGCCGACCGTCTGTGGCGGCCGTTTTCCAGACAACGGATCGACCGACTCCTCCTCAGTCCTGTTTGAATGCCGGTTCACGCTGATCGAGAAAGGCCGACACGCCTTCGACGTGTTCTCTCGTCCCGAATCGCCGCCGCCGGGCAGCGCGTTCGGCTGCCATCGCAGCACGGAGTGACTGTTCAGTGTTTTTGGCGAGCAATCGTCCGGTTTCACTCGTTGCGTTGGTTGGGCCAGCGGCGATCGTTTCGAGGAGTGCGTCGAGCCCACGCTCGAATTCGGCTGGCGGTACCACCCGATTGAACAGCCCCAACGCATCCGCGCGTTCGGCGTCGAGCAACTCGCCAGTATAGAGGAGTTCCGCGGCCGTCGACTCGCCGACGACCCGTGGGAGAAGCGCCGAAACGCCGGCCCCGACGGGGAGTCCGAGGCGGTGAAACCCAAACCCGATCGACCCGTCGTCGCTCGCGACGACTATGTCACAGGCAAGTGCGAGTGCCCCACCGGCACCGAACGCTGGGCCATCGACAGCGGCGATCGTCGGTGCCGAAAACCCGTGGAGGCGCTCGATGAGGGCGTCGATCCGCTCGAGACGATCCATGAACGCGTCTTCGGAAAGCTCGCCCCGTGCGCCGGCGATGACGCCTGCCAGATCACCACCTGCACAGAACGCGTCTCCTTCACCCCGGACGAGCAGACAGTCGACGTCGTTGGCGTCGTCGAGAGCGCTGTGTGCCGCCGTGACGACGTCCGGGGAGAGAGTGTTGCGTGCGTCGGCGTTCGTGACCGTTAGCGTCGCGATGCCGCCCTCGCGCGTCCACTCGACCCCTTCGCTCATGGGTCAGCCTAGCGCGGACGGGTCAAAAGCGTCACTGCTGGACCGGAACTCGCGCCCGCGAAACTCGCCCGTGGATTGACGTGAGTCCCGACCCAGGTCCACGTATGCGCATCCACTGGCATCGGCGGGACCTCCGGCTCGCCGACAACCGGGCGCTCGCCGGCGACGGGATCGAGACGAACGACGAGCAAGTGCTGGGTGTGTTCGTTTTCGACCCCGCCGTGCTCGAACACGCTGGTCCGGCCCGCGTCGTCGCGCTCCTCGACGCCGTAGCGGCCCTTCGGGAGGCTTACCGCGAACGGGGGAGCGATCTCGTCCTCGCGAGTGGCGATCCGGTCGCGGAACTGCCGACACTCGCGACAACGTACGGGGCCGAGCTGGTCACCTGGAACCGCGAGTACAGCCCGCTCGCCCGCGATCGTGATGCGGCTGTCCGGGCGTCACTGGACGACGCAGGTATCGGACGGGACGCCGTTCACGACGCCGTCCTCCACGAGCCGGGGACGATCCGGACCAACGACGGCGACCCCTATCAGGTGTTCACGTACTTCTGGCGGAAGTGGCGCGATCGGAGGAAATCAGCACCGATTGCCCCACCCGATGCGGATTCGCTGGGGGACGTAACCGACGACACGCCGGTTCCGACCTGGGCGGACCTCGACGTGGAGGAGCCGACTGCGTCGATACCGGGCGTCACGCCGGCGGCCGCCCGCGAGCGTCTCGATTCGTTCTGTGCGGGGGACATCTATCGCTACGAGGATCGTCGGGACTACCCGGCCGAGGACTGCACGTCCCGTCTGTCACACCATCTCAAGTACGGCACGATCGGCATTCGCGCGGTGTATGCGGCCACCGAGCGCGCCTGCGAGCGTGGGGAGACAGCGGACGACCGCGCGTCCGTCAGGGAGTTCCAGTCCCAGCTCGCCTGGCGGGAGTTCTACACACAGGTCCTGTGGTTCAATCCGTCGGTGGTCACCGAGAACTTCAAGTCCTACGAGAATCCGATCGAGTGGCGGACGGATCCGGAGGGCTTGCAGGCCTGGAAGGACGGGGAGACCGGGTATCCGATCGTCGACGCCGGGATGCGCCAGCTCGAGACGGCGGCGTACATGCACAACCGCGTCCGGATGATCGTCGCATCGTTCCTGACGAAGGACCTGCTGATCGACTGGCGAGAGGGGTACGACTGGTTCCGGGCGAAACTGGTCGATCACGATACGGCCAACGATAACGGCGGGTGGCAGTGGGCCGCCTCGACCGGCACCGACGCCCAACCGTACTTCCGGATCTTCAATCCAATGACGCAGGGCGAGCGGTACGATCCCGACGCTGCATACATTCGGGAGTACGTTCCGGAACTCGATGGTGTGCCGGCTGACGTCATTCACTCGTGGCACGAACTCGATCCCGGGGCTCGCGAGATGCACGCGCCCGACTATCCTGCCCCGATCGTCGATCACGCCGACCGCCGGGAGCAGGCCCTGGCGATGTTCGAGCGTGCCCGTGGTGATGAGTAGCGATGGGGAGTATTAGCACTGCCCACCGTTTGTACTTGCTTCTGTCGCCAACGTAGACGGTGTCGTCATATCGTCTGTCCTCTATCTATCCGACCACATCCCGGTTGGGAGTCAGTCGAGCACGTCCCCACCCTTCCCGTGTTAGTCGACGCTGTGGACGCTCCCCAACTATGTGGTATGTTACCGAACGTTTCCTCAAGCTTTAACAGATATCCCGCCGTCATGAAACATGGAGGAATTTGACATGTCCGAACACTCAAACCCCGAACTGCCGTCCTTGCCGTACGACTACGACGCCCTCGAGCCGCACATCTCCGAGCAGGTCCTGGAGTGGCATCACGACACCCATCACCAGGGCTACGTGAACGGGCTTGGTGCAGCCGAGGAGACGCTCGCGGAGAACCGCGCGTCGGGCGACCACGGAACGACCGGTGGTGCCCTAGGCAATGTCACCCACAACGGGTCCGGCCACTATCTGCACACGCTGTTCTGGGAGAACATGTCCCCGAACGGCGGTGGCAAGCCTGAGGGCGCTCTCCTGGAACGCATCGAGGAAGACTTCGGCTCCTACGACGCCTGGAAGGCCGAGTTCGAGGCCGCCGCGGGTGCCGCCGGTGGCTGGGCGCTGCTGGTCTATGACCCTGTCGCCAAGCAACTCCGGAACGTCGCGGTCGACAAACACGACAACGGCGCGCTGTGGGGTAGCCACCCGATTCTGGCCCTGGACGTCTGGGAACACTCCTACTACTACGACTACGGGCCGGATCGCGGCAGCTTCATCGACGCCTTCTTCGAGGTCGTCAACTGGGAGACGGTCGCCGACGAGTATCAGAAGTGCCTCGACCACTTCGAGTAACGACGAGTCAGTCTACCGCCGACGTATTTTTCGACTGTGGGTCAGTGCCCCCGCCTCGATGACGGTTCGTTAGGTCCCCCCTGGGCGTACCGTGGTGGTTCGATCGGAGCTACGCCGGTTCCCCGTCGGTTACAACTTCGATCCGCGCGCCGCCCCCCTCCGCGTTGGTGGCCGAAACCGACCAGCCGTGCTGGGTGGCGATCTCCGCGACGATGGAGAGGCCGAACCCGGTCCCGTCTCGGGTCGTCGTGTAGCCGTCCGCAAACACCTTCTCGGTGTCCGCGTCACCGAATCCCGGGCCATCATCCGTGACTGCGAACCCCCGGCGGTCGGGGAGGCACTCGACGGTGACGGTCACACCTTCGCCCCCATGTTCGACGGCGTCCTGACGAGCCTGCGAGTCAGGGCTCGTGGAACCATGTTCCACGGCGTTCCGAAAGAGGTTCTCGAACAACTGGCTCAATCGATCCGGGTCGGCCACAACCGTGAAGTCATCCACAGCGAGTTCGAGCGTCCCGTCAGCAATCTCGACGTAGGACCACGCTGACTCCGCGACTGTCCCCAGTTCGATCCGCTCGCGGTCGAGATCTTCGTCCTGGCGGGCGAGCGCGAGCAGATCCTCGATGAGTCGTTCCATCCTGTCGTGAGCGCGCTCGACCGCCTCGAAGTGTTCCTCGTCGCCGTCTCGGCGCGCGTGTTCGAGCCGGCCAGCCGCTACCTGTAATGGGTTCCGCAGATCGTGGGAGACGACGCCGACGAACCGATCGAGCTGTTCGTTTCGCCGGGTTAGTTCGGCCTCGCGAGCGCGCTCCTCGGTCAGATCGACCATGATGAGTGCGTGACCGACGACATCCCCACGGCGGTCGACCAGCGGCGAGCCCTCGATCCTGATAGAGCGCTCGCCGATGGAGAGGTCACGCGTCCCGGTGTCGTGACCGTCAGTGACCGATTCGTAGACTGGGACGGCGTCTGGAACGGATGTGAGCTGCGTCTGGATCCGCGTGCCGACGGCGTCGTCGTCGATGCCGAGTAACGTTCGAGCGCTCTCGTTGATGTCGACGATGCGGTCCGACGCGTCCACGACGACGACGGCCGTGTCGATGCGGTCGAAGACCACCTCGGTTGCGATGGGCGTGATATCGAGGAACTCCTCGCGGACGACTGCCCAGGTGAACGCGACCCCGGTGACAGTGAAGGCGATGGGTGTGAGGTCGTATTCCAGCCCGAGCGCCAGCGACACGGCGTTGGCTCCCCAGGGAACCAGCGTCGCGACCACGATAGCCATGACCTGTCGCTGGTAGAAATACCGGGACCGGAGCGCGAAAACGACGATCAACAACACGGCGACCGAAAGCAAAAGATACGAATAGGCGGTGTGGACGCCGAACAGTGGCCCGTTGACGGTTTCGAGACCGCGCGGTCCCGTCCCGTCGGCACGCAGCGTTTCCCACACCAGCCTGTGGGCTCCGTTCGTCCAGACCAGCGCCGTGAAGACGATCGGTTCGACCGACAACGCGGCGAGAAGCCGGCGGGTGACCAGCGACTCGCGGCCGGTGTACTCCAGAGCAAACACCAGGAGCGCGGGCACGAGGACGACAACGCCAGCCAGGAGTGCCTTGTTGGCAGCGAGTGCGATGTCCGTCCCCGGAACGACCGTCGTGACCAGGATCGCCACGGCCCAGCCGATCTCAGCCACGAGGACGGCCGTGAGTGGTGTCCCGCCACGCTCGTCGCGATGGCGCCACGCGAGCCCGGCCGCCACGATCGACACCGCGATCGCGACGACGAGTCCCACCTGATACACCAGCAACCAGGCATCCATGCTGACATGTTACACACTCATGGTAATAAAAGTGGAACCGTGACGGCCGAGTGCGCCCGCCAGGGTCGAGCAGTGTTTCGAGGGATTTAGGCGCCGACGAGCGTTAGGACCTGCTATGCCACGACCGAGATCTGACTTCGACGACTTGCGACCCCTGGAGTTTCGTGACCCCGAGGAGGTCCTTGCGGCCGATAGGATGTACACGATCTACGAGATCGCACGGCTGCTACAGGGCGTCGATCCCGACGCAGAACTTGACGTCGAGACCGAGAACGTCCTGCTGGACTGGGCGATCCCCTGGGTGTTGAACCACGCCGATGCGTTCGTCTTCGCCGAGCCGTCGGGCGATACCGAACCGGGCTATTACGGTCTCGCCGCCGATTCATGAACCTACTCGTCGCGGGGGCCGACCGCGTCGACGCCGGCAAGACCACGTTTTCGACTGGCTTGATCGAACACACGGGTGCGCCAGGGTTCAAACCACGGGCGGGCAACGACTACTGGTTCGACCACGACGACTACCGGCAGGCAACCGAATCCGGTCGACTTTACGGGAAGGACGCCAGACGCCTCGCCGATGCCAGTCCCGGCGATCACCGTCCGGAGTCACTGAACCCGATGCACCGACTCTGGCGACCGAAGCCCGGCAGTGGCTCGGGAATGCTGGGCCGATCCGATCGGGAGTTCCTGCTGGATCGCGTCGGGGACCGGTACGTCCGCAATGGGACGGTGGAGTTGCCGGCGTCGGCACGCGAGAACCTTCCCCTCTCCGACGCTATCTCGGTCGCATCCCTCAAGGAGTTCAACGCCGTCATGCAGCGGACGCATCTCCCGGCGCTGGACTCGATCCGCGAGACGATCGCGTCGCGTGACCGCGCCGTCGTCGAATCGTATAGCGACATCGCCCGACCGCTCTCTGACTTCCAGCCCGACGCGGTCGCCGTCGTCGAGCCGCGCCGTGCCCGCATCTACCCGGGACGCCGGTACGAGAAGGCCTGTCGGGTCGCCTCGGGCTCGGCTACCGACGGGCAACTCGAGGAGCGTGTCCCCGCGGTGACTGATCTCATCGAGCCCGTCGCCAGCGTTGGGCTGCCCGCACTCGGCACTGCCAGACGGGATGATCCCGCGAGCGTGGCCGAGGCGTACGACCACGCCTACGACGCCCTCCTGGCTGCGGCCTTCGAGTGACCGCCTCGGAGAGCCCCTCAGAACCTGGCGGCCTGGGCGGCGAGTTCGATATTTCGATACGGGTCGGTCTGGATGCTCCGGCCGTGGCCGGTGTGCATCACTGCCAGGTCTGCATCGACAGTGTCGAGGACCCGCCGGATACTTTCGACGAGGAGCGATCGATCGCCTTCTTCGAGGTCAGTCCGGCCGAACCCGCCGTTCTCGAAGACCAGGTCCCCCGCAAAGAGGATGCCAGACCCGGCGGCGTACAGACAGACGTGGTCGTCCTTGTGCCCCGGCGTGTGCAGGGCCGTGTAGGTGTGATCCCCCATGTCTACGGTGTCTCCGTCATCGATTGCCTGCTCGACGCCGGAGGCATCGGGATCGTACCCCACGACGGGTGCGTCGAAGGCCTCGGTGACGGCGTCGAGATTCCCGACGTGGTCGGGATGGGTGTGCGTCAGGACAACGGCGTCGAGGTCCTCGACGTGTTCGCGGACGCGAGCCACGACGTCGAAATCGTTGCCGACGTCGACGAGCACTTGTCGGTCGCCAGTCACGAGAAACACGTTGCTGGTGAACCCGCCGGCATCGGCGGCGACATTGTGGATCATACAGGTGACCAACGCGTCGAGACGCTTGAGCCGTTCGGGTCTGTGGTCCAGCACGATCACCGCCCGAAAATATCAAGCCGGCGAGGTCGTCCACCCAGACCCACAGGGCTATGTAGCAGGAGGTTATTATCACCAGATAGATGGCCGATGTCAGGTTCCGAACCACCAGTCGTCCTCATCGTTGAAGACGAGCCGGACGTCGCTGAGACGTACAATCTCTGGCTTCAGGACGAATACGAGGTTCGTATGGCCGAAAGCGGGTCCGAGGCACTGGAGATGCTCGATGAGTCTGTAGATGTGGTATTGCTCGATCGGATGATGCCGGGGTTGTCGGGCGACGAAGTGCTGGAGCGGATTCGAGGGAGCGAGAGCAGCTGCCGGGTCGCGATGGTGACCGCTGTCGAGCCGGACTTCGACATCCTCGAGATGGGATTCGACTCGTATCTGACCAAACCGATCCGGAGTGACGAACTCCATGACACCGTCTCGAACTTGTTGGAACGATCGACCTACGATGGTCTGCTCCAGGAGTACTATTCGCTGGTCGAGAAACAGGCGACACTCGAGGCGACGAAGAGTCACGCCGAACTCGCCGAAAGTGACGAATACCAGCAACTTTCCACGCGGGTCGACGATCTCAACGACGAGCTTTCAGAGACACTCGGCGGCGTCGAAGACGACGAGGACTTTATCGCAACGCTTCGGGAGTTGAGCAATGGCGACGAACACTGATCAACCTGGGACAATGTACGATCTCTCATCAGTACTCGACGTAGAGCCCCTCCAGGCTGTCAGGCCCGGCTCCAGCATCCTGATAACCGGTCCTGCGATGACTGGCAAGCAGGGCCTGGCGTACGACATCCTGGCGGACGGCGTCTCCGTGAATCAGGGAGCCATTATCGTTTCGACAGGGGACCGGGCCGAGACCGTCATCGACGAGTTCGCCGGTCGGGTCGGTAGCGACGAGTTCGATCTCGGTGTCATCGACTGTGCCGGCGATCAACAGACCACCGCACCGAACACGGACATCAATGCGTTCACCCACCACGTGGGCTCGCCCGGTGATCTGACCGGTATCGGTATCGGGATCACGGAAGCTCTCGAGGCGCTCCACGGTCGCGGCGCGGATCGGGGACGACTCGCCCTCTCGTCGCTCTCGACGATGTTGACCTACACCGACCGCAAGACGGTCTTCAAGTTCTGTCACGTGCTTTCCTCGCGTCTGGAGGCAGCGGAGTATCTGGGCCTGTTCACCATCGATGCCAGCGCACACGACGAACAGACCCTTCAGGTTATCAAGCAGGCCTTCGACGGCATGATCGAAATCCGCGAGACGGACGGACAGCGAGAAGCGCGCGTCCGCGGATTGACGTCCGAGCCCAGCGAATGGGTCGAACTCTAGGTGTGGACACCACGACGGGACCGGCCCTGTTCAGTCCAGAATATTGTCCAGAAACGAGACCCACCGTCGCGAACTCTCGACTTCGGCCTGTCGGGCGCTGTCCGCGAGGTCCGGCTCGTGGAGGTTTTGCAGCGCCGAGATGGCTCGATCGATGCCGACGATCGACTGGGCGAGGTCCTCGGCTTCTTTCTCCGGCAGGTCGGCCGACTCCAGTCGTTGCTTGCGGTCTTTGCGCTCGGCTGTGAGTTTCGCCCGCACCTCACGGACGCGGTCACGCAACTCCGGTGGGACGGTCCCCTGGCGTTTGGTCTCCCAGACGAACTCTTTTAAATTCATCTCCGTCCCCTGGATCTCGACGGATTCGGGCAACTGCTGACCGACCGTGGCGGATTTTCGCTGGACGCGGTCCAGTAGCTCCTGCCGCCGTTTATGGCTGAGTGGCTTGTCGTCCCCGGTGTCGTCCATACGGGGACTCGGATCTCCGGTGTCGGATATCTTTTGGTCTGGTTTTCTATTCCGAACAGATTTAAGAATCGGTCGACAAGGATATTTTATGAGTGACAAATTTGACGAAATCACGTTTCACGGAGAGCAATTGCTTCGTAAGACACGGACGGATTCACTCAGGGGGCAGATGCGTGCATTTATTTCGAACGTAGAAGATTTTGACCTCAAAGATCGTCGGTCCAGTGTCTCGCGTGGGGAGCAACTTTCCAATATTGTCACGGCGGATCGCGACGAGCGACTCTGACAATGCAATTACTATTCTTTGATACCTCTGCTCTGGCCGCTATATTACGAGGAGCCAGGTACCGAGACTGTCGATGAGTTACTTGAAGATAATCGTACAGTTGTCATATCTTCGCTCGCGGTCATCGAGACGCTTTCGGCGTTTCGTCGGAAGTACAACCGCGGGGAGATCGGAGAGAATGATATGAACGCGTTGTTGGCATCATTTTTTCGTGAAGCGCTAGACGACTTTGTTATTGTGCCCATGGATGAATCTATCCAGCAATTCTCCTTTGACTTGATTCTGGAGGATGATTTGCGAACACTTGACAGTCTACAGCTATCTGCTGCACTCTCGACATCCGGTGAAGACATTGAAGTCGTGTTCGTATCGGCGGACAGGGAGCTCGTGTCTGTCGCCGACAATTGGGGACTCGGAACAGTCGTGCCGTCAAGCTGACCCAAAATATCTCAACCATACTGTTCATCTAATTAATATTTAACCGATCGACGACTTGTCTAACGTACGCTCACTGAGCGGACGAAAAGTGGATTTATCTACCTGCCGGCCGGCCGAGTCTACATGGACGTTCAGTTGCTCGAAGCCACCGAAGATCCCGAGGAACTCATCTGTACGGCCGCCCGAAACGATTACCTCTCGGAGTTCGTCGGCGACAGTTCCTTCGAAGAGATCATGGATTCCGTCGGTGGCGACACCCTCGATGAAAAGAAGGAGACGATCATCCACCACTTGCTCGAACACGGTCACTACGGCCCCTTCGAGCATCCCCACGCCACCTTCGCTATCGAGGGCGTCAGCCGCTCGTGTATGGCACAGATCACGCGCCATCGTCACGTCACCTTCGACATCCAGTCGATGCGGTACGTCTCCTTCGACGAGAAAAACCCGGAGCCGGGCGAGGCGGTCGTCGAAATCCCTGGCCTCTCCGATCCTGGCCTGACTGGCCGAAATGCCGACTTCGCCGCGGAATACGAGGGCCTCGACGACGAAGCCGTCCTGGAGAAACGGGAGAACGCCTACCGGGACGCGCTGCAACAGTCGTTCGAATCGTATCGCGAACTCCTGGACCTCGGCGTGCCGGCCCAGGATGCCCGGATGGTGTTGCCGATCGGCACGAAGGTCAACATCGTGATGACGATGAACGCCCGGATGTTGATGCATATCGGGGACATGCGCGCCGCGGCCGATGCCCAGTGGGAGATCCGGGAGATGACCGAAGACATTCTGGACCTTGCCGCCGAGTGGGCACCGATCACCTTCGCATACTACAACGAACACATGAAAAACCGCAAGAACCGGCTCGCACCCTGATTGTTCGGCACCCGACGCCAGTATCGTTCCTGAGACCAGCGACAGTAAGTATATACTGTCGGAAAGTGAAGCCGGCAGCGTATGAGTGACGACGACGAAACCGACGACGATCCGCCATCTGACGCCGAGGAAACGACTGACGAATCGGCCGACGCCACGGACGAGTCGACTGACGAAGACGCCGAGACGTTGCCTGTCGGCGTCAAACTCGGTAGTACGCGGACTGTCATCTCCTATCCCGGCGACGACGGCGAGATGGAAACGATCCGGACGTTGACCTGTCTGGCCACGTACGAGGATGCGCTCACTGGCGAGGAACGCGTCCTCTACGGTGAGGAAGCCGCCGAAGAGTATCCCGATCGCGTTCAGTTCATGCTCCGGTCGGGGCTGCCCGAGGACGAGGACGGCGCAGCCCTGACCGAGCGCTTCTTCGAGTCGCTTGTCGAAGTACACGACATCCCCGAGGACAGCGGCGTCGTCTACGCCATCCCGACCATCGACAACGAGGCAGGACTGGCCAACCTCCGGTCGGTCGTCGAGAACAGCGCCATCGGCGGGGCTTTCATCGAAAGCTATCCCGAGTCACTGTGCGGCGCGATCCCCGCCTTCGGCGACGATCTCGAGGCCATCAACGAGATCTTCATCGCGATCAACATGGGCTCGACGAACCTCGAAGCCTCCGCCTACCGGCGGGGCGAACAACTCGCGCCGTTTACCACCGGCGCGGTGACCGGCAACGAAGTCGACAGACAGATCACGAATTACGTCGAGGCAGAGACCCAGGGCCGAGTCAACATCGACACCCAGACGGCCCGTGAATACAAAGAGGAACACGCCGACTTCGAGGGCTTCGAGCCGTTTACGGACGTCATCCAGCAACCGGGCGGTGGCTCCCACGAGTTCACGATCGAGCGCAGCGTCATGGACGCCGTTGACGAGTATGTCGACGAGGTGGTCGACGAGTTCGCCAACACGTTCCTGCCCGAACTCGCCAACGACCACATGAAGGTCTATCAACTCGCGCTCGATCGCCCGATCGTCCTGACCGGCGGGATGGCCTGCATTCCCGGGATCGTCGATGAATTTGCCGAGCGAGTGAGCGAGGCGCTGAATCGTGACGTCGAAGTGATCGCCTCCGAGAACCCGGATCTGGCCGCGACTGTCGGTGCCCAGCGGATCGCTACGAGACTCGCTGACTCTCAGTAACGTTCTCTTCGCTTTCGTCTGATTTCCCCGCACTCCAGCACGCGAGCCACGATTCGATCGGTGGCGGCTCGTCCCCTGCATCGTCGGATGCTGGCCGATCACGGCCCGCCCATTCGAATACCGACCGCCAACTGCCCGACGACCGGGAACTGTTGCCCTGAGCCGAACCGAGTTCCGCCGGGAGTGAGAGTGCAAGCCGAGGCATTGACCGTAAGATTTCGACACGGGCTACGTAAATGCCAGTCAGACGTTCGTCAGTCGCTCGACGCACGGCGTCCCAGCCGGCCGCTGACTCTGTTCCATCGACCCCGAGCCAAACGATCGCTCAAACAATGGGGGTCCCCGGCCGGATCCGTCTCTCACCATTACCGTTCCATTCCCCTCATCATTTATTACAGTCCGACGTGAATGCGGATCCATGGCAACCGACGACGAGGGGATCGTCGGCGAAGAACTACTGACCAAGACCGGGAGTGGAGGGCTATTCAGCAGTGGGTATCTCGCCGGAGAGCCGATCGAATCGTATCTCGACCCCAGCGAACAGCCACGGGTCGTCTTCGCAACCGACGGTCGAGGCATCATCGAGGAGAGTCCTCGCGGCCAGACCACGTACGAACCAGGATCGGACTATCGAACGCTGGGGGCCCTGACGACCCGTCGCGTCATCCTCGTCGTCGGCGGTGGGGCAGCCGACGACGGTGACCGCTTCGTCGAGATCGATCTGACCGAGATCGACCATGTCGAGACGGATTCGGAATCGCGGCGGTCGGTCCTCCGGATGTGGGTCGGCGATCACGTCTGGGAACTCTCGCCCGAGACGACCGACCTCCAGACCATCGAAACGTATCTCTCGGCGGCGTCCCAGACTCGAATCCGGTTTGACCGGTTGCTCGGGGACGCCAGAGACGCCATCGTCGACGTCGCCCGATACATACGGTCCGGGCAGTTGGAGTCCGCCGCGGATGCACTCGACCGGGCTGACCGATCGCTCCACGATGCGAGTGAGGCAGCCGAATCCTTCCCTGCGGATGTCCCGGCGATGTCCGATCGGCTCGAAACCCACCGTGATCGGTACCGGACAGAGCAACGGCGCTTGTTACTGGCTCGCGTCGAAGACATGCGTGCGCGTGCCCGGGAGAAGTGGCGGGCGGCGGCCTACGAGCAGGCCGCCGACCGCTATCAGCGAGCGTCCGAAGCCTGTGAGACCTTGCTTGATCGGGGCGACCTCCCGCCGGCGGTAACCGCGGAACTTCGTGAGACCCGTTCCGGCATCGAACGCGACCTCGATCGGCTCAGTGTCGCCCCGCTGGAAGTCGCACGGACATATCATCGCGTAGCGATGGATGCGTCGCTTCCCGAGGACCGTGCCGAGCGCTTCCGGACGGCGTACGAACGTTACCGGACAGTGCTCGAACTGGACTGGGGACGGCCGAATCCACGTTTTGCCGGTGAGACCGATGTGATCATTGATCGACTGGCGACGATCGCGTCCGCGTTGCTGACCGCGCGCTCGCGAGCGGCCGCCCAACACCGACGGGTCGCAATCCGACTCACGCGGATCGGAGCCACCGCCAGCGCTGGGGCGGCGTATGCCGACGCTCGGGACCACCTCGAGGCGGCAATCGAGACAGCGCGGGAGCTGGACCCGGACGCTCTGGAGGCGTTCCGCGAGCGGCTCCAGGTCGTCGAGGATCGGATCGAATCGGTCCCGGAAGACGACGATCGGGGCGGGAGCGCTGACCACGTGTTGGGGGACGTCGCCACCCCGATCCGTCCACTTGCCGACGGCGAACCCTGCGATATTCGGCCGGTTCGAACGGAGGAGGTGCTCCCGGCCGTCCCCAAACGTCCCGCCGATGGTGATACCACACTTGCCGTTGGGACTCCCACGGACGAGCCTCCTCGCACGTTGGCTGTCCGCCAGCCGTATCAGGATTGTAATGGGACGCTTGCTGTTCCACACGCCATTTTCACGCCACGAACCGGGTTCGTTCAGCAGGTTCAGACACTTCAGGACGCAGCACTCATCGACAGCGTGCGGACGATCTGGGAAGCACTCGGCTGGACGGTCGAACGGACCGATTCCGAAGACATGGCACTGCTGGGGACGAGACCGGATGCCGCGACCAGGTTGCGCTTGCGGATTCGTCGTCGCGGGGACCCAGTCGATCCATCGGTTGTCAGCGACCTCGCGCCGGATCGAGACGGACCCGAAAGCGATCTCTGTCCAGTACTCGTGACGACCGATCCCGTCCAGCCAGCGGCCTACGAGACCGCGGCCTCGGCCGGTGTCACGATCGTCGATCGGCACCGTCTGGCCGACCTCTGGTATCTGACGACGGAGAGAGCTGACAGGACGGGCGACGAGCAGGAGCGCGAAGCGCCCCCGCCCTCTTGACTCTGGTGGGAACCCTCGCCGGTCGCCATCGACGTGACGGACATCTTCAAGTCGGTGTCGGTCGTTCGGGAGGATATGGACGAACCAGCCGGCATCTACGCCCGGAGAATCGACTATCTCGACCGAGATGTCCAGCTCGGCGTCGCCGGCGACCGGGTGATCGCGGTCTCGTTCCCGGAGACGCCGGCTGCCGACGCCGGGGACGACCACCCACTCCTGGACCGGATCGAGGCCTACTTCGAGGGGGAGACAGTTGCGTTCGAATCGACGACGGTGGCGCTGACGATGGCGAGCGACCATCGCGAGGTCCTGGAGACGCTGCGGTCGATCCCGTATGGTGAGGGCATCACCGTCGAGCAACTCGTACGGATGACGCCGGGACTCGATCCAGATTCTGACGAGGACATCCGTCTCGTGCGCACGGCACTCGCGGAAAATCCAGCCCCACTCCTGCTCCCCGACCACCGGGTTCGAGACGGTCCAAGCGCCGCGCCGCCAGCGGTCGAGCAGAAACTGCGCTCGATCGAAGGGCTGGCCTGAGGGAGTGATCTGCGAACTGGGCTGCGATCACCGGGGCGACTCCGGGTGACGTCGGTGGTCGTCTGCGATTCGGACCCGTTCGTATCGGCGAGAAAACGAAAAAGCCTCGACCCACTTGGACGGCGACGGCGCTACGAATCGCCGGTCGGGGTGGCTTCATGCGGCGTCGTCTGCCAGTGAACCGATTCGTCGTCGATGTCGATCGCATAGACGTTTCCAGCGGCGTCGCCGACGTAACACAGGCCGTCTTCGACTGCCGGTGGGGAACCCATTTCTAATTCGCCTTCGCTCTCGACGGTGAAGGAGATTTCAGACGCCAGCGTCTCCTCCTCGGTGTCCAACACGTGGAGCCGCCCGGTATTGAACGTATAGTCGTACGTGGCGACGTAGAGGGTTCCATCGTCGAGAAGAAGGCCTGCAGGATCACCAGTGATGCTTTCTCCCCAGGCTTTCGACCCCATGGCCGGGTCGAACGCCACGACCTCGGACGGGTTAGACGTGCAAGTATACACCCGGTCGGCGACGGCGATGTCTTGGGGGGTGCCGTTGCTCTCGCCGGTCCACTCGACGTCCCCGGTATCGAACGAGAGTGCCTTGACGCCGGTTGTGGCCGCCACGTACAGCCAGTCGCTATCGGTCGCTAGCGGGTCATTTGTATACTCGATCGGATCGCTCGTCCAGTAGGTCTCCTGGGCGGCCAGGTCGAGCGCGAACACCCCTCGTCGATTGGTGGCGAAGAGGGCGCCGTCCATCACGACCGGTTCCGTGATGAAAAGAGAGCCTTGATCGAACGTGTGCGACCAGTTCTGAGCGCCGTCCTCGGTCGCGAGCGTGTGGACGCCATCGTCAAGTGCCGCGTAGTGCACAACGTCGTCTCGCACCACCGGCGTGTTGAGCGGCATGCCGCTCACGTCGGTCTCCCAGATGGCCTCCCCGCTGTGACGGTCGACTGCGTATGCGGTTCCGTTACTCTCCCGGATCTCGTTGGAGGTCGCCCCCGGACCGTAATCGCCGGTGTAGACGACGTCGCCTGTGACGGTCGGGGCTTGCACCGTTCCGTCCATTTCGAACCGCCACTCGACGGATCCGCTCTCGCGGTCGAGCGCGTACAGATCGCCGTGCGTTTCGACGACGTACACCAGATCGCCGGCGACCACCGGTCTTCCCTGGATGTTCCGTCTTATCGACGCGATATAAGACTCGCTGTTCCTCCACGAGGTTTCGGTCCCCGTTTCGGTTGGTGTATCAGTAGTTTCATTCTCCGACCCCCCGAACACACTCGAACAACCGGCGACGCCGATTGTTGCGACGGCGACCCCACTTCGTCGGAGGAAGCTTCTTCGTGTTGCCATACAAGCAACGTAATGTCGATCCGATATAAATCCCTGGGACTGTGTGTTCCAGAAGAATACCGTGACCCCGACTCCGGATGGTCGATCACGCCATTCCCGACAGACGGGCGCCAGCATCAATCCCCGCCGAACTCACAACGAAGTCGTTCCGGTTTGGTTCCCGTACCTCCGTTGTGGATCGCTATCACGAACTCTTAACTACCAGCGGTCGCAGCGACCGGCATGGAAGCGGTGACTCGGCGTCAGGTCCTCGGATCGATCGGCGCAGTCGGGGTGGGCACGCTGGCTGGCTGTAATCAATCCGGGGAGGGGTCGGACTGTGGGTTGCGGGGGACGGCTGCCGAGGAGCCGACCGTGCAGGTCGAGGGGGAGTCATTGGTCGGTGACCCGTTTCTCGTTCGACTCGCTGGCTTTCAGTCGAATACTGACGTGACACTCACGTACAGCGCTGTGGACGGGAAGGACACCGAGTTCGAACTCGAGTCGACGCTGACGACGGACAATTCCGGCACCGTGGAGACGGACGCGTGCTCGCCGGGACGGAGTCGGATGATGCTCGACGAGCTCTCGCCGAAAGCGGACGACGGTCAGGACATATTCGTCGCTGGCTCCAAGCAGGTATTCCCGATCGATATCACCGCGAGCGTCGATGACAAGCAGGTCGCGTCCGCGCAAGCCGAGCGACGGTATCGCGATCTCGGGATCGCCGAAACGACGCTGCGGGTCGCCGACGATGGGATCGCCGGTCGCTACTTCAAGCCGCCCGGCGACGGGCCGTTCCCCGGCGTCGTCACGCTTCACGGATCCGGGGCAAACCGTACTGACAGGGAGAGTCAACTACTCGCGACGCAGGGCTACGCCAGCCTCGCGCTCCAGTATTTCGGCACGGCGGGCGTCCCCGCGCAACTGATCGACGTACCACTCTCGTATTTTCAGGACGGAATTGAGTGGTTGCTCGATCGGCCAGCTGTCCGTTCCGAGGGTGTCGGCTTGGTAGGGGTTTCCCGCGGTGTCGAACCGGCGCTTTTCGCCGCCGCGGACTACGACGGCCCGACGGCAGTCGTGGGATATGCCGGCAGCGGGATCGCCTACTCGTCGCCGGATGCGCTGAACTGGGCGTCACCGTGGACGCGGAACGGGGAGCCGCTTCTCACCGACGAGCGGTATCGTCGGCTCTTCAGGGTCGATTACGACTGTGGTGGCTCGTCGTGTGACTATACCGACCCGTCACAGGCGTGTGAATGGGTGAATTGCATGTACGAGACGATGGCGGACCGCGCGCCGGACGCGCTCGATATGGCCATGCCGGCCGTCGAGAACATCGACGGTCCGGTCCTGTTACACACCGGGAAAGCTGATGAAATCTGGGCAGCGCCACGGTGGTCTGAGCTGCTCATCGCTCGGTTTGACGCTGCCGACTTCGAGAACGACTACGCCCACCACGTGTATTCCGGTGCCGGACACATCATCACGCTTCCATACTGGCCGTACCAGTCACTGTCGGACGATCGGTTCGGCGGGACACCGACGGCCAACAACCGTGCCGCGATAACCGCGTGGCCCCGCACCCTCGATCATCTCGATCAGGGGTTGCGATGATACGAAGTACGCCCAGCGGCGGGTGAGTGCCACAGTTACCCCGCTATCGGATCGACGCCCCTCCGCTCGTGAACGAGAAACTCCGTCGCGTTGAGCACGTAGTGGGCGACGATCACCACCAGGAGGCTTCCCGTGGCGATGTACACGCTTGCCAGCGCCAGCCCGAGAACGCCCGTCACGACCACACCGGCCCGACCCTGTGCGCCGTGAGCCACGCCGAACGCGAGCGAGGAGACGACCGCGAGCGCCCACGGCGAGGCGTCGAGTCCGGCCGCCGGGACGCCGATGGCGGCCGCCCGGAAGATGAACTCCTCGCTGGCGGCGACGATCGGCAGGACGACGCCCAAAAGGAGGACCCACTCACCCCGCGTCGTCGGCGTCAGCATGGCTCGCACCCCCTGGTCGTAATCGATATCCGCCCAATCGGCCACCGCGACAGCGAGTTCACTCCCGATCCAGAGTCCGATGCCGAGACCGATGCCGAGACCGACCGCCGGAGCGAGCGCGCCGAGCGATGCAGGACCGACGCCGAACGCCGAGAGCGGGATCGAAAACACGAGCGCACCGACCAGGAGCACGCCGCCGAAAACGCCCTGCGTGAGCACCACGTTGACGAACAGGGCAACGGTGGGGATCGACGCCGGCGAGGCGCGTGGCGACGTGGTTCCGCCAGTCGGCGTCGATCGACCGGCCGGCCGAACCCGAACCCATCGCGACCGCGTGACGGCGGGGTCCAGTCCCGTCGGCTGTAACCGGACGGTCGAGCGTCGGGCCGAAGGCTCCGCGTCGAGGAGCCGTTGGGTGAGGAAAGCAAGAACGACGACGAGGGAAACGACAACGCCGGTGAGGCCGACGAAGGCGGCCCAGCGAGTCACGCTTACTGCAGGCTGGGGTTCGTCTGGCCGATCTTCCGTTCGAGTGCCTGGCCGGTGATCGACTTCAGCCGATCGACCAGGCTGTCCTTTTCGGGTTCGCCAGCCAGCGCGACTTCCAGCACTTCCGAGAGGTGGCTGACGGGGATGATCTCGATCTGGTCCTCGTACTCGTCCTCGATCATCACGTCCTGTTCGTTGGCCTTCGGGATGATCACCGTGTCGAGGCCGGTCTTGGCGGCGGCCTCGATCTTGTGGGTGACACCGCCGACGGGCAGGACGTCACCGCGAACCGACAGCGAGCCGGTCATCGCGAGGTTCTGCTCGACGGGGATGTTCTCTAAGGCGGAGATGACGGCCGTCGCGACCGTCACCGACGCGGAGTCGCCCTCGACGCCCTCGTAGGACTGGACGAACTGGATGTGGATGTCCTTCTCTGAGATGTCCTCGTCTGAGAACTTCTTGATGATCGCGCTGACGTTCTGGACGGCCTCCATCGCGATCTCCTGGAGCTTTCCGGTCGCGATGACCTCGCCGGGACCCTGGGAGGGCGCGACCTCGGCCATGACGGGCATGACGATCCCGCTGTCCTCGCCCATGACGGCCAGGCCGTTGACGCGACCGACGGCGCTGCCCTCGTTGACGGTCATCTTGTAGTCCTTGCGGCGCTCGATGTAGTTGTCCGCGAGCTGTTGTTCGATCGAACGCGAGCGATCCTTGGCCTGCAGCACGTCTTCGCGTTCGGTGAACTCCTTGTCCGCTGCGCGGGCGATGTCGCCGGCGACACGGACGAGTCCGCCGAGGTTCCGGAGTTTCAGCGAGAGGTGCTCCTTGCGGCCGGCCCGGCGACGCGCTTCGAGGATGATCTCCTCGACGGCGTCCTCGGTGAAGTGCGGGAGCCGCCCGTCCTTCTCGACCTCCTGGGCGACGAAGCGGGCGTACTTCCGGCGCATCTCCGGGTCGTCTTCGATGGTATCGTCCATGTAGACTTCGTACCCGTAGCCCTTGATCCGGTCGCGAAGCGCCGGGTGCATGTTCTCCATCGCGTCCATGTTCCCCGCCGCGACCATGATGAAGTCAGTCGGAACGGGTTCGGTCTGGACCATCGCGCCGGAGGAGCGTTCGCTCTGGCCAGTGATCGAGAACTCGCCCTCCTGGATTGCGGTCATCAGCTTCTGCTGGGAACGGATGTCCAGCGTGTTGATCTCGTCGACGAACAGCACGCCCTTGTTGGCCTTGTGGATCGCACCAGCCTCGACGCGGTCGTGGCTGGGCGTCTCCATGCCGCCGGACTGGAAGGGGTCGTGGCGGACGTCGCCGAGCAGTGCACCGGCGTGGGCACCCGTCGCCTCCTCGAAGGGCGCGGTCTGCTCGTTGGCGTTGTTGATCAGCAGGTTCGGGATCATCGAATCGCCACCACGCGCCCCGTAGCGGAACGCCAGATAGATGACGCCCGCTGCGAGCACGCCCAGCAGCGGATTGCCGGCGAACAGCGCGTACCCGATCACGATCGCGATGATGATCCACATCAGGAACGACCGCATCTGGTTGCGCTTGCGGGCCTCCTCCTTGTGGGCGTCGACGATCTGCTCGCCCTTGCCCGCGGGGACCGTCCGGACTTTCGGCTCGTTGCCGTCGTCGGGGTTGTGATAGACCAGAACGTCCTGGAGGTCCTCTTTGGGGAGGAGCTGGCTCATCGCCTTTGCGAGCATCGACTTGCCCGTCCCGGGCGAGCCGATCATCATCACGTGGCGGCGCTGTTTGGCCGCCTTCAGGACGATGTCACGGGCGTGACTCTGCCCGATGACCTGATCGACCAACCGCTCGGGCACCTCGATATCCTCGGTCGAGTCGATGTTCAATCCACCTAGTACATCGTCTTCGTCGTCGACGACTGTGGACTCCTCGTCGTCGAGTGTGACGTCGCTCCCGAGATCGGCCACTTCGTCGTCGGTATCCGACTCCTCGGCCACGTCCGCAGCGTCGGTCTCTTCGACGGGCCGGTCGTCCGTCCCAATGCTGGACGCACCCGTCGATCGCTCGGCCGACGCGTCGGACCCGTCCGTCTGGCCGTCGTCCGAGACGGTAGCCTCCTCGTGCTCGGGCGGCGCATCGTCGGCAGTATCCTTGTTTTCGCTCATTCTAACGGGTCAAGTACGAGAATCCAGGGACTGTCGATTGATATACTTTCTCCTCACGACCGGGTTTGCCGGTCGCTGAAAAACCGACAGATAGCGTACGGATTAGTGGTGAAAATCCGTCGAGCGAGGACTCGCCGGGTTTATGAAAGGCCACGTCCTGGAAGTGGATATATGACACGCGGATTCTACATCGGCCGCTTTCAGCCCTATCACAACGGCCATCACACGATGGTCGAACGTATCGCGGCCGACGGCGAGGTCGATGAACTCGTCCTCGGGATCGGGAGCGCCGGGGACTCCCACACTGTCCACGATCCGTTTACCGCCGGCGAGCGCATCATGATGGTCAACAAGGCCGTCGCCGAATTCGACCTCCCGACCTACGTCGTCCCCATCGAGGACCTCGATCGGCACTCCGTGTGGGTCAGTCACGTCCAGAGCATGTGTCCGAACTTCGATCTCGCGTACTCGAACAACCCGCTGGTGGTCCAGCTGTTCGAGGAAGCTGGCATCGAGGTCCGTCAGTCACGGATGTTCGACCGCGAGCGCCTGGAGGGCAGCGAGATCCGCGAGCGCATCATCGAGGGCGATCAGTGGCGCGACCGGGTGCCCGACGCCGTCGTCGAAGTCCTCGAAGAGTGCAACGGCGTCGAGCGCCTCCGAACGATTTCCCAGTCCGACGTCGTCGAACGCTGGGAGGCGAAAACGAACGACCGCCCGAGCGACTGATCTCGGCCCCGCGACACCCGGAACGCCCGATCCCTTTTATTCGCTCTTCCCTACGACCCAGTGATGATTACGCTCAGCTCGGACTTCGGGACGCCGTATCCAGCAGCGATGAAGGGCGTCCTCGCATCCGGAACTGATGCCCGTTTGATCGACGTCTCCCACGAATTCCCTCGCCAGGACGTCCGGGCGGCCGCATTCTGGCTCCGTGAAGTGCTGCCACACTTCCCGCCGGCGGTTCACCTCGTCGTGGTCGATCCCGGCGTCGGCACAGACCGTGCGGCCCTGGCGATCCGCGCCGGTGAGCACGTCCTCGTCGGCCCCGACAACGGTGTCCTGCTTCCGGCCGCCCGTAAACTCGCTGACGCGGCCGACTCCGAAGCCGATGCGATCGAGGGGTTCGAATACGCATACGACGATCCCGAAAGCGTCACCTTTCACGGTCGTGACGTGTTCGCACCGGCGGCGGCGACGATCCACGAGGCGGGCCGGTCCCAGTTCGAAGCCGGCGATCGATTCGGGCCCGTCGAAGCATACGAGGGCCTGACGTTCCCCGACCCCACGATCCGCGAGGACGGTGCCGACGGCGAAGTCCTGGTCGTCGATGACTTCGGCAACGCGATCACGAACGTTCCGGGCGAGATTCTCACTGAACGCTTCGGCGAGGCCGTGACCGTCAACGGCGTCTGGGCACCGGCCAAGCGGACGTATGCCATGGTCGAAGCCGACAACCGACTCGTCACTGTCGGCAGTCACGGCAACGTCGAACTCGCCGTCAACCAGGGGCGTGGCGACGAACGGTTCAGCGTCTCGACAGGGTCGCGGATTCGGTTGCGATGGACGTGACTCGTGTGATGGCACTCAATATAGGCCATCAACTTACAGAAACGGCAGGGCGACAGCGGCGGTCACCGAACTGACGACAACCCAGCCCGCGTAATTCCACCACGGGACCGCACGGAAGCGCGGGCCGGGTACGTCGTCCGTGTACGTCCAGAGTCCCAGTTCGACACCGCGATGGTCACTACTCACGTCGGCGGCCGTCGCCAGCAATGCCGCCAATACGACTGCAGACGGGCCATCAGTCGCCAGCAACGCAAGCCGAAACGCAACGTAGACCGTCCCGGTCCAGCTCAGGAGGACGTATACCGGGACTCCACGAATCTGCGGATCGACGTGGTGCTCCAGCCAACCCAATTCGATGACGGCGATCTCGGCGACGAACGCGATGAGTGCGCCGCCAGCGAACAGCGAGACCGTCGCCCGCGCCGGCCAGGTGAGCGCGGCGTGGACGAATGCGACCACCCCGATACCGGCGGCGTTGGCGACGAACAGGCGAGCCTGTTGCATGCATCGACCACCGAGACGAGTTCAAAAAGGATACGGGTGACCCGATCGCCTTGCCGTGAGCGCGCGGTCGACGAGCGCAGCGTTTCTGCAGGCTACCGGCACCCCATTTGTGAAATGACGGTCACGTTCGTTCGATTTCAACCTGTAGATCGACCGTTGTCCGTTGGTCGGCGTCGATGAACATCGACCCGCCGCCGTCGGGGTACTCGACGGTTGCCTCGAACGTCGATTCCGCGGATACCGTTTCGATCGTCGATGTCGGCACTCGCGCTCGTTTGATTTGCTCCTCGGAGAAGTAGATGCTCACGGGTCCACCGTCGAGAATTTCGCCGGAGGCGTGGGCGCGCTTCGGGTGGATGTCCGATAAGAGCCACCCGATCGGCTCGCCTTCCAGAATGGTCACTTCACCGTCGAACCGGAAGGGATACGGTGGCGTGACGTGCCAGACGTCCGTCGCGGGCGGAAAGGACGAGACGGGTGTCGACTCGTCGATCGACGAGAGGCTGGTGCACCCGGCGAACAGGGTCGTCCCGGCGACGGCGAGGAACTCACGGCGGCGCATACCGCTTCAAACCAATGCGTGCCGAAAAACCCTCCGTTGCCGTCCGAATATCGACGGATCGTTGCTCGGTAGCCGAAATCGTGGAGACCCAAGAATACCGCTGGACTCTCTGATCAGTTCGCGGCGATGACGTCGTCGATGCGGACGATCATGGTCGCGGCTTCGGTCGCGCTGTCGACCGCTTCACGCTTGACTGCGGCGGGGTCGAGGACGCCTGCCTCGAGGGGATCGGCGATATCGCCGCTTTGCCCGGACGACAGGACGCCCGAGAGCGTGCCGTTTTCGTAGGCGGCCCGGAGATCCACCAGCGCGTCGATGGGATCCATGCCCGTGTTGCTCGCGAGCGTCCGTGGGAGGACGTCGACGGCGTCGGCGAAGGCTTCGACGGCGAGCTGTTTGCGGCCTTCGACGCCGGCCGCGTGGTCGCGAACGTGATCGGCGATGACGATCTCCGTTGCACCGGCACCGGGGACGACACCGCCGCGTTCGATCGCGGCCGTGACGACGTCGAGTGCGTCCCGGATCGATCGCTCGAGTTCGTCGACGACGTGTTCGGTACCACCACGGGCGAAGATCGTGACCGCCTTCGCGGCAGTCCCGCCCTCGATGAAGGTGAGGTCGTCGTCGCCGTAGGACCGGACCGAGATGGACTCGGCGTTGCCGAGTTCGTCGGCTTCGAGGTCCTCGACCGAGGAGGCACGACTCGCGCCCGTCGCGTTGATGATCGCGCCGAGGTCGGAGACGTCGTCGATCGCCAGGACGCCGTCCTTGGCGAGGTAGGAGGCGACCCGGTCCTCGATGTCACCGCTGGCGAACAGCACGTCGGCCCCGAGGTCGACAACATGCTGGGCGCGTTCCCGGAGTTCCGCTTCCTCGGATTCGATCGCGGCGTTGAGCTGGTCGACGTTGTTGACGTTGTACTCGGCGTCGATGTTGCTTTCCTTGAGGTCGAGATCGCCGTCGATTACTGCGATCGACGCGTCCTCGACTGACCGCGGCATATTGTCGTGGACTGGTTCCTCGTCGACGATGACGCCCTCGATCAGGTCCGTCGCGCTGGAACTCGAGCCGACCTGTGCGTTGATCGTGATACTGTCGCGGTCGACACTGCCATCGTCCGTCCGGACGTGGTCGACGGCCTCGACGACCGTTTCCGCGAGCGGGCCGGCAGCGACGTCGCCTGTCCCCTTGCCCGTCATGCTCGATTCGGCGACCGTGATCAGGTCCTCGGCGTCGAGATCGCCGTCGAGGACGAGGTCGTCGATCGCCTCGCGGGCGAGCGAGGACGCCTCGTGATATCCTTCGACGATCGTCGTCGGATGAACGTCGTCGTCGAGTAACTCCTCGGCCTTGCTCAGGAGTTCGCCCGCCAGCACGGAGGCAGTCGTCGTGCCGTCGCCGACCTCCTCTTCCTGGGTCTGGGCGACTTCGACGAGCATGTTGGCTGCCGGATGCTCGATCTCCATCTCGTCCAGGATCGTCGCGCCGTCGTTGGTGATGACGACGTCGCCGTCCGCGACGAGCATCTTGTCCATCCCGCGTGGGCCAAGCGTCGTCCGTACGGCCTCGCTGATGGCCTTGCCCGCGGAGATGTTCGAACTCTGTGCGTCGTCTCCCTGTGTCCGCTGAGAGTCCTCGCTGAGAATGAACATGGGCGATCCACCCATGCGCTGCTGACCGGATTGTGACATATGTGTAGCCTCACTTTATCCGTCGTTTGCGGTTCTATATAAATGTTACTAAGCTGTCGGCGGTGCTCCGATGCGGGGAGATACCCGGTCGGCCACCACGGGAAACTTCCGCAGGCAGACAGATCGATCAGTCACGGCGGTCGTCGGTTGTTCCGGAACTGAGACCGGGAGGCCACCGATCCACGCAACGACTGTCCAGTGTCTTTCTGCCTGGCTGGTAGCTTGGTTCTGTCAATGTGGAAGTCAGTACCCGGAGCGGTGATTTAATAGGAAGACCACTCGATGGTTCGTTCGATGCTGGAGTTGGAGCACGGGTTCAGGGTCGTCGATACGCACGTCCGCCTCGAACCCGAGGCCGACCAGCGGTCGGGAGACGGGCCAGGAACGCCTGAACGTCTCGAACGGGAGATGCACCAGGCCGGGATCGTCCGATCGCTCGTCTATCCGAGTGCGCGCGAGGGATCGTATCTGAAGGCCAACAACGCGATCGCCCGTATGAGCGTGGGCCGGCCGTTCGTCGCGCTGGCTCGCCTCAGCGGCCCCCGTGACCCCGATAGTGGCACGGGCGCGCGACTCCGGAACCTGACCGCCAGCCGTAACGAGGACCATACGGCACCCGGCGAGATCGAACAGTTCGCCTACGACGACCGCTTCGTCGGGTTCAAACTGCATCCGGCGAAGGATGGCCTTCCCGACGAAGCCGTCATCGACGCGCTCGAGTCGGTGGGACTCCCGGTGCTCGTCCACGGTGGCGAGGAGTTTGGGCCGAAAGCGATCGAGCGGACACTGGCGACCGCCGACGTTCCGACGATCGTCGCCCACTTCGGTGGGTATCCCCTCGACCGTGAACGGATGGATCGGACGATCGACCTCCTTGGGGCATACGACGATCTGTACCTCGATACGAGCTTTGTCAGATTTCGGGAGCCCCTCGAACGCGCACTCCGGGAACATCCGGATCGGATTCTCTTCGGCAGCGGCGCACCCAGTGCCCACCCGAGCGTGGCGATCATGGAGATCCTCACGCTCGACGTTCCGGAGGACGCAATGCGAAAAGCCTTCTCGAACAATCCGGGTCGCGTGATCGACGCACTCGCCCCGTAGTCACCGGGAGTCGTAGACTGCTACCGCTCGATTCCGTCTGGTCGACTGGCCACGTGGATTCCGGCGATCGCTCCGATCACGGGCTCTGGCGGCGAGACCGTCTTTGAACCCGACTGGAACCCCAGCCACCACGCCGCGACCCGAACTGAACCAGTCGGTAGCCGGTTTCTCTCCGGCAAAAACATCCCTCAGTGCACTTCTGGCGTCCGACAGGGCACGTTGGGTGATACTTGCGATCACGGCCGGCCGGAGCCCGTAGTTTTTGGCCAGGCGATACGCGACTGATCGATACTCCCGGTTCCAGTCCGTCTCAGTCGTGCCGCCGTCAGCACCCATCGGCCGCTCGACAGCCATGTCGGACCGCCAGGAGACTGCCCGATTCATCCCGGCTGCCCGGTGGGAGAGGTCGCGCGCGTCGTCGACTGTCAGGTACTCGTCGAAGCCGTCCAGATCTGTGAGAACGCGCTGTGTCAGCACCACGTTGTCGGGATTGACGTAGGTGACTGTCCGTCCGGCCACCGTTTGGGCCTCCGTGCACTCGGTCGTTTTGCCGGCCCGCACGCGCCGGTGTGTGGGCCCGGTCACGATCGGGGCTTCCCTGAGGCCCGCCCGGATCGCCCGTTCCCACTCGTCGGTCACGGCCGATCCCTGATTGACGAACGCGATCGCGTCCCCCGTCGCATGATCGATCCCCGCGTTGCGTGCCGCGTTCGTCGGTCGATCCGCGATCTCGACGAGCACGTCGACGTCTTCCCGATCGCGGACCATCCCGGTTGTCCCATCCGCCGAAGGGCCGTTCACGACGATCACCTCGGTCCCGGCGACGTGTTCGCTGACGGAGTCGAGCGTGCGGGCGAGTTGCTCTCGTCCGTTGAGCGTCGGGACGACTACCGAGAGTTCCATATACGTCTATAGGGATTCGGGTAACTAAAAACGTCGCGAGATCGTCCGCCACTGACAATTGAGAGTTATTTCATCCCTGACAGTGCCAGTACGAGACCGATGAGAGCCGCCCGCCACCCGGAACCCGACCGACTGACTGGTCGACTGTCCTGAACGCCGAGGCCAGACTGTCGGGGATCGCTCGATACAGTCCGTACGGAAAGACGAAATCATGCGTCGCGTCGACCAGTTCGAGGTCGGCTTCCCCGAGTAGCCGGTTGACTTCCCACCGGGAATACAACCGCGACCCCATGGGCAACGCCCAGTTGTAGATCGACCGGGTGCTAAAGCGATTGAACGTATCGAAGAACACGACTTCCTTCGAGACGCGTCGCATCTCTGCGAGATACGATGCCGGCGTGTCCGCGAGATGGAAAAACCGCATCGCGATGACGGCATCGAAGTGGTCGTCAGGGAAGGGCAGCCGCCCGGCATCGCCCCGCATGAATTCCAGATGGGACTGTACCCCCGCGGAGCGAGCCTTCTCGCGGCCCTGCTTGAGCATCGCCGAGGAGATGTCGAGACCGACCACGTCCGCGCCTCGCTCGGCCAACATTACCGTGAACCGGCCGGTCCCGCAGGCGATCTCGAGGACGCGCGAATCTTCGACCGGCCCGATGGCGTTCAGTACCGCCTGTTTCTCCCGGCGGTCGATGAGTCGACCCCCACCGGAAAATCGCTTCTCCTCGTAGGCCTCGGCGATCTCGTCGGCCTGGTACCACTCCTGTCCTTTCACGCTATCACTTGTTCACCACGGGGTGATTAAAACGGTATTGGATCCATCCGTGACCGGTGATATAAGGACATCCCATCCAATATTAGGAATCATATTCTCCATATAGCCAATACTTATCAGTTGCTTCCGACTCCGGTAATATATGAGCACAACCATCGAAGACGGGTCGCGGACGGAGATCATTCTCACGAAGGGGGAGTTTCGTGAACGACTTCGTGAGTTGCCGCCGAGTGCGAAACTGATCGCGAAGGTACTCGAGACGGACCAGCCACTCTCCCAGGGCCAACTCGCCACCGAGTCGCTGCTTCCGGATCGAACGGTTCGGTACGCACTCAACCGGCTGGAAGATGCCGATCTCGTCTCCTCGCGATATAGCTACCGCGACGCCCGCAAGCAAGTGTACTACCTGACGACCGAGTGACTGTCGACCGCGTGAGACGGTAGTTGCTGGTCGATTCCTTCGGTGCATACCTCGATGGCCTTTTTGCCCACGCCACGGTAGCCAGTCCATGGATCTCGAAGCCGAGCTCGCAGCCGCCCGTGCCCTCGATGTCGCCGCCATCGCGGACGCGATCGAGTCGATCGGTTTTGAGTGTACCCGCTGTGGACATTGCTGTCGCGGCACCGACGAGGCGGACCATACGGCGACGGTCTTCCCGGACGAGATCAGGACGATTCAGGACGGGGACGAGTACGACTGGCGGGACGTCGCTCGCCCGATGCCGTTCGGACTCACTGAGCCGGACGACGGACCGGCAACCGGCGAGACGTTCGAGTGGGCACTCGCGACCGACGCGTGTGGGGACTGTACGTTCTACGACCGGGAAGGCGAGGCGTGTTCGATCTACGAACGCCGGCCGCTCATCTGTCGCACGTACCCGTTTAGCCTGGCGATCGAGGACGACGGGGCTGAACTGAGCGCACCGATGGGTGAGGTCGTCGATCGTGAAGGGGCAGTCCAGGCTCACGAATGTGAGGGGCTGGGACGCGACATCTCACGGGCGGACGCGATCGAACTCGCTGAAACACTCAAGCGACGCGCCGTTCGGGAGCTGCAGGAAGCTATCGGGGTTCGCGACAACTACGAGCCGACGGATATCGACGGCATCGTGGTTCACGATTCGGAAGGACAGAAGCGCCCAGACGGTACACGGATCCGGGAGTAGCGTCTGACTCGGATGGCGGTCGATAAGTTCTTTAGGGTGGCCTTCGACGCCCGGAACGGTGGTTTAACCTTGGAAATCTCAGAGAAACTCCTCTGTCTGTTCAGTGCGGACGTCACTGCTGAGGACGACCGGTACGTCGTCGAAGTACCGCGACGGGAAATCGAAACGGGGTCGATCGAGCCCGGCGAAACCTATCGGATCGCGCTCATCTCGGGCGATGAGGAATCGACAGACGAGCAACCGAGCACCGACAGCGTCCCGAACGAGCCACAGCCGCCGGTCGAGACCGGCGAGATCCGCTACGTCGAGATCGAAGACATCGGCAAACAGGGCGACGGTATCGCTCGGGTCGAGCGGGGCTACGTCATCATCGTGCCCGGCGCGGAGATCAACGACCGCGTCAAGGTCGAAGTCTCCGAAGTCAAATCGAACTTCGCGGTGGGCGAGATCATCGAAGAAGACATCTGAACGACGGCGTCTTTTCCCGGTCGTACCATTTCCCGGCCGTTCGGGCAACTCCCGGCGGCCCCAGTGACCGTTTCTGAGAGATAATCGCGAGACTGCGGCCGATTAACCGACCATACCAAACCACCTATATCCGTCTCGTTCCATCATCGAAACATGAGCACGAGTGCGGCGGCGACCCAGGACGACGGCCCGCTCTCGAAGAAGCAGCGTCGGATACTCAAATATCTGCGAGCCAACGCTGACGAGCAGACCTACTTCAAATCCCGGCTCATCGGCGAGGAACTCGGCCTCTCGGCGAAAGAAGTCGGGACGAACATGGCTGCCCTCCAGGAGGGCGAATACGATCTGACTGTCGAAAAGTGGGGCTATTCGTCCTCGACGACGTGGATGGTCGACGCGTAGCACGTCTCCGTCGACTGATTCTCCTCACCCGTCGTAGGCGACGTGTTCGTCAGCCTCGGCGGCGAACTCGATCGCGTTCTCGCCGAAGGATTCGGCGTACCTGACCACCAGCATCAACAACGTTTCGGGCTGTCGAAGCCCGTACCCGCTTTCCCTGGTGAGCAGGCCGGCTTCCTCTAGCTGTGTCGCGTGTTTGCTGATTGTCGGGTTCGAGACGTCGAGTCGGTCGGCCAGTTCCTTGGCCGTCGCGCTCGGATCCCTGAGGAGTTCGACGATCATCCCGCGGGCGGTGTCTCGACGAAGATAGCCGAGTGCCGTTCGTTCGAATTCGCTGAACCGATCTGCCGGAAAAAACCGTCGATACTCGCCGTCTCGCTGGCTCTCGATCGCGTCCTCCTGTAACAGCGTTCGGAGGTGATGTTGTGTTTCCCCGGTTCCCAACTGGAGGTCGTCGCGGAGTTTCGAGAAGTGCGCCCCCGGGGTCGCCGAGAGATAGCCGGCGATCGCCCCTGGCGCGGTGCTGTCGCTACTTGAATCTGCCAGTCGAACGAGTGGACTGGCAGCCCCCAATGCGGCGAACCGACGGAGCGTCGCGCGCTTGCTCTCGTCGACACCATCCCCTGGCATTGTCCAAGCCAATGGTACCGAGTTACAAAACGGCTTCGTTATTTTTCTATTACACGATGGCGCAATTGCTTCCGTGCAACGGCACGAAACCGGCGTGTCGCAGAAAACCGGGGTCGAACAGTCTCCGGATTACTCGTCCGTGTTGAACTCGTTGTCCATCTCCTCGATGACCTCGTCGGGGTCTCTGATATCGGCCGTCTCCTTGCCGGATTTGACCGCCTGGGCCTGCTCTTCCATCTCCGCGACGTCGACCTCGGCCTCCTGGTCGATCTGGCCGAGGATCTTCTCGATGTCGTCGAGGCCGAGCATCTCGCGGGTCTCGTCGTCGAAGTCGAGGCCTTCGAGGGCCGATTCGCCGTCCGTCTGGACGTCACTGCCGGTAAGGTGCTTGCCGTACCGGCCGACGAGCGACGTCAGTTCCTGGGGCAGGACGAACTTCGTCGACTCGCCCTTGCCGATCTCCTCTAAGGTCTCCATGCCACGCTCGATGACCGCGCGCTCGCCCATCGCTTCGGCGGATTTGGCGCGCAACACGGTCGAGATGGCGTCACCCTGTGCTTCGAGGATCTGGCTCTGCTTTTCACCCTGGGCGCGGATGATGTTCGATTGCTTCTCACCCTGGGCCTCCTCGACGGCGGAACGACGCTCACCCTGCGCCTCGAGGATCATGGCACGGCGACGGCGCTCGGCGGAGGTCTGTTGCTCCATGGCCTGTTGGACGTCTTTGCTCGGGTTGACTTCCCGAACTTCCACACTCTCGACGCGAATCCCCCACTCGTCGGTGGGTTCGTCGAGTTCCTTGCGGATCTTGGCGTTGATCTCCTGGCGCTTGTTGAGCGTGTCGTCGAGTTCCATGTCGCCAAGCACCGCACGGAGTGTCGTCTGTGCGAGGTTCGAGACGGCGCGCTTGTAGTTGTCGACTTCGAGGTAGGCCTTCTTTGCGTCCATCACCTTGATGTAGACGACGGCGTCGGCGGTCACCGGCGAGTTGTCACGCGTGATCGCCTCCTGTCGTGGCACGTCCAACGTCTGTGTCCGCATGTCGAACGTGTGGGTCGCGGAAACGAACGGCGGGACGAACGCGATCCCGGGTTCGAGCAGCTTTCGATACTCTCCGAGGACGGTGAGGGCTTTCTTCTCCGTGGCGTCGGTGATGACCACCATCTGCCAGACGGTCACCACGGCGATCGCCAACAATACGAGGGCGACGATGGGGAACAGTTCTGCACCCCCCAGTTGTAGCGGGATAGTTCCGAGCATACGCATTTGCGTTGGCAGGAACACAACAAAAGTGTTGGGCTAGTGTTGGAAACTCGGCCCGTCCGGCAGAGCCGGTCTTCAGGCAGACTCCGTTTCGTGATCGAACTCGCCTGTTGGCTCCCCGACGCCCCCGTCTGATGTCTCGCGGGTCGGCGATTCTGCGTCGTCTGCGTGTGTCTCGTCGGTTTCCTCGCGGCCACGGTCGAGTTCCGCTTCGATATCGTCGGTACTCAACGTTGCCATGGATTCGACGGTGACCACGTTGCCACCGCCCGGATCCACCACCATGACTTCTTCACCTTCGGGAATGTCCTCGTCGAACGCCCGCGCCTGATAATGCGGGTTGAATCCACCGCTGTCGAGTTTGACCTCGCCTCCGGTCCCGGTGACGCGCTCGGTCACCCGGCCGGTTTTTCCTTTCAGCGAGTCCGAATCGCTCGTCCGGCCGGTCCCTTTCCCACCGTAGAAGTCGAACTGGCGATAGGCGTACAGTGCCATGCTCCCGACACCCAGTACGAGACCGGCCATGATGACGACCGCGAAAATGCCGAGCGACGGCGGCAAGGCAAGTCCCACGAGACCCGCGACCAGCAGCGCGATTCCGAGGACAATGAAGTGTGCACCTGGCGCGAACGCTTCGCCGATGACGAGTAACGCCCCCACTAACAGCAACAGCAGCGAGAGGTCAGCACCCAGGACGGTTACCATGCGGGCGAGTTAGACCTGAACCGGGTTAACAGTTCGGTCACCTGTTCGGTGAGAAAACGACCGTACTTTCGATCTCTTGGTCGCCGTGAACGGTGATTCTCACTGGGACGAGACAGCCACGACGGTCAGGGGAGTAACTGCCAGATGGCGATCAGTCCCAGGGCGAAACCAAGGGCGACGAACACCGCGTGCTCCGCCGAGGGTGAACCGGCTTTGACCTCGCCATACAGCGAGAGCCCATCGGCGTTGTCTCCCTCCTCGTCGTCCTCTAGATCCGCAAGTGAGAACCGCCACTCGCTGTCGGTCGCCGCGTCGTCTTCGTCTGCTCTCTCGGTATCTGGTCCGTCCGTGGGATCAGTTCCCCACTCGGTCCGGTCGTCGCCCCACTCGTCGTCAGCCATACATCTCCTACCGGATCAGGCGTCTAAAGTGCTCGGTCCGTGATCGGGGTGCCGATCAACGATGCCGTTACTTGATCTTCGATCCGAGCGGTGCATCCTCGTGTGTCGTCAACAGATCGGCCTCCTCGCTGGCGGCGAGCACCATACCGTTTGACTCGTAGCCGAACAGCTCGGCTTTCTCCATGTTCGCAAGCAGGACGACGCGCGTCCCCGGGAGCGTTTCGACGTCGTGGAGTTGCTTGATTCCGGCGACGACTTGCCGCGTTTCGAGGCCGATATCGACGTCCAGGCGGACGAGGTCGTCACTGTCCTTGATGGGTTCCGCGTCGACGATTTTCCCGACGCGAATGTCTAACTCCTGGAAATCATCGAAGCCGATCCGATCCGCGGCGAGCGGTTCGAGGTCCATGTCCGCGGTTTCGGCCTCCTCGGAGTCGTCGCTTTCGGTTTCGCCGTCTGCGTCGTCGCTGTCGGTCGCCTCCGCGACGCGGGCTTCGAGCTTCTCGTTGAGCGCTTCGACGCGTTCAGCGGGAATCTTCTCGAAGAGCTCCGTCGGTTCGCCGAACTCGGCAGGCGGCGATTCGAGCGCGGCATCGAGGGTCACGTCCGCGATCGACCCGTCCTCGTCGAGTTGTGCCCAGAGACGCCGGGACGTGTCGGGTGTCGTCGGCTGGAGCAAGACGGCGACGGCCTTGGCGATCTGGACGCAGTCGCGGATGATCGGTGCCGCTTCGTCGTCGTCCAGATTCCACGGTTCGTGGCGCTGGATGTACTCGTTGCCGAAGCTCGCCAGCTCGACGGCGGCCTGGGTTGCTTTCCGGATCGAATAGTCGTTGACGCCGGCCTCGAAGTCCTCGATTGCGTCCTCGATGCGGTCCTCGACATCCGGTGAGAGATCGGCGTCGGGCGTGCCACCGTAGTTGCGGTCGGCAAAGAGCAGCGACCGGTAGGCGAAGTTGCCGACCGTCCCGACGAGTTCGCCGTTGACGCGCTCGCGGAAGCGATCCCACGAAAAGTCGATGTCGTCCTGGAACCCGCCGACGGTCGTGAGGTAGTACCGGAGGAGATCCGGATGGAAGCCCTCATCGAGGTACTCCCGCGCCCAGATCGCGCGGTTGCGGCTCGTCGAGAAGGCATCACCGTCCAGACTCATGAACCCGCTGGCGACGACGGCGCGTGGCTCGTTGAACTCGGCGACGTGGAGCATCGCGGGCCAGAAGATCGTGTGATGCTGGATGATGTCCCGTCCGATGACGTGGATGATCTCCCCGCTCTCTTTCCAGGTTTCGGCCCAGTCGTAGGCCTCGGGACCGACACGGTCGGTGTACTGCTTCGTCGAGGCGATGTACTCGATCGGCGCGTCGACCCAGACGTACAGGACGAGGTCTTCGGCAGTGTCGTCGCCCGTGTCGTCAACCTCCGGATAGTCGAATCCCCAGTCCATGTCCCGAGTGATACACCAGTCCTGGAGCCCCTCTTCGATCCACTGGCGGGGCTGATTTTTCGCGTTGGCGGTCCCCTCCAGTCGGTCGAGGAACCCAGAGAGATAGTCGGCGAGTTTCGAGACTTCGAAGAACTTGTGCGTGCGCTCGCGGTACTCCGCGGGGTTGCCGGAGATCTTCGAAACGGGATCCTCGATCTCGCCAGGTTCGAGGTGGCGACCACAGCCCTCGTCACACTCGTCACCGCGGGCGGTCTCGCCACAGTAGGGGCAGGTTCCCACCACGTAGCGATCAGGCAGGGGCTGGTCGTCTTCGGGATCCCAGGCGACCTTGATCTCCTGTTCGTCGACGTAGCCCGCCGCCTCCAGGGCCTCGACGATCTCGTGGGTCAACTCCCGGTTGGTCTCCTGGTGGGTGTGGCCGTAGTTGTCGAAGTCGACGTCGAACTCCGGAAACGTCTCCTCGTACTGTTCGTGGTACTCCAGGGCGAACGCTTCGGGGTCGATGTCGTCCTCGATGGCCTGGACTGCAATCGGCGTCCCGTGCATGTCCGACCCGGAGACGAAGGCCGTCTGCTGGCCGAGTTTCTCCAGGGAACGGGTCAACACGTCGCCGCCGACGTAGGTTCGCAGGTGACCGATGTGCAGATCGCCGTTGGCGTATGGCAACCCGCAGGTCACCACTGCGGGATTCTCCGTCGGGAATTCGTCGTGACTCATGCTACGGTGTACCTCCAGTGGACTCATTAACGCGATGGTTTGGGGTCATCGGTATCGATAGATTTCGACTGTGAGTGTATTCATGCGTCGTTACTTTCGACGAACGGAAGGAGTCGAGACGATCGACCGCCGGGCATTCCCGGATCGCGCCGCCCGGGACGGCCCCGGGATCGGATCATGAATCCACCACGGCGAGAAGGGTTCACCCGGCGCTAGGGACGCAGCATACGCATACAACAGGTGGGCGAGTCTCGGATCACACGCGTGGATTCGCACGCAGAGACAAAAACGTTGCTCAATCCGTAACGCTGACGCCACCGAACGCGGCGAACCCGGTCACGACAAGATCGATCTCGTCGTGATTGCGCTCGCGGCGCTTGCGTTCGTCCTCAGCACCACCGAAGATCGGCAGGACATCTATCCGGACGTTCCACTCGGGCGGGACGGCGATCTCACAGCCACCGAACATCGCCGTCGCGTTGATCGTCGCCGGCCGATCCTCGATGCCCGCATCCCGGAGGTCGAGTTCGACGCCGCCGAATATCGCGGTCAGATCCGCGCTCTCGAAGGCGGCCGCCGTCGAGCGCTGCCCGCTGCCGCCGAAGACGCCGATCGCACTGATGGATGCGTCGGATATCTCCCGTGACTGCGATCGTGATCGATAGTGGTTGATGATGAGCGAGAGACCGAAGGCCACGACGAGCAGGGGCCAAAGCTCCGTGATCGCTTCGGCCTGGACGTACTCAAGCGTGACCAGTTGCCAGGCGGCGGCCACGACGATGACGGCGATCGGGCCAAAGAGGTTCCGGAAGCCACTGACGACGAGGGCGTACACTCCGAGGAGGACGAACAACGACGGCACGTATTGCAGGAGGATTTCCGCGTCGTAGACGTCTGTCGTCTCGACCAGCAACGCGAGACCGACGACGATCACGATCGCACCGAAAACGACCTGACTCGTGAGGTTGCGGCGTTTCATGCCGGATAGATCACAGCCAGACCGTATAAACCTACCTCGCGCGGGGGTGTGGGATCCGGCATCTGGCTCCGAACGGGGGTGACCACCGTTCGTCGGGATCCTGCCGGCCGCAGGGGGACCGTCGGTCGCAACGAGCAGTGGGCGAGGACGCCCGCGCTTACCCGTCGTTCGAACTGTCCTCGTCCGAGTCACTTCCGGAGCCGTTCCCATCGTCGTCCTCATCATCCCCAGTCACAATCTTCTGGTTGGCCGCGAGGAGACAGAAGCCTTCGGAGTCACCCGAGTGATGGCCGCCGTAGTGATTGTTGACGATCGTATTGTCGTAGACGGTCATGCTAACGGTGTACCCACAGGGGTTCATCCGGCCGACCGTGCCATTCTCCCAGTCTGTTTTGAGTTCCCAGGTCCCGTCGCCGCCGCCACGGTCCAGTACTTTCGTTCCCGATGTCTCTTCGACGCTGGCATCGTCGGCTTCTTCGTCGGGGTCAAGGTCGAAAGAATACCCTTTCAGACGCTTGTCGTCGGCCCTGAACGTTCCCTCGATGGTGTTTCCGACCTTGAAGAAGCCACAGTCGCCGGCCTTGCCCCCCGATGTGGACCCGGACTTGACGCCCGTTATCGAGATCGAGGCCGTGGGGTCGGTGTTGTCTAACCGGATGAGCATCTTCCGGTCGGTCGTGCCGTCCGGCTCGAACACGACATCGGTGTGGACCGGATCGCCGTCACCCCGCTTTGCCTCGACCTTCAGTTCGTAGAGACCGTCGTCGCTGGTGTACCACTTCGCGAGGACGTCGTTGATCACCTTCGGCACGTACGTATAGAAGCCGTCACTGTCGACCTGCATCCGCCTGTTGATTCGGGGGGCGTCGTAACTCCGGACGGTGAACTCGTTGGAGACCCGTTTCCAGGGGTTGGCGGCGTCGCTAACACCCGGTTTGTAGGGCCGCACCGACACCCGGTACTTGAGGGCATCGGCTCCGCTGGCGTCCGGGTCGATTCCGTCCATCGGCCGGCCGGTGATCGTCACCAACCCGCCGAAGGGTGCCTGTTTGGCCTGGAACCCGCCCATGACGGCCTGGCCGGTAGCGGTCCCGGTGTCGTCGGCGTCTGGCGGCGTCTGTTTGACGTCCGCGGGGAAGATGTTCCCGACACTGCCGACAGCGAGCCGGCCTTCCTCGATCGCCTCGGCACCGGGGGAAACCTGGACGATCGTCTCGTGGTGGTTGCCCCAGGTCGGTGCGAAGTTGGGGTTGCTCTTTGGCGGCTTGTCCTCCCAGGAGAGCACGGCGCGAATACGAACCAGGCTCGGCCCGTCGTGACATGGCTGTCGATGATGACTGAGATCGACGGGCAGGTGGACCGCATACTGGAGACCGTCGCCCGGAATCGAGGGGATGTCATAGACGTTGACCGAGCCGGTCCCGAGGTAGTTCCAGGTCCCGCCCGAGACATCCTTCTCCCAGAACGCGACGTATTCGGTGCTTCCCTGCGTACAGAGCCCACCGGAGTACCCGGCCGGCCGCTTGACGGTGAACACGCCCGTGAGTAGCCCGGATCGATAGCCAACACAGCCGAGCTCTTCGTAACCCGTGTTCTCGAACGTTTCGTCGAGGTTTTCCAGAACCTCGCCGATCTCGATGTCGAGTTCCGGCGGGATGTCGATGGGAACCTCGGGGACTGGTTCAGGGTCGGGTATCGGAATGGGGTCGGGTTCTGGCTCGGGAATCGGAACCGGTTCGGGCTCCGGATCGGGTATCGGGATCGGATCAGGGACGGGATCCGAGAGGGAGATGTCCCCGGGTTGCAGCGCCGACGTGGTGAGATCAAGGCCGGCGGTCGCGGGCTCACGTACGACGGACTTGAACGCGGTGAATCCGCCGCGATGAGGCGGGACGCTGGTGTTCTGGTACGTGAGCAGTGACTGGGACGGACTCAGCTGTGGTGGATCGACCGGGTCCCCTTCGCCCGCGTCGATCCCGTCGATGACCGATTCGGGGAGCGCAGTGTCGACGAGGTCAGGGATGGTCGGCCACTGAGGTTCGATCTGGATGTCGGCATCCAGCCGGTTACCCCACACGGGGAGCTTCTCGGGTTTGTCCTTCGGCTTGCTGTTCCAGCTCAACACCGCTCGGATCCGCGGGAGATATGGCTCCCCGCAGGGCTGTTCGTCCTCGTCGAGTTCGAGCGTGACTGTATACGCGACCGGCTTGGGTCCCGGCAGGTCGTGGACCCGGGTCGAGCCGACGCCGAGGTTCTCCCAGTCACCGTTGCGCTCGCGGTCGATGAAAAATCGGACGAACTCGACGGACCCGTCAGTACAGAGGTCGCCCCCGTACCCGTGGTCACGTTTGACCGAGACAACTGCTTCAAGTTGCTCGGCGGCGGGATCGTACCCCACGTAGGTTAGTTCCTCGAAATCGGTGTTGCTGGTGATGTCGAGGACTGGTTCGTACTCCAGCTCCGGGTGGTTGCCGAAGTAGTTAGGGTTCTCGGCGAGCAACTGCTTGTACTTCGCGCGTTCCGGCGGCACCGCCGGCATGTCGAAGTCGACATCGAGGTCAAGTTCCTCGGCGGTGTCCGGCCCGACCGATCCCGTCGGTTCCAATCCTTGTTCGCGCTGGAACGAGGCCACGGCATCCCTCGTCCGGCGGCCGTACTCGCCGTCGATCTCGCCGACGTCGTACCCGCGCTCCGCGAGCAGTTCCTGGAGTTGCTGTACCGCTTCGCCGTCCGCACCGAGTGTGAGATGCATTGGTGTTCTCCGGCGGCGCAGTCATGGTCTCCAGTGACCGTCCGATACTGACACCCGAGCCCACTAACCCGCGCCTGAGACACAGCAACGGAAGGCGGCTACTAAAATATTCAGGAATATTGACCATAACGGAATATATAATTTTCATATATGACTAATTAGTTTTCACCCCCACGATCACGAAACGGGAGACGGTACGTCATTGAGTACCACGCGGTTGGGACGCATCGAGAGCCCCATGGAAAACACGGTGTCCGATCAGTCACACGCCGGAGTCGTCTGTTAAGCCGATGTGGAAGGCAAAACCGCTCCCGGCGGTTCATGACGTCTCCCCTCTTGCCGAGATGATGACTATTCCGCTCATCCCTGTCGGCGTCCGAGCTGTGCAAGACGACACTGTTAATGGTTGGCCGGTGAACAGATCGACCATGCAGACAGTCATTCTCGCCGCCGGGCAGGGGACTCGGATGGGGCCGCTGACGGAGTCGACGCCGAAGCCGATGCTACCCGTCGCCGGTCGTCCATTAGTCGCACACGTGGCGGACGCGGCCGTGGACGCCGGTGCGTCGGAACTCGTCGTCGTCGTGGGCTACGAGGCCGAGGCAGTCCGGTCGTTCTTCGGCGATACGTATCGCGATGTGCCAGTCACGTTCGCCGTCCAGGCGGAACAGGCGGGCACCGCGGACGCCGTCCGGGCCGCACGCCCGGAACTCGACGGCGCGTTCGCGGTGTTGAACGGCGACAACCTCTATGATCCCGCAGCGGTCGAACAACTGTTCGAAAGCGCTCCCTCACTGGCGACCTACGAGGTCGACGATCCATCGAACTACGGTGTCGTGTCGATCACAGACGGCATCGTCACCGACATCGTCGAGAAACCGGCGGATCCGCCCACGACGTACGCGAACACCGGCGCGTACGTCTTCCCGGAAGCGGCGATCGACTGGCTCGACGTCCCCGAAAGTGAACGCGGCGAGTACGAGATCACGGACGTCGTCGCCCAGGTGATCGACGCCCACGAGGTGACGCCGGTGCCCCTCTCACGCTGGCGAGACGTGGGCCGCCCATGGGAGCTGCTCGAAGCCAACGAGACCCTGCTTGCGGAACTCGATGGGACGGTCGACGGGACCGTCAGCGACGACGCGGAACTGCGGGGGACGGTCGTCGTCGAGGCCGGCGCGACCATCGAACCGGGCGTCGTGATCGAAGGGCCAGTGTACGTCAGTCGCGGTGCGTCGGTCGGCCCGAACGCGTACCTTCGCGGGGGGACCTTTCTGGGAGCGGACGTTCACGTCGGCAACGGCGTCGAGATCAAAAACAGCGTGATCCGCCGCGGGACGAACGTTCCGCATCTCTCCTACGTCGGCGACAGCGTCCTCGGCCAGGACGTCAACTTCGGGGCCGGGACGAACGTCGCCAATCTTCGCCACGACGGTGCGACCGTTCACCTGACAGTCAAAGGCGATCGGATCTCGACGGGACGGCGCAAGTTCGGCGTCGTCGTCGGCGACGGCGTCAAAACCGGCATCAACACGAGCCTGGAGCCTGGCGTCACGCTGTCGGGCGGGACGGTCACCGAACCCGGCGAGCGCGTGCGTCGCGATCGGTGAGAGACCCGCTGATCACTCGCGCCGGCGAGTGTCTCACGCTGGATCCGTCTCGACCCACCGCTCACAGACGGCTTCGAACTCAGCGTCGGTGAGCTGGCCGGTCGCGAAGTGATCGGCGGCGAGGCGAAGGTCGTCGTCGGAGACCTCGTCCCTGGATACCACACGCTCGACGATGTCAGTCTCCACTGTGACGGAATCAGGCCCGTCGATCGGGATGGTTTCGCCATCGACGAACACCGTCCCGTCGAACGACAGCGTGCTCCCGTCGGTGGTGTCCGCGGCGATCGTCGCGTCGTATTCGATAACGATCCGGTCCTCGACGCCCTCGAAGGCCAAAAACAGCGTCGAACCTTGCCCGACGAACTCCGTCGGCTCGGGTGTCACGGAGTACACTGCGAGCTCGCTGCCGGGCAATCGCTCCCGTACGGCGAGTCGATCGGCCGGGTTGTCGACACTGAGTGTCACTGCGACGGTCCCGCCCGGAGCCTGGTGGCTGGGTGCGAGTGTGCGGCTGGCACTCGCTGGGTCGGTATCGGCCGTGTCCATCGTCCCGCTGTCGCCGTCAGCATCGTCAGCGTCGTCCGACGACTCGCCGCCGCCGAACACGTCTTCGGGGCCGAACAGGCGCGTCCAGACCACGAGCAGGCTCGGGAGGACGAGGACGCTCGCGAGGAACGCATAGATGATCGTCAGGCCGGTGATCAGCCCGAACTGCTGGAGCGGCGGCAGGATGGCGAACACGAGGACGCCAAACCCACCGACTGTCGTTGCGGCACTACCCAGCAGTGCCCCGCCGGTCCCGGTGACTGCCCGATCAAGCGCTTCGAAGGCCGAACCGGTTTCTTCGAGCTCCTGGTTGTATCGTTCGCTGAGGTGGATACTGTAGGCGACCCCGAGCCCGACAGTCAGGCTCGTGATCATCCCCGTCATCACGTTGAAAGGGATGCCGAAGGCGTACATCGTCCCGAGGATCCACGCCACGCTGAGGACGACCGGGAGCAGCGTCACGAACCCGAGGGTCGCACTGCCATCACTGATCCGATAGACGACCATCAGGAACGCGAAGACGGCCACGAGCGTGATCAACAGACTCTGGATCACCGTCTCCAGGAGCTGATTCTGGACGATTTCGAAGATGATCGTCTGACCCGTCGCCGACGTTTCCAACCCGTTTGCCGAGAGCGAATCAGCGACCGACCGCATCTGGTCGGTCACGTCAGTACTCGATGCGGTCCCCTGTATCGTCACGACGATCCGGGCAGCCGCGTACTCCCCGTCGTCCCGATAGAGGACTGCCTGGGCCTGCTGGGGGGCGACGTCATAGAGCGTATCGTAGACGCCGGCGACGTTCTCGTCCGGGACGCGGTCATTGTCGGTGTCCGCAGCGGATAACGTCGCATTGAACGTCTCGTTTTGGGCGGCAACGGCCTCTATTACCGACAGCGGTGACTGCACATCGGGTTGACCGCCGGGGAGTTTCTGAGTGACGTCCTTCTCGGCGATCGTCTCACGTGCCTCGGCCAGTTGTTCAGTCCCGTCGGCTGTCGCGACATCATCGCGTATCAGCAACTGGGCCTGTGAGTCTTCCCGGACGAATCGGTCGTTGACGTACTGGAGATTGTTCTTTGCGGTGTATTCACCGGGTTTGAACGGCTCGGGAAGCTCTTCCATCCATCCCGGTGGATCCTCGGCGAGGAAGTCTTCCTGAGCAAAGCTCGTGTCGACCTGTGTCCCTGCGTAGGCACCGCCGACCGAGAGCAACACGGCGAGGACGATAATGATGTACGGGGCCTTCCGTGCGCCGATCGATCCGACTTTGAGTAGTTGACTGAGTCGGCCGCCACCGGTTCCGATCGCTCGCTTGCGGCGGTCGATCCCGAAGCCTTCGAGAACCTCGTCGAGTTCGACTTTGAGCGCCGGGATCAACACGCCAAAGACCAACAGCGCAGCCACGATTCCGACGGAGCTCACGATACCGAAGTCCTGAATCGGGGGGACCGGGCTCGTCAGGTTCGAGAGGAAGCCGATGACTGTCGTCGCGGTCACCAGCGTGAGCGCGACCCCGACGCCGCCGAGAGCGACCCGCATCGCCTCGCGTGGACCGCGGTCCGCGTCGTTGCGTCGCTCGCGATGGCGCATGAAGATGTGGATCGCGTAGTCGATCGAGAGCCCGATCAACAGTACGGGCACGGCGATGAAGATCTGGTTGAAGCTGATGTCGGCCCAGCCCATGAACCCGAACGTCCAGATCAGGACCGCACCGATACCGAATAGACCGAGTACGATGTCGAGAATGTCACGGTACCCGATCGCCAGCGCTGCCAGAACGAAGATCAGCGCGAGCGGACCGACGATCAGCATGCTGTCGGTCATCGAGCGGTTGATCTCGTCGGTGATCAACCCGCTCCCGAAGACCAGATACTCCTCGTCGAAGTCCCCACCGAGGTCCTGCATCGCAAGCTGGGAGTCGACGATCCGGTCGGAGACAGTCCCGCCGGGCGCGACAGCGCTGTCGGTCCGCTGGGTGACCAGCAGCATCGTCGCCTCGGCGGTCGTCGATCCCTGCTCGTACTCCGAGGACATGAGCCCCAGGACGCCGTTCCCGCCGCCGTTCTCGCCACCAAGGACGAGTTCGATCGTCGATTCGAGCTCGGTGGCGTTCATCGACTGCAGTTGGGCGATCTGTTCGTCGAGGCTGATCGCGGAGACGTTCTCGAGGGCTGCACGCTGTTCCTGGAGTTGCGCGCCGAGTTCCTCGAGGCGTTCTCCTTGCTGACGAAGTGACGCACCTTGCTCTTGTAAGGCGGTTCCCCGTTGCTGGAGTGCCTCTCCCCAGGCACGGAGGGACTGCTCTCGTTCACCGAGGGCCTGATATTGCGCCGAAAGCACGCCCCGGGTGCCGAGTTCGTAAGCGGCCTGAATGGACTCCTGGTCGGTTGCATTCCGGAGGTTCTGAGCCGCTGTCCGGAAGGTGACGTAGTGCGTCTCGTTGAGCGTGACCGGTGTGTTCTGTGCGACGGCATCGAACTGATCGCGGACACTCGCCGACGGGTCCTGGCGGAGTGTTGTGAGCGCGCTTTGGAGGCTCTCGGCCGTAGCATTAAGCCGCTGGGCCCGTGTTTCGAGTTGGCGGCGCGACTGATTGAACTCGGTCCGGTTTTGCTGGAGCGCGGTACGTTCGGCCTGAAGTTGTTGCCGTTGCTCCTGGACGGTCGCGTTCAGCGTCTGGAATTCAGCGAGCGTGGCCTGTAACTCGGCCCCGCGCTCGCGCTGGATCGCCGCCGTCGCGATCGCGTTAGCGACGCCGGCTGTCGGCGACGCTCCGGACAGGGTTGGACCGACAGTCGAATTGTCCTTGAGTGTTTGTTGATACTCTAGCGTCTCGATCAGTGTACTGTTGCTGAGGACGTTCTCACCACGAACGATGATCTGCGCGGTGGTCGTGTTGTCCGGTCCTGTTGAGAAGTTTCGCTCGATGTAATCGAGATCCTCCGCTTCTGGTGTGTCTGACTGGAACTGGTCGAGCGAGGACGTCTGCTCGACTTCAGCGGCCCCCGCCCCGATAAGCACAGTCAGAACGAGCATCACCGCGATCGCTGCCTTCGTGTGGTCGGTGATCGCGTCGACGACCCTGTCCGTCAGACTCATTGTGTCCCTCCAAAGCGAAATCTGAAACCGGTCATTCGTTGTACCGCTGTTCCGGCCGAGTCGGTTATAGGCTTTCCGGAATTTACTGAATGTTCGTTCAAATATCGCCGGTTCGGCGATCGGCTGGATCGACAATTTGGGCTTGCTGGCCGTGACCGGGCAGTACACGCGCCGAACCAATCCAAAGATTCATGATTGATCAACCGTTCAATCACCGGCATGGCTCCCGGATTTCGGAATCGAACCGTTCGAAGAGGACGGCACGATGACTGAATGGTTCGACTCGGTCGAGTCGACCGATGAAGCGATCATGGCGGCAACCTACCGGGCACTCTGTACGCATGGCTACGCCGGGACGACGATCTCACGGATCGGCGAGGAATTCGAGAAGAGCCAGTCACTGCTGTACTATCACTACGACGATAAGGACGACTTGCTGGCGGACTTTCTGACCTATCTGCTCGACCGACTCGAAGCCGAGTTATCGGATTGCCAGGCTACTGCTCCTCGGGAGTGTCTCACGTCACTCCTCGAGAAGCTAGCGCCACGCGACCCGGGCGAAGAGCGTCGACAGTTCTTTCAGGCGCTGCTCGAGATGCGCGCCCAGACAGCCCACAAACCCGCCTATCGAGATCAATTCGAACGCTCCGATGCAGTCATCGTGGTCGAATTCACCGAGACGATCGAGGCGGGCATCGAACAGGGCGTCTTCGCCGATGTCGACGCAGAACGGGCGGCAGAGTTCATCTATTCGACGCTGTACGGTGCGCTCGATCGGTCCGTCTCGCTGGACCGGTGGGATCCGCTCGATCGGACCCGCCAGGAACTGGATCGGTACCTCGAATCCCATCTGCTTGCCGCCGGACCGGGCGCGTGAAGGTCACTCACCCGATGTGGATCGCGGGCTTGCCCGGTTGTGCACGCTCGAGTAAGTCCTCGTCTGTCGTCGCGTCGGCCGTCTGGACGCTGACTGGTGCGTCGAACTCCGCACGGAGCAGCCACGCCGCCCGTTCGAGGATGGCTTGCTCCGCGTCGGGCGAGAGGACGGGTTCCAGCGATCGGCGGCGGTCCTGGAGGTCGGCGAGGTACGGACCGGCCACGTCCCGATTGTCGGCCACGAGATCGTCTTCGAAGGCCTGGCTGACGACGGCTCCTTCAGGGTCGGCCCGTCGAACGGTCTCGTAGGCACGGTACTTCCACTCGGGAGCGACGACGAGCGTGATTTCTCCGGGGTCATCGATACCGGCGACCTCACAGATGTCCCGAACGTCCGCTCGTGTCGTGTCGATCAATGCCCGCTCGATCCGGTAGTCACTCACGTTGTCGGCCGGCTCCGGCCACTCGGCCTCGACGGCCAACCCATCACACCGCAGCAGGTTCCAGAGTTCCTCGGCCAGGTACGGCGTGATCGGCGCGATCAGTGCCGTGAGCGTCTTGAGCCCGCGACGGTAGACGGCCTCGTGAACCGGTCCCGCTTCGACGTACTGCCCGAGGACGCCCGCAAGCGATCGAATCTCCGAGATCGCTCGATGGAAGCGGAAGGCGTCGAACTCCTCGGTCGTCGCGGCGATCGTCCGGTCGATCTCGCGATCGAGGTAGTCGTCTCTGGGCTCGCGCTCGCTCCGTCCGGCATCGGCCTCGGTAAACGCCCGGACCATGTCATAGAGTTGCTGTTGAAGGTCGTAGGCTGAACTCACGTCCTTGGCGGTCCACTCGAAGTCCTGTCGGGGGTGGGCCGCCCCGAGGACGAACAGTCGCGTCGTCTCCGGGCCGTACTCGTGGGGCGTAATGACGTTTCCCTTCGCCGTCGACATCTTCTCGCCGCCGTGCAGCACCGTCCCCTGGTTGACGAGCCGCTGGACGGGCTCCGGCTCGTCGAGGAGCCCGAGATCGGCCAGGACGTGGGCGAAAAACCGAATGTACAGCAGGTGGAGGACGGCGTGTTCCTCGCCGCCGACGTAGACGTCGACGGGGAGCCACTCATCGGCCTGTGCCGTATCGAAGGGCGCGTCCCCGTGATCCGCCGTGAGGAATCGCAGGTAGTACCACGACGAGTCGACGAAGGTGTCCATCGTGTCCGTCTCCCGGCGGGCGGCCGCGCCACACTCCGGACACGTGGTCTCGACGAACGCCTCGTTCTCGGCGAGTGGGTTCCCGGCTGTCGGCTCGTATTCGGGCAGCTCCACGGGCAACTCCTCTTCCGGGACCAGGACGGGACCGCACTCCTCACAGTGGACGACCGGGATCGGCGTCCCCCAGTACCGTTGCCGGGAGATGAGCCAGTCGCGAAGCCGGTAGGTGACCGACGACTCGGCACACTCGAGATCGGCGAGCAACTGCTCGCGGGCCCGTTCGGTATCGAGTCCACCGTACTCCCCGCTGTTTTCGAGCGTGCCTTCGCCGGTGTAGGCAGTTGCGCTGAAGTCATGTTCCGCCGAGTTCGATGGACGCACGACCGGCGTGATCGCGAGATCGTGTTCGCTCGCGAAGGCGTGATCGCGCTCGTTGTGCGCGGGGACGCCCATGACGGCGCCGGTCCCCACGTTGTCAAGGACGTATTCGGCGACGTAGACCGGGAGCTCCTCGCCAGTCAGTGGATGGATCGCACGGACGCCGGTGTCGACCCCACTGGCCGTCGACCGTCGCTCAGCATCTGATCGCCCCCGCGTCCCGTCGAGGTAGGCGTCGACCCTATCGATATCCGTAGCCAGGTCCCGGGCGAGATCGTGACCCGGCGATATCGCGAGGAACGTCGCGCCGTAGAGTGTATCCAGCCGTGTCGTGAACGCCTCGATATCGCCGTCCTCGGGCACATCGAAGGTGACGCTCGCTCCCTCCTGCTTGCCGATCCAGTTGCGCTGGATCTCCCGAACGCTCTCGGGCCACCCCTCCAGATCGTCGAGGCCATCCAGCAGTTCCTCGGCGTAGTCGGTGATCGAAAAGAACCACTGATCGAGTTCGCGGGTCTCGACCGGCGTCTCACATCGCCAGCAGACCCCCTGGCTCGAAATCGGCCCACCGACGCCGTCCCTGTCGTGGTCGTCCTCGTCGTCGTCCACTGACTCGACCTGGGCGTCCGCCAGCACGGTCTCGCAGTTGGGACACCAGTTGACAGCGGCGGCCTCGTACTCGACGAGCCCTTCCTCGTAGAAGCGCTCGAAGAACCACTGGTTCCACTGGTAGTATTCGGGGTCGCTAGTCGTGAACTCCCGGTTCCAGTCGTAGCCAAAGCCCATCGCTTCCATCTCTTCGCGCATGTCCTCGATGCACGTGTCCGTCCAGGACTGGGGGTCTGACAGCTGGCGCTCCGCGGCGTTTTCCGCTGGCAACCCGAAGGCGTCCCACCCCATCGGCTGGAGCACCTCGTCGCCGCACATCCGCCGATATCGGGCGTACGCGTCAGTGATTGCGTAGTTGCGCACGTGGCCCATGTGGAGGTTGCCGGACGTGTACGGGAACATGCCCAGCACGTAGGTCGGATCTTCGGTGTCAGCCGGACATGTGTAGACATCTTTGCGATCCCACTCGAACTGCCAGATATCCTGGACGGCTTGGGACGAGTACCGATCTCGATGAGCCATTTCTTGAGTCGTCTTTACCGGAGTCGGGACAAAAACCTGCGGGAGGATCCCTCGATCAATCCACCCGCGTCTGGAGGAAGACTTTTGCCCCGGTGGGCGTACCCATCGCCATGCAACTGACGTTTCTGGGTACCGGCAGCGCCATGCCGACCGGCAATCGGCATCAGACCGGGTTGCTACTGGAAGCCGAGGGCAACCGACTGTTGATCGACTGTGGCAGCGGCGTCCTCGACGCCCTCGCGGCGACCGAACGAGGGTACATTGACCTCGACGCCGTCCTCCTCACCCATCACCATCTCGATCACGTCGCCGACTTGCTCCCGCTGGTGAAGGCTCGCTGGCTGGCCGGGGCGTCCGATCTCTGCATCGCCGGGCCGCCCGGGACTCGCGACCTGCTCGACGAACTGCTCGACGTTCACACGTATCTTCGGAAACATGTCGATCCGGATGCCACCGATATCGAACCCGGAGCAACGACGCTCGCTGGCTTCGACGTGGTTGCTCGGGCGGTACAGCATTCGATGGCCGGCTTTGGCTACCGGGTTTCGCCGGCGGGTGCGGACGCCCCCACGGTCGTCGTCAGCGGCGATACCCGGGCGTTCCCGGCGTTCCTCTCGACGGCCGACGGAGCCGAGGTGCTGGTCCACGACTGTTCGTTCCCCGACGACGTCGAGACCGACACCCATGCGACGCCGGGATCACTCGGCGAGGCGCTGGCGGCGGCCGAAGCGTCCATCGGGACCGTCTATCTCACACACCTGTATCCCCACACTGATGGCCGACACGAGGACATGATCGCGTCGGTTCACGAGCACTACGCCGGTGCTGTGGCAGTCGCGAGCGACGGGCTGTGCGTCGAGGTGTAGGTCGGAAAGCGTCACTCCACGTCGCCCGTAATGACCTCTTTGGCCCGAATTCGGAGGATGACTCGCTCGGTCTCGACCGGCGTGGGATACTCGTCCTCGCCCAGATAGCGCTGTGCGAGGGCGTCGATGTGGTCGCGTGCTCCCTCGGTCGTCGTCGATTCGACCACTCCAGTCACCGATAGAAAACGGTAGGGGTTGTCCGGGTCGACCATGCTCACCGAGACTGTTGGGTCGCGGGCCACGTTCCGTTCCTTGCGTCGGCCGCGCTCGGTGTTGACCAGAATCAGGTCATCGTCGGCGTCGTAGTCGATCCAGACGGGTGTCGTGTGTGGCTCTCCGTCCGCCGTCATCGTCGTCAGGTGGGCGAACGTCTGTTTCTCGAAGAGATCGTGAAATGCTGCGGGAATACTCGCCATGGCTCGACGTTCGCGTCCGAGCGGATAAAGCGTATGGCTGTGAGCCAATCTGCCACCTTTCGTCACTCAGGCGCGTTCGAGCACGACCCGGAAGTCGGCTCCGCCTGCTTCGCTCTCCCTGACTTCGACCGTGCCGCCGTACGATTCAGTTAGCGCGCGAACGAATCCCAGTCCGAGACCGGTCCCCTCACTTTCCGGTCCCTTTCGCCCCATCTCGAAGATCTCGTCACGGACTGCCTCGGGAACGCCCGACCCGTCGTCAGCGAAGCCGACGACGATGGTCTCGGCGTTCGGCTGTTCGAGGTAGATCGAAACCGTCACCGGGTCGTCGTTGTGGATCGCGGCGTTCGAGAGGATGTTTGTGAACACTGAATCGAGCAGGTCGCCACCGTACACCTGGTACTCGAAGTCCGCCGGATCGAACTCGACGGTCAACTCGTCGAACTGTGTGTCGACGGTCGTGACCGTTTCATCGAGTTCCCGCCGGAGCGGTTTCGGTTCGGGTTCGTCTGCCTCTTCCAGCGTCGAGACGATGTCGCCCACTCGCTCGATGAGGTCGGCCGCGTCGTCGGCAGCGTGCTTGATGCGTTCGACGTAATCAAGTGTGTCACCGTCGACGCTGTCCGCAACGAAGTCAGTGAACCCGGAGATCACCTGCAGATCGTTGCCGAGATCGTGTCTGAGGAGGCGGTCGTACAGCTCGACCATCTCCTTGCGCGTCTCGAGGTCCTGGCGTGCGCGTTCGAGTTGCTCCCGCGACCGGATGTTACTGATCGCCGTCGCGGCGTGCGAGGCGAGGATCTCGAGCGGTTCGGCGTGCTCTGCGCCGATCTCGTCGATCGACGTCGCACGCGTCACTAAAACCACCATGACCTCGTCAACGATACTGGCCGGCACGGCAAGCGTAGCAGTTACGTCCGAATCCTCGACAACACCGGCCTCCGCACCCGTGCGACGAACCGTCTCGCCGGATTCGATGGCCTGGGTTACCACATCAGTCACTTCGTCACCTGGTTCGAAGTGGGGGTTCGTGCTGTCAGCCACCTCCGGATGGCCGTTACCGACCACGACGAACGAGGCGTATGGAAAGTCAAACAGCAGTGACACCGCTTCGAGCGTGAGCGAGACGACTTCGTCGACGCTCTCACAGCTGTTGAGTGCCTGCCCGTATCGGTTCAGGTCAGCAACCTGGCTGGCGAAGTCCGGTTGATTTTCGAAAGACATTCGCGGTGAGTATGCTCCGTCGAATAGGAATCACACCCACATCAAAAAACCGTTTTGGAAATTTCCTATCACGATTCGAGGCGATATCGTAACAGTGCCGCGATCCCACCGAGATTCGAGAGTTGCTGGCCCGGGTCGAACTCCCGTGAGAAGACGGTCACTTCACCCCCCTGCTGTTCGGTCCGCTCGATGACGCGATCGACATCGATATCCCAGTTGTCTCCCTCGTCACGCGCCCGACGGAGCGGTTCATCGAGGACGAGTAAGTGCTCGATGGCTCCATACTCGGCGGCTTCAGCCACTGCGTCCGGTCCGTAGGATACTTTCGCGCCGGTCGCGATCCGTTCCATCAACTCGTCGATCAGCGTCGCCTCCTCGGCAATGCGGGTCTCCTCCTGGACGTCCTCGACGGCCCCGCGCTTGAGCACCTCGTGGACACCCCGATCGCCGACGGCGCTGGTGTCGACCGTCCGGATCGAGTCAGCTACCGCCGGTGCCTCGTCTTCGATGTAGGCGAGCGCGTCCTGCTTGGTGAAACCCGGCCCGGCGAGGATGATCGCGTCGGCGTCCGTTCGCTTGAGCACGTCCGTGAGTTCCCCGAACAACTCTTCACGGGGTCTGGCGTATTCGCCTTTGCCGGTCGGCCCCGCAATCGACGCCCGTTCCTCGGTGCCGTACTGTTCGACGGTGTGGACGTAGGCCTGGGCCTCCTCGACGGTCACGATGGCAACGTCCGGGACGTCGGTCGCCTCGACGGCCTCCTCGATCCGATCCATCTGGTCGGGCTTCCACGTCTTCTCGACGTCGAGTTCGTCGTGTTGCTCGACGTTGATCGTGTGATGCTGGCCGAGTTGATCCTCCCGGGAACAGTCACCGATCACGCCGCTGACCCGGAGCCGATCGGCGAAGCGGGCGAACTCGACGTCGTCGACGTCGAGGGCTGCCCAGATGTGTTCTCGCTCCCCGCCCGTGTCCCGCATCTGGTCGTCGTTGCGCTGGATGCGCCGGGTGGTGTCGCCGGCCACCCGGTCGCCCGGCTCGATCACGTAGGTGAGATGCCAGAGGTCGTCGAGGCTCTCGGGGACGAGCGTCAGGCGCTCACGTCCACCCTCGACGCGCTCCCGCTCGGCAATTCGCATACCCGCTTTCGGGCAGCATGCGACAAGTGCCTGCCGTTTCCGCTCGCCGTGCTGCCCTGGCAGAGCTCAGTCTGTGGTCGTCTCGACGGCGCGGACCTCGAGGCCCTCCCCGACCGATATCTCGGCGATGGCCCCCTCGTGTGGAACGGTGACCGTCGCGGAAAACGGCTCCCTTGACTCGACCCGGCCGGTGACGGCCGGGAGGACGCGTTCGGTCGCCCGCAGGCTACTGGTCTCCTCGCGCGGTACCCCGATCTCCACCAGCGCACTCGTCACTCGCGGTTCGAACTGGAGGGCGCTGATGACGTCGACGGTCGCGAGCCAGGAACACGTCCCACACGTCATCTCGACCGTCGGGGTTGACTCACCGTCCAGGCGGTCCCACGGCAGCGTCACGCCCGTGATCCCCGCACAGGACGGACACTGTCCCGTCCGGGCGAGGCCGACGTGGTACATCATTCGATCGTACAGGGCCTCGTAGACGTCGACACCTTCCCGGACGGCGACGCCGTGCTTCGGGAACCGGTAGGTCGCGCCCCAGAAGATGTCGCAGGCCGGGCACTCGACGGTGAGAAACTCCTGTTCGTACTCGCCGTGCAGGTCGGCGTCGCAGTTCGGACAGGTCGCCTCGACAGTGACGTCGGCCGGAACCGACTCAGTCGGGCGGTTCGCGATCATTGCCTCGTACAGCGCGATCGCGCCGGCCGTCGGGACGTATTCCCCGTCCACCGCCTCGACGTACGCGCCGCGGAGTTTCTCCAGATGGTAGTTGAACTTGCCGCTGTCCTGCACGCCGGTGGCATCCATCAGTTCCGCGTACGACAGCGTTCGCCGGTCGCGTAGCTCCGGGCCCGAGGTCGGATCGATCGGCTCGTACCGGTCGAAGAGGGCCCGGAGGATGTCGAGTCTGATCTCGTGACCGAGCAGCGCGAAGGCGTCCTCGGCGACGGCACTCCCCTGGTCGTCAGCCATCGGACGCACGTGGTCCCACACCGCCATTGAATCCAGGTTTCCGGCGAAGTGTGTGGGTCACCGTGTGAAATCAGCTTCACAGAACGCTTACACCGTCGAACGCCCTGTACACCGGTAATGACCGAAACGCGATCCCCTCCAGAGGCGGGGACAGTTGTGGACCGTCTCCGCGAACGGCTTGCTTCGATCAGTCCGCTCTCCCTGGGGATGTTGGGCTTTCTCGGCATCCCCGGAGAGGTCGTGCCCGGCCTCGAAGTACTCAAGCTGTTCTCCGTCTTCTGGCTGTTCTGGCTGTGGCCGTTCGTCGCCATGCTGATCGGCGCTGTGAGGCAGTCACTCGGCGACGACGAGTCGGCTGCGGGCCCGCGTGACTGGCTCGAGATGGACAGTGGCTGGCGTGGGCTGTTCGCCATGCTGTATGGACTTTCGCTGTCGGTGCTGAATCCCCTGATGGGACGCCAGGACGTGATGCAACTGCTGGGCAGCGCCGTCGCCGTCGTGCGACATCGCGGCTCCTTGCCGGCCCCCGAATCGTTCACCCAATCTGGTCAGTACCGACTGCCGGTCGAGGGGGCCTGGACGGTCGTCAACGGCAGTCCGATCAAGGAGCACTCCCACTCGTGGTACCCGGCGACCCAGCGCTACGCCTACGACCTCGTGATCACCGACGACGACGGGCGGACGCGCCCGGCGGAGGCGGACACGAGCGTCGAGAACTACTACTGCTACGACAAGCCGGTCCTCGCGCCCGCCGACGGGGTCGTCGTCGACGTCCGCGACGGCGATCCGGAACTGGGCCGGGCCGGCGGGTTCTCTCATCCCGGCAAGCGCTCGATCACCGGCAACGCCGTCACGATCCGCCACGCCGAGGGTGAGTACAGCAGCCTCGTCCACCTCGTTCCCGGGAGTATCGTGGTCGAACCCGGCGAGCGGGTCGACCGGGGCCAGGAGATCGGTCGGTGTGGCCACTCGGGCAACTCCAGCGAGCCCCACCTCCACGTCCAGCTACAGGATCACCCCACCTTCGAGTTCGCGGCCGGATTGCCGATCAGATTCGAGAACGTGGCCGTCGAGACGCCGGGCGTCGACGTCACCGAAGCGACCGGCTGGGACGCCCCCGAGGGAACTGGGCAGTATATTCACGTCGGCCAGCGCGTCACCCACGTCGCCGACGGGCAGACCGACAGGGCTGACGACGGGTCACGTGACCCCGAGCCAGCGACCGCCCCGGCACTCGGCGGCGTTCGACGGGTCGCCGGACTCGCCAACGGGATCGCGGTCGGTGGGTTCGTCACCGTTCTGGCGGGCGTCGTCGGCGCGTCACTCACGACCGCCGCACTCCTCGTCGGGGGGCTGGCAGGTCTCGGACTGGCGTCGCTGGGCGCGAGGCTAGTGGTCGGGAACGGTAGCGTCCACTCGGCGTCGGTCGGGACGGTCGGCGGCGTGGGCCTGGCGGCACTCGCGGTTGGCGCCTTCGCCGGCCTCTCCGCCCTGCCGACGGTCGCCCCGGTCGCGCTCGGTGCGGGACTGTTTCTGACGGGGGCAGTGCTGTACGGCGGTAGCTGGGAGTACGGTCGCTGGCGCGGGTTTCAGCACGCGGTTCGGTCGACCGTCGCGACCGAGTGACCCGTTGCACCCTTTGAGAACTCCGGTGAGAGTGCGGATCGGAGCTCCGGAGATTCTTCGAGTGGGAGAAGACGGAACAACGACGACCGGCCGGCATTTCGGTTCCGGAACGGGACTTCACCCCTCTCGAAGGCCGCTGAGTGATTTCGGCGGCAGATGGACGAGTACCGAAACCATGAGCATCACGAGACCGATAGCGATGAGTCCGCGGCCGTACCCGAGCCACAGGGCGACGCCGAGAAAGAACACGTGCGTGACGACAGGAATCGCAGCGATCGGTGTCGGCGGGGCGTGGGGCTGCCAGCCCGCTCGCATCACGATGGCAATCGCCAGCGCCACGGTCCCGGCGGTCCCGGCGAGGAGTCCCGCTGTCGGGAACACCAGGACATCGTACACTGCCAGGGTCACCATCAATCCGCCTGTCGGCACGACGATACCACCGACGACGGCCGCCCCAGTGGCCATCCGGCTGAGATCCGGCCACTGACGTTCGACGAACCACCACCAACCCCCGTAGGCGACGGCGACCCAGAACCAGCCCACGAAGTTACCCAGTGGCACGCCGAACCATTCGCCCCATCGTCCCCATTCCCAGTAGGGGACGCGGATCGCGACGGCGTCGATCGCCAGGTCGACGTGCAACGCGAACAGCGCGACGAACAGCGCGGCCGCGATTCCGGTCAGTCCACCGTTCCGCGCGCTCACGTACCCGGCATACAGAACCGACGCCCACAGCAGACCGATCGCCAGCGGCACATTGGCCAGCGTGACGAGGTACTCGCCGACCGGATAGCTGTAGGCTTCGTAGGCGAGGATCGTCAACTGCTCTAAGAGTAGCCCGTAGGCCAGTCCGGACACGACCATCGTCGTTCGACGTCGGTCGGGCCAGGCGTGGGACAGTGCCAGCCCGAAGATCAGCGCGCCAAAAAGCGTGAACGCAGGATAAGCCCACTCGACCATGACCGTGACAGGATAGCGATACGACAAAACGTCACCGGTTCGTCGCCGTTCACTCCTCGACCATCCGGCTGCCACCCGCCGGGAGGAACTCCTGGATCAAATCCGGACTGGCGACCTTCCGGACGAAGGTATCGTCAGCGAAGCGCCCCTTGAATTCCCGGTACAGTCGCTTGGCGATGTCGTTCTGTGCATACCGCCCCGGTTCGACTTCGATCGTGGTCTCGGCCTGCCCGTCGATTGCGCTCGGCGGGCCGCCGATGACGCGCGTCTCAGGTTCGCAGGTGATTCCGACGGCGACGCCGACCGGCGTGTCGTCGTAGTAGGTCCGATCGCCCCGGATGGCGAAGCTCCCCTTCTCCAGATACTCGCCGCTCTCGGGCGTCTTGGTGACCTGGTCGGGGCCGACGCAGTAGACGTCTCCCGCATATTTTCCCTCCTTCCAGAGCGTCGAGTAGGAGATGGCGAACTGGGCGGCCTCCTCCCGACTCGACTCCGGAATCGAGATGTCGTCCGGTGGCGCTTCGCTCGGCCCGGTCGCTTTCAGGATCGTCGCCGGCGCGCCGTGGGCCTGCGTGTGGAAGAACAGATCGCCGCGATCGAGATACTTCTTGACGAGTTCCTCGTTCTGGTCGGCGTTTCGGCCGCCGATCACGAGAAAGCCATCGCTCGTCGTAAACCACCGGAACCGTTCGTACCACTCCTCGCTCGTCCGGATCGGGATCGATTCGCGAGTCAGCCAGTCGACGTCTTCCTGGTCGTCCTCGTGGGTTTCTCCGCTCCCGTCACCGCCATCGTCCCCGTCGCTGGCTTCCCACGCCTCACGCCGTTGTTTGACGGCTTCGAGTTGCTCACGGGTGTTCGCGATCGCCTCCTCCGCGCCGGCCTTCTTCCCCTCGATGCGCTTTGCCTCCTGATAGAGGCGGTCAGCGTTCTTCTCGACGCCGGTATCGGCGTCGAGTTCGATGTGGTGGTCGTCGATCTGCACCGTCACCGTCCCCTCGCTGCCGTCGACATCGCGGACGGCCTCGGCGGCCGGGATCCCCTGGTCCTTGCCAGCCGAAAGCGTCGCCTCGATCTCGTCCCAGGGTGTTTCGGCCGCTCTGGCGTCCTGGACCGTCGAAAGCACCTCGTCGACGAGGTCGTAGTTCGCATAGAGGAGTTCGGCTTTCTCGCGTTCGGCCTCGGCGTCTTCCTCGAAGTCTTCGATGGCCCCTTCCTGCTGTTGGATAATCCGCTTTTGTTTCTCGATCTCCGCCTCGAAGTCCGGTCGATTCGATCCGGTTTCCTCCTCGTCGGGCTCCTGTTCCAGACCGAGGAAGTACGCTTCGAGGGCGTCGTTGAACGAGTCGAAGGACTCGCCTGGCGTGTCTTCGTACTCGACCAGCGGCACCGGCGTCACGTCGACGGGCGTCTCCTGCTCGTCCGTCTCGAAGTAGAGTCGCGGGTCGAGATCGCCCTCGCGGAGTCGTGTCGAGAGGTCATTCACTGCGTCGTACAGCGCCTCGAACTCCGCGTCGGTGGTCTCCCCGATGGCCTGGTTGTAGGGAACGCCGGCCCGCGAGCAGAGTTCCTCGCCGTAGAGCCCGCCGAAGTTGAGCTGGGTCGCCAGCGTCCGCACCACGTCTGCGTCTGACTGTCGCATCCGCTCGACGAACGTCTCGTACTCGACGGTGAGCGGGTTGAATCGCGCTGACGGAAACTCGTATTGAGAGCCCGGCGTGACCGTTCTGGATTGCAGGCGCACCGTCTCCAGGGAATCGATGACGGTGTCTGTCTCGTCGAGCACGGCGAGGTTGCCATCGCCGAATAGCTCGGCGATGATCGTCGTGTGGTCGTCGCTGCGTTCGAAGCGCAACTGGAGGATGCGGTCGAACTCGAACTGCTCGACGCTCTCGAGTTGTGCTCCTTCCAGCCGGTTCCGGAGCATCATCGCGAAATTGGGCGGCCGCTCGGGCGCGTTGGGAACCCGATCCGGAGTGATCGTGTGCACGCGCTTGGGGTCGTCGACCTCGATCAGGAGTTCGATCCGGCCGAAGTTCGGGCCGCTCAGCTTGAGGCGAAGCAGATCGTCGTCGTAGAGATAGGATTTCTCGTGGTACGCGCCGACGAACGCCCGGAGTTCCCCGGCGAGTGCGGCACAGTCCACGCTGGTGAGTTCCCGCTTGCGGTCCATGCCCGGACTGGTCGGGCGCGCGCCGTAAGCGTGTCGCTCGTCGTCCAGCAGTGGCTGCAGATAGTGATTCACCAATTGATTTAACTTTTCTCCGGCTATGGATACTCACATGTCCGTGCCCTCCGGCCTCCAGAAGCGCTACGAGCAGTACCAACAGCTTGAGGGCTATCTCGAGGAACACACACCGATTCAGTGGCTGGTTCTGGTGGCGATTCCCGGAGGGACGTATGCGGTTGCACATATGCTGATCAGCAGTGGCTCTCTCACTGACGCAATCGCTCTCGGTCTTGTGTTCGGTGTCGTATTTGCAACGCTGAAGGTCTTGTTTCAGCGAACCAGCCGCTGACTGTCCTTCCAAGCTGCCGGTAGGCGCTCAGAGCGTCACGAGGTTGTCGAGCGACTCTGGCTTTCGGTTTCCTCCTTTTCCGCGGGTGGTATACAAATCGAAACAAATCGAGCGACGGCAGCATATCGAGAAGTTGCTGGCTCAATCGAGTCGCTTGCTCACGTACGGGCCGTCCTGGCAATACCCGAGTTGGTCGCGGTAGTACTCCCGCGCGCCTATCCCGCTGAGGACGGCAATTTTCCCGTAGCCGGCGTCGGCAGCGAGTGCCTCGGCGCGCTCGATGAGACGCTTCCCGTAGCCCTGGTGTTGCCAGTCGTCGCCGTCCTCGCCTGCCTCGCCGATCGGGATCTCGCTGCCGTAGACGTGTAGCTCTCGGATGACAGCCGCCTCTTCGAGTTCGGGCCGGACGACCTCGCCGGGGAACCGGAGACGTGAGAACCCGACCAGCAGATCCCGGTCACGATCCTCGAAGCTGATGAAGTGCTCCGTACCACCGGCAACCTCGTATTTCTCGACGTCCAGCGTGACTTCATCGGGTTCCTCGTCGCTGTGGCCGACCTCTCGACACCGGATGCACGAACACGACTCGCCGCGGGACTCCATGCGTTGTCGGGCGAGCTGGCGAAGGTTGGATTTCTGGACGCCGGCCTCGATGAGTGGCGCGGGGATATCGCGCTGGACGCGCTGGAGGCGCGTGTACTCCGGGATCATCGGCTTGACGTCGGCGACGAGCTCGGCGGCCTCCTCGCTGGTGAGGGGTTCGAACTCGTCGCGGCGGTGCATATCGTACGTGACGGTCCCGCCGACGACGAGCGTCGGATAGATCTTGAGGTAGTCCGGCCGCCACTCGGGCTGTTCGAACAGCCGCCGGAAGTCCTCCCGGACCATCTCCTCGGTCATGCCGGGCTGACCCGGCATCATGTGGAAGCCGACCTTGAACCCCGCGTCCCGAAGACGCCGGTTGGCCTCGATGGAGGCGTCGACGCCGTGACCGCGGTGCATCTCGCGGTTGATCGACTCGTAGGTCGTCTGGACGCCGACCTCGACCTTCGTCCCGCCGAGCCGAAGCATCCGGTCGACCTGTTCGGGGCCACACCAGTCGGGCTTGGTCTCGAAGGTGGTGGCGACGTTGCGGATCGATCCCGTCTCGTTGTCGGCGATGACGTCCTCGAGATAGCGGAAGTCGTACGCATCGGGATCCTGGGCGAAGCTCTCGGTTTCGGAGGGCTGGGGATCGCAGTCGGGATCGTACTCGTTCATCGCCTGCAGCGCGCGCTTGACGAACCACTCCTGATAGTCGTGACTCCGTGCGGTCATCGTCCCGCCCATGAGGATGAGTTCGACCTTCTCGATCGGGTGGCCGATCTTCCGGAGCTGGTGGAGCCGCAGCGTCACCTGCCCGTAGGGGTCGTAGTCGTTTTGCACCCCGCGAGCAGCGGCGGGTTCCTGGCCGGTGTAGCTCTGGGAACTCTCGAACTCCGAATCCGGCCCGCCCGGGCAGTAGAGACACTTCCCGTGTGGACAGCGTTCGGGCGAGGTCATGATCGCGACCGGCGAGACACCCGAGGCGGTCCGCATCGGCTTGCGACGCACGACGGCCGCCAGCTCATCGCGGCGACCGTCCGGCGCACGGTCGAGCAGATCCGAGTTCTTCGGCACTTTCGGCGAGGAGTGCTTCGAGCAGACGTCCCGCTTGGCGGCTTCGAGGCCGTCGCGATCGAGATCGCCCTCGAGAATCCGTTCGATCAACTCCTCACAGGCGCGTTCGAACGGATCCTCGACTGCCTCGGGCGCGTCGGTGCTCATTGCGTGGCTCAACGTCGCCGTTTCGACCGAATAAGCGTGTCGCTACGGGCGATAGCGAACGGAAGAGAAAGCAGCCGCGATCAGACGCTGTCGACGATCGCGTCGAGCACGGCGTCGACGACCGTCGAGCGCTGGCCGGCGAGGAACTCGATGCGATGCGAGCGGGTGCTGAGCGGTTCGAGGTCGGCCCCCTCGACAGTCTCGTCGGCCGCGTCGACGAGTTCGCGCACGTCGAGTTCGTGGCCGCTCCGGACGTGGAGTTCGTCCTCGTCGACGCCGACGATCGCTGTCAGATCGTCACTCCGGCGGTAGAGTTCGTCGAGCAGCAGCGTCGCCGGCGGGAAGTCATACGTGTGGGTGAAGCGATCGATGTCAAGCACACCGATCGTTTCGTCGCCGACACTGCGTCGGTCGAGGTTCTCCTGGGCGGTCTCGACGGCGACGTCGAGCTTTTCGCGGAACTGCTCGCTGACGTGACTCGCCAGCCCGCGCACGTCGGCGTCGGTCGTCTCGCGGCCGCCAAAGAGCAGGTCCGTGACGAGTTCGCGCTTGTCCTCGTAGGACTGGTAATAGGCTTCAAGCGCAACTGCCTCGCGGATCTCGCTGACGGCCGTCCCATCGTAGCCCGCCTCGGCGGCGGCCGCGGCGTAGGCCTCGGGGACCTCGCCCCAGTAACTCACAGCCGGCAGGTGCGCCAGATCGGGTCGGACGTCTTCCTCGACGTGGGCACCGACCGTCGCCGCAAGCGCGCTCGCGGTCGGCCCGCGGGTCGTTCCGTCGGCGATGGCGACCGAGGTCGCGTCGGCCTTCGGAGCGAGTGCCGCGTCGACCGTGTCCACGATGGTCGATTCGGCGACGGTGTCGATGACCACTTTCGACGCGTCGTAGACATCAAGCAGTTCGAATCCGTCGAGCGACTCTTCGGTGCCACCGGCGGCGACGAACACCAGTAGCGGCAGATTCTCGTCGTGACGCTCGCGGTCTCCGAGCATCCGCGTCACGTCGGTGGTCGCGTCGTCGAGGCCATAGACGTCGCCCTCAATGGGCCGTCGATCGATGTAGTGGTACTCCGCGTCACGACGGTCGTGGCGATCGCGAACCAGCGGCAGGACGGCGCGCTCGATCGCCGCGCCCCCGACGTATCCGTCAGTCGTGGCGCTGTGGCGGACGATCACCGGGCGATCCTCAAGGACGGCCCGCCGGATCTCGCCGACGACGTCCCGGATCGATTCGCTCTCGGCGGCGACCGCCTCGTCGGCGACGAGCGGGTCGATCTCGTCGGGCCGGGCGCGCTCGCTGAGCGTCGCCTCGATCTCTTCGAGGACTGCCTCGCGTTTGTCCTCGTCGAACAGTTCCAGTTCCTCGGTCTCGACCTGGAGCTCGCCGCGACGTTCGCGGACTTCGCCGTCGATCTCGACGACGGCACCTTCCTCGACACTCGGATACGCGCGGACGCCGGCCTCGACGAAGGCCGCACAGTCGACGCTGCCGGTGCCGTCCCGGAGTTCGAACACCGTCGGCCCACTCGTCTGGCGGGCGTCGACGATCTCGCCGGTGATCCGGACGGTGTCGCCGATCCACCCCTCGAGGTCGCCGACGTCGACGCTCGGCGGTTCGGGCGTCCGTTCGGCTTCTGCTGGCTCATCTTCGACGTCTTCGTCGGCAGTTCCTTCGACGTCCGCTGACCCAGCCGAGGCCGATTCGTCCGCAGCTGATGCCGACTCAGACTCTTCGAGGCCGACGGCTCCGCCGCCGGTCTGTGAGTCTTCTCGCGTCCGCACAGCGCCTGTTGTCGTCGCGTCAGTTTGTTTCGAGTCCGTCGATTCGGACTCGGTTGATTCAGGACTCTCGTCGGGCGTCGACTGTTCGTCTATCGGCTCGTCGGTCTCTTCGGGCAACAACTCGTGATCCTCGTCCGGGTCGTCGATCAAGACGCCACGGAACTCGTCGTCGGCCTGCCGGATCGACCAGCTGAGGTCGACGTTACCGTTGTCGCGCACGTTCGTGACGCGCACGTAGACGGTATCGCCGGGTTGCCAGCTGAGACTTTCAAGTCGACTATCCAGTTCGCTCTCGTGTAACAGTCCAGTGACGCTATCGCCGATGTCGACGAAGACGCCGAACTCGGCGAAGCCGTCGACCGTACCGCGGTAGTATCGACCCGGCGTCAGTTCGTCGGGTGTACTCCCGCGAAACTCGAAGACTGCGTCTTCTTCGTGGATGTCACAGATGTGCCCTTCGACAGACGTACCGCAGATGATACACGAACCCATTGATGTCAGAAAACGGGTCCGGCCTAAAACGGTTGTCGAAACGTCGCTGACCCAGACTGACAACCGCAAACACTCAAACGATCGCGCCGACCGCATCGAACCCACCGAAGGCGACGCCATACAGCAGCGCAGCCGGTATCGCGCCGGCGAGCATACCCTTCAGTTGGTTGATGCCATGGACCGTCGACAGGCCCGCGACCAGCAACAGAGATCCGTACCCGGTAGCGGCTACTTGGAGTGGCGGCCACGGGATCCCGGCCACCACGCACGGGGCAGTAGCGTAGGCCAGCACTTGGACTGTCTCGCTGATCCCGGCCCGATCCTCGGTGATCGGCCACAGCAGGATTGTCTGAATCGCCGCCAGAAGGTGGAGTCCGGTCGGCGCGATCAGCACGACCGTCACGAGGACGGCGAGGACAGCTGTCGCCACTGGTCGGTCACTTAGAACGGGCGCCGCGCCCGGAACCAGGGCGTACCGCACGCTCTCTTCGATCGCGACGATCCCGGTCAGAAACACCAGCCCGGGTGCCTGATCACCAGGTGCGACTGCGTTCTGGAAGAACTCACGGGGAGTGGTCATCACCCCGAGCCACGCACGGAGCAATCCCATCGGTCCCCGTTCGCGACCGCGTCCCGTCGGGTCGACCCACTGCGTCACGACACGACCTTGTCCGCCCGGGACTTTGTCGGTTTGGTTCCCGTCAACGTGCCCTTTTCAAGCCGCGCCGACCAGGACGAACTCATCAGTCATCAGCGCCGACGTTCTCGCCGCTCTCGAAGGACGCCGGATCGGGTTCGATGTGGGCGTACTGGACCGCCTCTGCACCGAGGACCTCAATCATCTCTCGAAGTTCATCGTCGACCAGCTTGCCGTCCTCGTAAGCACTCGACGCCCGCGGGATCGCAACCTGATGGGGGATGACCCAGGCATCCAGTGCGCGAGAAACTGTCCGAAGCTGTTCGAGCGCGGTGATCGGGAAGCGCCCGCCGGCGACCGCGAGCAGGCCGATCGTCGTGTCTTCGAACTCGTCGAACCCACAGTAATCGAGCGCGTTCTTCAGCGGTGCGCTGAACGAGCCGTGATAGACCGGCGTGCCGAGGATGACCGAGTCCGCCGCACGCACTCGCTCGCGAAACGCTTCGGCGTCGCCTGCATCGCCCCTGTCGGCGTCGAACACCGGCAACTCCCACTCCCGGAGGTCGAGCAACTCAGTACTCGCGCCGGCGTTCTCGGCCGCTTCGAGCGCGATTCGGAGTGATTTTCGGGTGTGACTATTGTCTCTCAGACTGCCACAGATCGCGACGACGCGCGTTTCGCTCATGATGGCTCACACTGAGGCGTCCGTGAAAGGTTTCGCGATTGCGTACTGAGATGCCGGCATCTACCCGGCGACATCGCAAGCATCAGTGCACGCGCGTGAACCACGCCTCGTGGGTGTCGACCGGTCCCGACACGAGATCGAAAAACCGCGTTTGCAAGTCGTCGGTCACCGGCCCTTTCGATCCCGCGCCGATCGCGCGGTCGTCGACCGACCGGATCGGCGTCACCTCGGCGGCCGTCCCGGTGAAGAACAGTTCGTCCGCCGTATAGAGCTCGCCGCGGCCGATCCGGGCGTCGTCGTGGACGGTGTATCCCGCCTCGCGAGCGAGTTCGATGACGCTTTGGCGTGTGATGCCATCGAGTGCATCCTCGGCGAGGCCGGGTGTGTAGATCTCCCCGTCATCGACGAGAAAGAGATTTTCGCCCGGTCCCTCGGCGACGTTACCCTCGCTGTTGAGCACGATCGCCTCGTCGTAGCCGTTGCGGGCCGCTTCGTCGGTCGCGAGCACGCCGTTGACGTACGCACCGGTGGTCTTTGCCGTCGGCGGGATCTGGTCGTGGCCGTACTTTCGCCACGAGGAGACACCGGCGTCGATCCCGTCTTCCAGGGCCGATTCTCCCAGGTATGATTCCCACGGCCAGGCGGCAATCGCGACACGCTCGGGGAGTTTCGTCGGCGTCGTCGGACTCACCCCAAGTCGGTCGTAGCCGTAGAAGGCGATCGGCCGGACGTAACAGCCCCCGAGGTCCTGGCGTGCCAGAAGTTCCAGCGTTGCCGTCGTCAGCTCTTCGCGGTCGAAGCCGATGTCCAGATCGTACATGGCAGCCGAGTTGTAGAGCCGGTCCAGGTGGGCATCCCACCGGAACAGTGCCGGACCGTCGGCTGTCTCGTAACACCGGACGCCCTCGAAGACGCTCGTCCCGTAATGGAGCGCGTGGGAAAGCACGTGAATCGTCGCGTCTTCCCACGGTATGAACTCCCCGTCCATCCAGATGGTGTCCAGCGTGTCGGACGCCTCGCGTTTTGCCTCGAAGCCAGTCGGCATTGTCCCGTCGGACATGCCCTGGCCGAATCCCGACGGGGTGAAAGTGATTTCGGCCATCTGCGTAAAATGTGCAGATAGAAGCAGCTATCGGCCCGAATTTCGCCCAAAAATCCGAAAACCATCGGCCTTATCTGTTCGTATTGAATAGATGCACTCATGCCGGCACCGATCGACGACGCGACGCGCGCCGATATCGTCTTCCGGGCGGCCCGCGGTGCCACCCGATCGGAGATCGCCGAGGCGCTCGACCTTTCCCGGACGACAGTGCGAAAGTACCTGGAGCGGACCGACTCGGCCGTCGAGGAGAGCGATCGCCCTCGCGAGACGCTGTGTGCCATTATTCGGAACGAATACGACTGGGATCGCGGGGACGGCGAGGCGGATCTCGACATCGACGGCGTCGACTTCATGTCGATGTAGGTGTCCTCGTCTCCGCCCCTCAACCGGTCGATTGCTCGTGATTCTGCGGCTACGAGTCGCGAAAGTGTTAACGGGGGCCTGCTCGGAGAGAGGGGCGTCTCTCTGACCCAGAATGAGCACAGACGATCACGTGGACATCGAGTACATCGAACGATATCGTGACGCGGTCGAACACCCGCTGTGGCAGCTGTTCCAGCGTTACGGCCACGGGAGTCGCCGATGGTTCCTTGTCGGAATCCTGGCGTCGATCGGCTCCCGGTTCGCCTCCCTCGTCCCACCTGTCCTTCTCGGCGTGGCGCTCGATGCTATCTTCGGGAGCGAATCCTTCGCGCTGCCCCTGATTCCAGGGACGGTGCTCCCAAACGAGACGATGGATCAGTTCTGGTTCGTGATCGCCCTCATGGCCGTGTTTATGATCGGCCAGGCCATCCTCAACTTCGTCCGGGCGTCGTCGCTGAACCTCTTCTCCCACCGCGTCAAGCATGAGGTCCGGACCGCGACGTACCAGCGGATGCAACGGCTGGACATGGAGTTTTTCAACGAGGTCCAGACTGGCGAACTCATGTCGATCCTCTCGAACGACACCAACCGCCTGGAGCGCTTTCTCGACAACATGTTCGGGGAGTCGATCCAGCTCGGCGTCCTCATCGTCGGCATCTCCCTCATTCTGTTCTGGTTCAACGGCCAACTCGCCGTGGTCACGCTCGCGGTCATCCCGCTTGCAGCCGTGTTCACGTACTGGTTCATGCGACTGGCCGAGGAACGCTACACCGACGTCCGCCAGTCCGTCGGCGACCTCAACAGCCGCCTGGAGAACAACTTGAACGGCATCGAGGTCATCAAGTCCGCCAACACCGAGGACCACGAGGACAAGCGCGTGCGCGAGCATTCCTATCAGTACTTCCGGCTCGATTGGCTCGCCCTCCGGCTGAACTTCATCTACCGGCCCGGCCTCCAGGCGCTAACCTCCATCTCGTTCATCGCGACGTTTGTCGTCGGCGGGGTCTGGATCCTGGAGGGACCGCCGGGGCCACTCACCGGCGATCTCTCGGAGGGGACCCTCGTGATCTTCCTCCTGCTCACCCAGCGCCTGGTCGAGCCCCTCGCCCAGATGAGCACCATCATCGACCGCTACGAGGACGCCCGCGCCTCGACCAAGCGCATCCTCGGCATCATGAACCTGCCCGTCGACATCCAGGACGCTGAGGACGCGATCGAACTCGAAGCCGTCGAGGGCCACGTCCAGTTCGACGACGTGACCTTCGGCTACGCGGAGCAGGCCGTTCTCGAGGACATCGACGTCGACGTCGAACCGGGCGAGACCGTCGGCCTCGTCGGGCCGACGGGCGCGGGCAAGACCACCTTCGTCAAGCTCCTCCTCCGGCTCTACGACGTCGACGAGGGCGCGGTGCGGGTCGACGGCCACGACGTCCGGGACGTGACGTTATCGAGCCTCCGAAACTCCATCGGCTACGTCGGCCAGGAGAACTTCCTGTTCGACGGTACGGTCGCCGAGAACATCAAGTACGGCGCGTTCGACGCCGACCGCGAGGCCGTGATCGAGGCGGCCAAACGCGCCCAGGCTCACGAGTTCATTACCAACATGCCGGAGGGCTACGACACCGAGGTCGGCGAGCGCGGCGTGAAGCTCTCGGGCGGCCAGCGCCAGCGCGTCGCCATCGCCCGGACCCTGCTCCAGGGCCCGGCGATCACGGTCTTCGACGAGGCGACCAGCGCCGTCGACACCGAGACGGAACTGCTCATCCAACAATCCATCGACGACGTCGCAGCCGACCGGACGACGTTCGTCATCGCCCATCGGCTCTCGACGGTCCGGGACGCCGATACGATCCTCGTCGTCGAGGACGGCCGGATCGTCGAGCGCGGCACCCACGACGACCTGATCGACGCCGACGGCCTCTACGCCAACCTCTGGCGGGTGCAGGCGGGCGAGATCGGGTCGCTGCCGGCGGAATTCATCGAGGAGGCCAGCCAGCGCGTCGCCCAGCAGGGACTGGACGGTGAGTGAACGTGACCGGATTACAGTGACCCATCGAACGCCGATACATTCTCACCGAAGTGATCCGCCGCTTGCCAGCGAATCGACGTAGTCCTCGAGGACGTTGTAAACAGGACCGACTTCGGGGAGATCCCCAACAAGGTCGGGGAGCGTATTCTGCCAGCCGTCGCGGATTTCGTCCCGTTTCTCCCCGGGAAGTCCATCTCCGAGGTTGATGTCCAGACCGTCGTGTTCACACTTTCGCGTGAATGCCGGACGGATAACCGAGTCATCAACGTCTGCCTCGGTAATCATCCGATAGAGATCGTAGTGGTCACGAGCCTTTGATCGCTGATAGAGCGCTCGCAACTTCTCTGCGAAAATCTCCTCTACGCTGTACGCGGTCAACTCGAATTCGGGGACATCCTCGTAGCTGTGCCGATGGTTTACCGAATCGAACACCACGTATTCATCGATCATAACGTCCAGACTCGTTGTGTTCTTGTGGCCGAGAACAGCGTTGTACTGGATATCGATATCGACGTAGTGTGTCGGATACGCTTCTTTCTGTAGCTCGCGGTGTTTGGTCACCTCGAAGTCGATACCGGAGGCTCTGGTAGCGTCTTCCAATACATCTCGCAACTCCACTTCGCTCCCTTGGTACTCTCCCTCGACACCGAAATCAAGATCCTCCGAATAGCGCCACGTCTCCGGGAAGTACAACTTACTGAGCGCAGTGCCGCCCTTGAACAGCAGGTTATCGCCGTACTGGCTCGTGTAGATCGCCCAGAGGATCCACGAATTGACGTAGTTCTTCTCCGCGTAGCCGAGGCGAACGTCCCGCTCTCTGGCCAGCTGTCGGAGTTGCGCTTCGGAAATCACGAGAAGTCCTCCGGCTGGAACGACTCGGGTTCGATGTTCAGGCGGAGCTGGTACGTGCTGTCGCGGGTCCCCGTCGCTTCTCTCGTCGGATCGAGCAACGGGTACCCAGTCGTGAAGTCCGCAACGATCTCGTCGTACTCCGGAAGCACGAGGTCCAACTGGTCGGCGAGGTAGACGATTCGTTTCGTCGCGGCACCGTTCCCGACTCGACGCAGATACTCGACGACCCGCTCCCAGGAACATCGCATTTCTGCTGCGTTCTGCATTGCCTTTGCAAGCTCGTCGATGCCTCCACAGAACTCCGGATGGTCCGCGCAATCCACCAGCGTTTTCTCGATACTCGAGATATTCACCTGGTTTGACCCGACTGCAGTCGGTTGATAACCGAAGAACTTCTGCGTAGTAACTGTCACCGGTCGATAGGTAACCCCGTGGATCTCGCGTTCTTGGGCGCGTTCTGTCGTCACGATGTACACAGTACGGGGCAGCTGCTCTGTAAGCCCATGCTGGTTCATCGCACTCCAGTACCCGATGTACATCGGCTCGACGAGTGCGGACGCGATCACGAACTCGTGTTCGGTATACACGGCGTTCTCACCCGCAGCGAGCGGCAGGATGAGATACTTCCCGTACGCGATCCGCTCAAGCCAGCCTTTCTCCTTGAGCGCATACGCCATGTCTTTAGCCGACTCCCGGGGGATGTCGAGGACATCCGCGATGTCACTGATGGTGATGATCTGTCGGCCCTCACTCGCGAGCCGTGAGAGTGCCTGGGACTCACGCATCGACAGGCTCTTTCTTTGAGTCTCCCCCTCGTTTGTAGGCTCCATAGCCGCTCAGCGTACATAGAATCTAAATCCGAACGGAAATAAAGGTATTCGTTGAGAGTTCGTTCCTGAAAAATCCCTTCTCTGGTCGCTCACAGTACATAGACTCTAAATAGCATGTGAAAAATTCTATTTTCAGCCGTCAGGCGTCGTCCGACAAATCACTGGGCCGGCTATCGGAGTCGAGCGATCGGTTGATCGCTCCCTTCCTCGATCTCGACAAGCCCATCATCGGCTAGGTCTTCGAGGAGGTCCCGGAGCCACTCCCGATCGGCCTCGGCGTCAGCCTCCGGCGCGTAGTCAACTCGCACTTTCGGGCCGAGGTTGTCGATCGCGAGGTGATCGTGTTCCTTTAACGCGGCGATCACCCGCCCGCGCATCTGGCGGCGACTCCCTTCGAAGGTCGACTGTTCGGGCACGTCGGGTGCCGAAAAGTCCCCGTTCGCGTAGGCGTCACACCACTCTCGCCAGGGACAGCCCGCCGCGTCACAGCGCGGCGTCTTCTCGCAGGCCACGCCGCCGAGTTCCATGATCGCGTTGTTCCAGACCCGGGACTCTCCCTCCGACATGAGCGTGCTTGCAGCGTCCTCGAAAGCCGCGTCCTCGTCGGGGATCGAAAAGGCCCGATACAGCACCCGCTTGACGTTGGTGTCGACGACAGCGTCGCCGTTGTTGAACGCGAAACTCGCGACCGCGTTGGCGGTGTAGGGACCGACGCCCATGAGTTCGGACAGTTCGTCGGGCGACTCGGGGAACGCGCCGTCGTACTCCTCGACGATCTGGGTCGCGGCCTCGTGGAGGTACTTCGCCCGATTGTTGTACCCGAGGCTGTGATCCGACCAGAAGCCCACCACATCGGCTCGGTCGGCATCTGCGAGGTCTGCGACCGTGGGCCAGCGATCGAGGAAGTCGTCCCAGGCGTCGACGACACGATCGAGTTGTGTCTGCTGGCTCATGACCTCCGAGACGAGGATCGCGTAGGGGTCATCCGTCTCCCGCCAAGGGTACTCGCGGTGGTCGTCCTGGTACCACTCGATAAGCGCACGCTGGATAGCACCCTGATCGGCTGGTAGATTCTCGAGGGCCTCACTCATCGACGTGTCGTAGGCAATTCCGGCGTTTACTTCTGGCGTCACCGGCAGTCCCCTGGTGGAAAATCCGTCCCGAGTAGTAGTCACCTACCGCCGAGCCGAAAGGCGTTTGCCGGCGGCTCGAGTGGCTCCGATATGACGCTCGACGCGCTGTCCGACGATGTCACTGCTGAGTACGGTGCACTCGGTGAGGAGATCGCCGTCGATCTGGACCGCGAGACCCGCAACGAACTCGCGATGCTCGAGACCGCCCTCGAACCGGAATCGACCGACGAACTCCTCCGGCGTGCAGTCCACATGCTCTTTCAAAGCACTGTCGACACTGGCACGCTCGACTTCCACCTTCGAAGTAGCTACGACGTCACCTACGATGAGTATCTCTCCGGGATGACTTACGACGAGATGACTGGCGCGAACCAGTTCCCCCAGCAAGGCGATCCCGACGACCGCCGCTACCAGTTTTGAACGCCGACGGGTGCAGTACTGCCCTTCAAAGGTCGACGTACTGTCCTTCCCAGTCGCGTCGTGCCTCGATCTCACGGCGACCGCGGCGCGTCAGACTGTAGTAGTTCGTCCGGCGGTCGCGTTGGCCCTTCTCGACGAGGCCCTTGTCGACGAGTGTATCGAGATTGGGATACAGACGGCCGTGATGGATCTCCTTCTCGTAGTAGTCTTCGAGCTCTTCTTTGATCGCCAGCCCGTGCGGTTCCTCCTCCCCCGCGATGACATATAGGAGGTCACGCTGGAATCCTGTCAGGTCGTACATCGGTAAAGTACACATGACGGTTATTATCGAGTTGATATAAATATACCGCTTCGTTCACCAGTATGACCCGCTTTCACCTCGGTATCGCCGGTGACATACGGCCTTTGGAATAGTAAGGAATGTGAGACTTACGATCTATCTTGTGAATCGATGACACTGGCATCTCTCACCAGAAAGCCGACTGGTAAGTTACGTCATTCGATACCGACGGGACGAGTGTGACTGATCGATAATGGTGTCGCTACTATCGTATTAGTCCGAAAGAGTGGAAAGCGATTCACGCGGGGAAAAGCCCGCGTGAACGCTTGCCGCCCTGAATTGGTCCCCGCTGACGCTTCGGCCCTCCAAGCGAAGCGTCATCACATACTCACCGATGGATGAACTTAAAAGTACCGACCTGGAGGGGGAATCTCCGGTCCGAAATCTCAATTTACGATAGATTTAGGCACCTACTACCTGGTTCGGTCGGTCTCGGACCGTGTAGCAGGCCCGTTTTATACTGGGGTCTACATGTTCCACGTATGCGGATTCGCGGCGAACGTGAATGTCAAAACTGTGGCAGCCGGTGGACGTACTACGAGACTGGCAGCGTCGAGTGCCCCGATTGTGGCAGTGTGCGGAGCGTCGGCGTCGACGAACGGACGCGCCACACTGCCAGTCCGGTCACGCTTGAGCTGACTCCCGCTCGCGAGATGATCGACGTCGAACCGCCGGAGAGGGTGGCTGATCGGGCCGCCGAATGTGCAGCCGAGTTCGTCCGCCGCGATGGCTTCATCGACGCAGGTGATCTCCAACCACTTGGGGCCACGTTTGTCGCTGCGATGGAACTCAAACACGTCGGGCGGGCTATCGCCCGATCGATGACAGTCACTGACGACGAGGAACGGTTTTTGCTCGCACTGCTGGATGGCGCAGCATCCGGACAGCGGCCGGCCCCCGACTCAGTCCCCGAGACGCTGGTGCCGGTCCGCGGACTCGCAGCCGCGGCGACCGTCTCCGAGTATCGGCGGGATCTCCGTCAGTATCTCGACGACGACCCCGACGAACGGGCCCGAACCGTTCTCGGGGCCGTCGAAGACCACCGGACGCGGGTGGCTGCTCTCGATGGGGACGTCTCCCCTGCACAGGCCGAGGCGCTGATCGAGGCTGCCCGGGCAGTCGGGACTCATCTCATCGAGGACGATCCGGACGCGCTCGACCGCGCTCGCGACCATCTTTCGGAACTCGATCCGGAACGATAGCGTCAAGCAGTCCGGCGCTCAGGGAAGCGGGACGTCGACGCCGTGCTGGAGACCAGCCGCTTTGACAGTATTGTACAGCAACATGGCTCGAGTCATCGGACCGACGCCGCCGGGGACCGGCGTGATCGCGGTCGCTTTCTCGGTTGCACTGTCGAAGTCGACGTCACCGACGAGTTCGTAGCCCTTCTCGGTGTCTGCATCCACCCGATTGATTCCGACGTCGATGACCGTGACTCCCTCGCTGAGCATGTCGCCGTCGATCATTTCGGGGACGCCCGCGGCCGCAACGACGATATCCGCCGCACGGGTTTTCGCCGCGAGGTCATCGGTCCGGGAGTGACAGACCGTCACGGTCGCGTTGCCGCCGTCCGCTTTCTGCAGCAGGAGATTCGCCATCGGCTTGCCGACGATATCCGATCGACCGACGATGACGGCGTCTTTCCCTTCCGGATCGACGCCGGCGTCATCAAGCAGCAGCTGGATGCCGTGTGGCGTACAGGGCTTGTACCGGGCGTCGCCCGCGACCAGTCGACCGACGTTCTCGGGATGGAACCCGTCGACGTCCTTCTCGGGGTCGATCCGACGCAGGACGGCCTGTTTGTCGACGTGATCGGGGACCGGCATCTGGACCAGAATCCCGTTGACGTTCTCGTCGGCGTTGAGTCGGTCGATCTCGTCGAACAATTCGTCGGCGGGCGCATCGGGGTCGATCTCGACGTCGATCGCTTCGATGCCGACCTCTGCACAGTCGTCCTGTTTCATCGAGACGTAGGTCTCACTGGCCGGATCGTCGCTCATCAGCACCGTCGCCAGCGTCGGTGTTACGCGTTCGTCTTCGAGCGTGTCGATCGCGTCGCCGAGATCGTCCCGGATCGACTGTGCTACTGCATTGCCGTCGATAACGTCTGCCATTACGGATACCAGGGAAGCCGTGGAACATAAAAGACAGTATCCGGACCGGGACTCCGGATCGTCCAGAGGGCGAGCGCCGACGCTTCAGAGAACGCAGGAGAGAGCCCACGACTTTAGTCGTGGGGTGAATCCGTCACTTGTGAATCAAACCACGGTGTCCGCCCGTGGGATGTCCCACGCTACAATTCCTCTTCTTCGATCCGCTTCATGCCCTGTACCAGCAACCCTCTCCACGTCAACCCGTGCTTGTCCTTGAGCCGCTGCATTTTGTCATACTGCTCGTCGTCATCGACCTCGATGTGGATGTTGTTGGTCATACAGTAATAGATAAAACATAGATATTTATATCTGTAGGAAGAATAATAGAACAGCGATGAAGCGCACCAACACGTTCGCCGTGCGCTCGCTCTCCCCCACGGGAGAGCAACTGCTACGGGATCTGTTGGATGCGTCTGCCGCACTCTGGAACGAAACCAACTACGAACGCCTCATCCGATACGACGACGAAGACGGGTACAAAAACGAAGACGTGTGGGACGCCGATACTGGCACTCTCGAAGGCAAATATAAAGCCACCCTCGGCGCATCCACCGCCCAACAAGTGATCCGAAAGAACTCGGAGGCGTGGCGAGGGTTCTTCAGAAACAAGGAGAAGTACCACGATGAGTCAGATACATCGGTCACGGAACACCCTACCCCGCCGGGGTTCTGGGGGAACAAAGACGATGGCCGAAAACTCCATACCGTCATCCGTAACACGTCGTACACCGTCGAATGGGGCGAGCGATCCAGACTTGAAATACTGGTCGGGTCCGAGTTGAAAGACCGGTACGATCACACTGGACGACTCAGATTGGAAATCGCTGGCGAGCCACACTGGCCCGAGTACGAGACGCAGGGCCGGTTGGACCTGTGGTTCGACGAGACCGATGACACCTTCAGAGCTTCGCAGCCCGTGACTGTTTCTGCTGATGCACGGGCAACTCCGCTGGCTGATGAAACAGCCGCTCTGGACATTGGTGCCAACAACCTTGTCGCCTGCACCACGACAACCGGTTCCCAGTACCTGTACGACGGCATCCGTCCGTTCGAACGGTTCCGTGCGACGACCGAACGAATCGCGGAGTTGCAGGCGAAACTCGACGACCAGCGGCGAACAAGTGAGCGGATCGACCACTTGTACGATACGATGTATGCACGGCGCGATCACGCCCAAGACGCACTCGTCCGCGACCTCGTCGAGCGCCTGTACGACGAGGGCGTTTCAACCGTGTACGTCGGCGACATCCGAGACGTACTGGAAACGCACTGGATGCCCGAAGTGAACAGGAAAACGCACAACTTTTGGGCATACCGTCGGTTCATCGACCGCCTCGAATGTGTCTGCGAAGAGTATGGGATAGAGGTCGTCGAAGAGCCTGAGTCGTGGACGACCCAAGAGTGTCCAGAGTGTGGCGAACGCGAGGATACGGAGCGGAACGGCGACCTGTTCCGCTGTGTTTGTGGGTTCGAGGGGCACGCCGATCTCAAGGCGAGTCAACTGTTCCTCGAACGCGAGACTGGTATGATAGTCGGGCTGATGGCCCAGCCCGTGTGCTTCGAGTGGGACGACCACGAATGGTCAGAGAGATCATCCTCTCCCGCGAGGGCAAGTCCCAAAGAAGATCACACAGACCGGAGTACCCACCGTACGGTGGGAAAAGTTGCCTCCGTGGAGTCGGCATAGTCCGACATCCCGACGGAGGAATCCCACGACTTCAGTCGTGGGAGGAGGTCAAGTGTTCATTCCAGGTCTTCGTGGACGTAGACGTTCCAGGACTCGTGTTCGACCGCTACCCCTTCGATAGCGGACACTGACAGGGTGATCGAATCACCGCTTTCGACGACGTCGTACGCATCGGCCCAGGCGTCGGGATACTCCGGTCTGTCCTCATCGCGAAGGACGACGACAACGAGTTTGCTGGGATCGAGTTTCGCCGCAGTGTTCGAGGTGATCGTCAGCGATTCATCCCCCTCGTCGTATTCGAAGGTGAACTCAAGCGGCGGATGGATCGTCTCCGAGAACACTGTTGTCGGATTATCGGCTCCGGTCCACTGGACTCCGACAGTTGACCCGGTTTCAGCGCTCAAGTCGATGCTGTCGCCGTTCGTGATCGTTCCTGTGAAACCTGAAATCGATTCGTCGTCGACGGTAACACTGACCTCCTCGGCGGGCCATTTGCCCCGCCCCGTAAACACCAGCGAGGAGCCATCGAGTTCGAACTGGAGCATATCGCGCACGTGGAGCCAGGTGTAGGTAGTCGGCTCGTCCGGTTCCATCCAGTAGAGGTTGATCGTCCCCAGCTGATCGAGTTCGACTGCCACACTGTCGCCCTTTTCGAGGGTGTCGTATTCCGCGGCGAAGATCGGATCGAACTCGCCGTCGCCGGTCCGAATGGCAAAGGCGTCGGCGTCGTAGGGCTCCTCGCCACCGTAGACGATTTCGAACCCGTTCGTGGTGCGTCTTAACTCGAAGGACGCCGGCGGTTCGACGTATTCGCTGAGCGCTTCCGCCGGCCCGCCCTCGCCGACCCACTCGACGACGACTTCCTCGCTCGGTTCGGCCTTGATCTCCAGCGTGTCCTCCGGTTCGAGGGTATCGTATTTCTCGGTAAACCCATTCGAGAGTTCCTCGCCGTCGACAGTCACCCGGAAGTTCGCCGGGTCGCGAGTTTCTCGCCCGTAATAGGTCAGCGTCGGCGTCTCACCGCTTTCGAGTCGGAACCGACCCGGAATGCGTGCACGGAAGGTATGGACGCTCGACGACATCGATCCGCTGGTGCTCCCTCGCTCATAGGAGTACGTAGCCATCAATGTCACTCGATCACCGAATGTGACGCCCTCGATCGTGATCTCGTCGCCCCTGGTCAGCTGTTCGTACCGGTCTGCCAGCGGTTCGGTCGTCTCCTCGCCGCTTCCGAACCTGTCTTCCGCGCCCTCCCAGTGATTGATCTCGACGCGATCGGTTCGCTCGATCGGCTCGGAACCGGTGTAGGTCATCGTCAGTGTTTTCGATTCGATGTCGTATTCGTTCTCGAAGGTGACGCCCCTGGAGAGCACCTCGTGGAAGACTATCTGTTCGTACTCGGCGTTCTGTGGATCGGTCCACTCGACCATGACCACCGAGAGCGGGTCGGCGTCGACTGCGATCGAACTCCCCGGCTGCATCGGCTCGCCGTTCCAGGCGTTCTCGACCGGTTCGTCGTCGACGGACAGCGTCAACGACTCCGTTTCGAGTGGTTCCTCGCCAAAGTTGTGGATTTCAGCCGACCCAGCCTCCTGGTCGTACTCGACACTGAGGCTCGGATCCGGAGATCGTTCGCGAATCTCCTGGGACGGAGCCTGCACGGTGAGCGTTCCGATACCGACGCGGCCGTCGCGCTCGACCGTCATGTCGTCAGTGTTGCCCGTGCCGACGTTTTTGGCGAGCGTCCTGAATTCCCCGGTGTCGAAGTCCGATTGCTCGGTGTAGACGACCGTGATCGAGATGCGTGCCGTCATCGGATCGAGCCGATCCCCACCGAAGGCGAAGGCCTCGATCACGTCGGTGTTGACCCCGTCGAGCTGCCCAGTCTCGTCCGCAGGGATCGATGGCAGCAACTGGATGACGGCTGACTCGCTGACCTGTGATAACGCGAGTCGGGCGTCCTCGGACAGCGGAAGCTCGCCGTCGTCAGCCGCCTCGGTCGCCGCCGTTACCCCGTTCTTCCAGCCGTCTTTGGTGTCGTCCATCGCCACGATCAAACGGCCGTCCTCGCGATGGAGCTGTTCGATCGGGACATCTTCGGGCAGCGTCGGCTTTTCGGCGTCGAACGAACCGACCATCGTGACGATCTGTGTCTGATAGTCGCCGTATCTGGCAGCCGCGGCACGATCGATCTCGTCCAGTTCGAGACCGATCTGTGACACTGATCCGAACGCCGGCAACCGATTGAAGCTTTCGTCGTTGTCCGGGGATGGGGCAGTGCTCCGGATCCGAGACACCGACGTGCCGTCGACTGATTCCGGGAGCGGATCAAGCACCGCAACCAGATCCTCGGGCAGGGAAATCTCGTCCGCCTCGGGCGTCGGCGTGTCGGTCGCTGTCGGTGTCGGTTCATCCGTCGAGGTTTGCGAATCGGTCTCGTCGGGTGTCGATGCGGGAGGGGCTTCGGAGGGCTCGGCGGCGTCCATACAGCCGGCCAGGGCGGTCGTGGTGACGCCGGCGAGCAGTCGCCGGCGGGTTAGGTCCACCATACCAGTGTGGTTGTGCAAGTTATCGAATAAGCATTTCGAATAGACACAAGTTCGCAAAAACGCTCTCTGCCGCTCCGTGACGCTGTTTCGACGGGGGAATTCGTCGGCGGGATTCCTTGGAACCCGCCAGTCGATAGATTCGCTTTCTCAGTCGTCGTACAGCGGGTATTCGTCGGTCAACTCGTCGACGCGCTCGGACACCTCGGCGATGACGCCCTCGTCGTCGGGTGCGTCGACGACCTCGTAGATCAGGTCGGCGACCTCGCGGCACGCGTCCTCGTCGAAGCCACGGGTCGTCAGGCCGGGTGTCCCGGCACGGATACCCGACGGATTGAACGCCGAGCGTGTCTCGCCGGGGACAGTGTTGGCGTTGAGGACGATCCCGGCGTCTTCGAGTGCTTCTTCGACATCTTTGCCCGGCGTATCGGGATGTGACGGCCGGAGGTCGATCAACACGAGGTGGTTGTCGGTCCCGCCGGAGACGAGTTCGAGGCCGTGTTCCTGGAGGCGGTCCGCGAGGGCCGCCGCGTTGTCGACCGTCTGCTGGGCGTATTCCTCGAAGTCGGCGTCCAGCGCCTCGCCGAATCCGACGGCCTTGCCGGCGATGTTGTGCATCAGTGGGCCGCCCTGCATACCGGGGAAGACGGCTGAATCGATGTCGTCGGCGTATTCGTCGTCGCACATGATGACGCCACCGCGACCGGCCCGGATCGTCTTGTGCGTCGACCCGGTCACGAAGTCCGCCACGCCGACCGGCGAGGAGTGAACGCCAGCCGCCACGAGGCCGGTGATGTGGGCGATGTCCGCGAGGTGGTAGGCATCGGCCCCGTCGGCGACGTCCTGGATGCGTTCCCACTCGACTTCGCGGGGATACGCCGAGTAGCCCGAGACGATCATGTCGGGCTCGAATTCCGCAGCCGTCTCGGCCAGGCCCTCGTAGTCGAGATAGCCCGTCTCGGCGTCGACCTCGTACTGCTCGACCTCGTAGATCTGGCCGGCGAAGTTCGCCGGGTGGCCGTGGCTGAGGTGACCGCCGTGGGTCAGGTCGAGCGAAAGGATCTTGTCACCGGGTTCGAGGACGGCCAGGTAGACGCCCATGTTGGCCTGACTGCCCGAGTGCGGCTGGACGTTGACGTGGTCGGCGCCCCACAGTTCCTTCGCACGGTCGATCGCCAACTGTTCGACGTCGTCGGCGTATTCACAGCCGGCGTAGTAGCGCTTGCCCGGATAGCCTTCGGCGTAAATGTTCGTCAGCGTCGACCCCTGCGCTTCGAGAACGGCCTCGCTGACGTGGTTCTCGCTTGCGATCATCGCCAACGTGTCTTCCTGTCTGTTCCGTTCGCCATCGAGGGCGTCAGCGACGGCCGGATCCGTCTGACGGACGCTGTCTTCGTCCATATCTGTTCCTGGATGGCCACTCTTGAATAAGCTACTCTTTCGCCGTCGCGCCCGTGAGGCCGCTCCCCAGGATTGTGCGAGGGGAGGCGACGGTCGGTGAACGGTATATCTCACTGCCGATACTCTTAAATATAAGTGGCGTATACGACACGTCAGTCTATGTCAACTGACAATCTAATCGCCACCGACATCAGAACAGTCCTTGAGGCGGCTGTGCCGGCTACCGATCGAGTGACGGTCGTCAATCCGGCTCCGGAAACGATTGTTGCACTGGTCTCGACACTCGAAGATCACGATTCAGCTCCGTCTGTCCGTCTTCTCTCCCCGGAGCACGCGCTCAAGCAGGTCATGGGTGATTTCCTCGTCGCGAGTTCGGCGGCGGATCTCATCGACGACGGCACACTATCGTTGCGTGTGCTCGACGAGCAGCCGGTCAACTCGCTCGTCGTAACTGACGACGCTGTCGTCTCGCTGGTGACAGCCACCGACGCGGCGGCCGGACTCACGACCGACGACGGGGAGTTCGTCGCGTCGACCGTCGCATTCTACGACGATGTGTGGGAGACCGCTAGCGAATTCTCGCTTCGGACGCCGCCGCTGTCGCGGGTCCGTTCGACGCTCGCTGCAGAGATCAGCGAAGACGCGCGAGCCGATTTCGATGCGGTACTCGATTCGCTGTCGACCGCCCGTAGCGACGATGGCGGGATCGACGAGGTGACGATCAGTCTCCTCGTCGCCGCACGAAACCGGGAGTTGCTCTATGATATCAGCAAGTGGGGGGAGGATGTCGGCTTGGCGAGCAAAGCGACGTTCTCACGGACGAAGACCCAACTCGAAGACAAGGGACTCCTCGACACCGAGAAGGTCCCGATCGACGTCGGTCGGCCACGTCTGCGTCTCCTCTTGGGCGAGCAGCGACTCCAGGACGCCGACGCGGATGAACTCGCCGACGTCGCCATCGAGTTGCTTTCGAGCTAGCGCGACCTTTTTGCCACTCGGGCATCCACTGGGGAGCATGACTGTTGGTCTCGTGGGTGCCGGTCCAGCCGCAGACGCGGTCGAATCGGCGCTCTCGGACGTCGAGGGCGCTGTGGAGACGGCGGCCCCCGACGAAATCGACGAGTACGAACTGGCTATCGTGATCGAGGTCGCCGGTGCAAACGCCTTCGAGCAGGCAAACCAGCGGGCGATCCAGACAGGCACGTCCTGGATCGCGATCGAACTCGGCGGCGTTGGCGGCGTCCCGGTCGTCGATGCCGCGATCACTGGCTTCGGCCCCGAAACGGCCTGCTACGAGTGTCTTCGCAAGCGGGTCAGGGCGAACGTCGATCCGACCGAGGAGCCGACGAAAGCGCCACCGCCAACCACGGCACGGTTCGCCGGTGCGGTCGCCGGGCGGGCGGCCGCCAGTACACTGGATCGGTCGGTCGACGGTCCCGAGGTGGTCGGATTCGTGAGGGAGATTCCGGACGCGACCCGGCGATTGTTGTCCGTCCCTCACTGTGAGTGCGGTTCGGAACCGTCCCGTACTATCGACCGGACGACGGCCGACCGAGATCTGGAAGCCACCATCGGCCGGGCCGAACAGGGACTCGACGACCGGGTCGGGATCGTCCAGGAGGTCGGCGAGATCGAATCCTTCCCCGCGCCCTACTATCTCGCACGAAACGGCGACACTGAGGGGTTCAGCGACGTGTCATCGACCGGTCCGGCCGCGGGTGTCGACGTCGACTGGAACGGCGCGCTGATGAAGGCACTGGGGGAGGCCTACGAACGGTACAGTGCGGGCGTCTATCGAACGGATCGGCTACAGACAGCGTCGGTCGAGGAGCTGGACAATCCGATCGCGCCGTCCGCGTTCGTGACCCCCGAGCCACCCGAATCGGACTCCATCGAGTGGATCGAGGGCGAGAATCTGGCGACGAGCCAGTCAGTACAGGTGCCGGCGTCCGTGGCGATGTATCCTCCCGCCGGGGATCGGTTCCGACCCGCGAACACGACCGGGCTCGGGTTCGGTAACGCGACAGTCGAGGCGTTGCTGTCGGGACTCTACGAGGTGATCGAGCGGGACGCGGCGATGCTCTCGTGGTATTCGACGTTCGAGCCCCTGGCACTCGACGTCGGCGACGGGGCCTTCGAGACGCTTGCCCGGCGGGTGCGGACTGAGGGACTGTCGGTCACGCCGCTCCTTCTCACACAGGACGTCGACGTTCCGGTCGTGGCTGTCGCTGTCCACCGGGCGGACGGCGACTGGCCCCGGTTCGCCCTGGGTTCGGGAGCACATCTTGATCCGGCTGCCGCCGCCCGATCGGCACTAGCGGAGGCCGTCCAGAACTGGTTCGAACTCCGGCAGATGGGGCCGGACGGCGCAGCCGATGCCGGCGGGGCGATCGGCGAGTACGCGGCCTTCCCCGATATCGTCGCCGACTTCGTCGACGCCGCAGGGACCGTCTCGGCCGACGCTGTCGCGCCCGACGAGCCACTTGCGGGTTCCGAGGCCCTGTCGACTGTGGTCGATCGAGTCACCGCGGCCGGGCTCTCGCCGTACGCCGTCCGGCTCACGCCGCGGGACGTCGAGGCGATGGGATTCGAGGCCGTTCGCGTGCTCGTCCCATCGGCCCAGCCGCTGTTCCTCGGGGAGCCGTACTTTGGCGACCGACTGGAGACGGTCTCGGACCGCCTCGGCTTCGAGGCGCGACCTGACCGACCGTTCCATCCGTTCCCCTGAAAAATAGCGCGACGATGCTCCGGCTCGAATCAGCTCAGATCCCGAAGGCGGCCCGGAGCATGTCACGTGACCCGGGACCGAGTCCGACGGCGACGACTCCCACGAGAAGGACGTAGCTGTATCGTGGATTCTCCTCGATGAACGCCTCGTCGAACAGCCAGACGATGCCCAGGGCCATGCCAAGTTTCACCACCAGGAACGGCCACGCGCTCCCGATCGCGTCGAAGATGCCGGCCGGCAGAACGGCTTCGGTCACGTTCATGATGATTTCGTTGGCCGGATGTTTTGGGTAGTACGAGACGGGCAATCCGAGTGCGTCCGCCCAGTCGGTGATGAGGACGTTCGCGACGCCATCGATCGCATGCGCCCAGAGGACGACCAGTCCGACGTAGCCGGTCCCGCTGTTGATGTAGGGTGCGAACCGATCGGCAAGGACGTAGACGCCGTAGGCAGCCACCGTTGCGCCGCCGACGATGATGAGGAGAACGTGCGGCAGGAAGTCGACGTGCTCGACGGTGAGGCCGAGGACTGTCAGATACCCGAACGTCACGCCGAAGGCGACGGCACCGACCGTGCCCAGTGCCCGCTCGGCCGAGGCGACCACGCCACGATCGGCAAGTCGCAGACTTCCGACGAGGGCGGCGATAGCGAACCCGAACACGGTAAAGTAGACCAGCGGGCTGATGAACAGCGTATTGAACGGGTAGGAGAGCACCGGCTCGACACCGGCCTCCACGGCCGCGTCACTGGCGTCCTCGACGACACGGACGACCCCGCCAAACAACATGAACGGGAACAGTGCGTAGAAGAACTCCCGATCAAGGTCGATGTCGAGGTTCTTCAACAGCAGGTAAACCCCGATCAGGAAGAACAACCCGAGGACCATGTAGCCCGCTTCCGAGACGAGGGTATAGCCCGGTTCGGCGACGATGTGGCCCTGTTCGACGGCGATCCCGCAGTTCTCGGCGAATCCGCTGCCACCCAGGAGTGTCTGGCCCCCCTCCTTGATCGCACAGCCGGCGTTGTGGGCGTCGGCGTAGACCGGCCCCCAGAAGTACTGCCAGATGAATTCGTCCCAGACTGTCCGTGTGAACGCGATCGACGCGCCGACGATCGTGACGACTCCGGCCGCGAACACCGCGAGCCACGCTCGTCCCGGCGTGAGATCGAACCCAGTCTCGTCCATGTTCACCCAGCCGTCAGCCGTCGTGGTTAGCGTTTCGGTCGCGGTTCTCGAATATCCGTGATCGCGCCCGCTCGTCGCGAACCCTTTTGGCGTTCGCCCGCCAACCCGACCCATGGACGGAGCGGTGATCGGCGATCTCACGGCCCCATCACGGCGGAGCGACGATCTCGCGTACCGCGTCGCCGACGACCGGGCACGATCACACACGTACGACAGCGTCTGTTCGACGGCCTGGAAGACCGCGAACCTGCTGCGGCTCTACGGCGTCCACGAGGGCTCGACCGTCGGCGTCGTGGATGCGCCGAAACACCCCGCCGCCGATCCAGGAGTGACACCTCAGCGGACGGGCGAGACGCCGATCCCGGAAGTCATCTTCACGTTTCTCGGCGCGGCGTGTCTCGGCGCGACGGTCCGGTTCGATCCGTCGCCGGCTCTCGAAGCCGACGCCCTGGTCGGCCCCGCCGCCTGGATGGATCACTACGACTCGGGGCCGACATGTACCTCGATCGCCTACGGCGGTCCGCCGGAGAACCCCTCGATCGTGCACTTCGAGACGGAGGTCTGGAGCGAGACGCCGATCGCCCCGCCGGAGACGGTCGAACCGGGCGTTGCTGTCCTTGTCAGTGACGACCGGGCGTTCGACCATCGGCAGTTGCTCGACGCTGCCGAGCTCTTCATCGATCAGCAGGGCCTCACCGCCGACGACAGCGTCGCCGTGGCGGCGTCACTTTCCGAACCGGGTACCGTCGTCGGTGGCATCCTCGCCCCGCTGGCGGTCGGCGGAACCATATTGGTCGGACGTGACGAGGAGACGATCCGGATCGGCGGGGACGGGATCGACCCGGAGTCGATCCATCTCGACGGGTGACGGCGGCGAACGCGATCCTCTCAGCGACCAGGCCGGACGTAATTCGCCAGCGTGACCACGATCCCGAGCAGCCAGCCGACGGGGATCGAAATGCCGAACCACATGGCCGCGTGGGCGATCCCGCGGAGGTCGTACGTACGTCGGAGTCGGTCGTTGATCCCGTAGACGTCGAGGACCGTGTCGTTGATCCAGCGGGCGACGGCCTCGCTTTGGGAAAAGATAGATTCGGCGAGGGTCGGCGAGTACAGCGCGGCAATGACTGGCGGCAAAAGGAGTGCGGTCACGCCGAACGGATACGCCAAGACGACGGTCGTGACCCGCCCGCCGAGGCGGCTGAACACGTACGCCAGGATGCCGGCGATGATCGCCACCACGCTCGCCGCAACGACCGCGATGAATCCGCTCGTCGAGAACTGGTATCTGGCGAACGCACTCAGTGCCCCCCACAGGACGACCAGCACGACGAACACTCCGAGCGCCCCGATTCTGGCCGCCGCCAGGTCGATGCGTCTGGTTTGGGCCCTGAAAACGTAGCCGAGCAATACAAGCGGGTACAGCAGTCCCACTGCGAGCGCGCCGATGGCCCCCCACAGCCGGTAGGTAATCCAGCCACGCCGTGAGTTGGGCGTCCACTTACCGAGGACGGTATCTTCGGCGTTCCGCTGGCGTGGATAGACGACTTCCATCCACGTTTCGTGGAGTCGCTTGAGGTCGATGCGAATTCCGGCGACGAGTCCCGGCGCTGTCCCGCCCGACATGTACATCCAATTCAGTGCGGGTGCGTATAATTGCTACGAGCCTCGACCGGACCGTCTCCGGTCACCAGGAATCCGGTGCCCAGTCAGGGTGAATCTGCCGGTCGGTCCGGTCGATGGCGTCGATCGCGGCGATATCCGCATCGTCGAGATCCAGCGAGACACTCTCGAAGTTGTCCTGGATGTGTGCCTCGCTCGTGGCTTTCGGGATCGCCGTGACGTCCTTCTCTCGCAACCACGCCAGGCTGACCTGTGCCACGCTCGCGTCGTGTTTGGCAGCGATTTCGGCGAGCGTGTCGTCGTCGAGCACGGTCCCGCGCCCGAGCGGCGAGTAGGCAACGAGGTTGAGATCGTCCTCGGCTGCGAACGCCCGTAGTTCCTCTTGTTTCAGGTAGGGATGCATCTCGACCTGATTTGCGAAGAGGGGTGCATCGAGGACTTCCTGGGCACGTTCGATCTGTTCGGGAGTGAAGTTGCTCACGCCCACCCGATCGATGACGCCACGATCGAGCAGTTCGTCGAAGGCTGGGAGGGTCTCTTCAGGGTCGTAGGCGTGAGACGGCCAGTGAATATACAGGAGATCGATCGTCTCGACGCCGAGGCGCTCGGCGCTTTCGATGACGTCCTCATAGGCGAGGTCGCCCGCCCAGACCTTCGTCGCAAGGAAGACCTCCTCGCGTGGGACAGCAGCGGCGGCGATGCCGTCACCGACAGCTGACTCGTTGTGGTACGCCTTGGCCGTGTCGACGTGGCGATATCCCATCTCGAGGGCAGCCCGGACGCTTTCGGTACACTGTTCGGGATCCTCGTTTTGCCAGGTCCCGAGCCCGAGCATCGGCATGGCACCGGCGGCCGGCACGTCGTCGTGCGTTGTCTGGCCTGTCATCGATTGCCCGTAGACGGTGCACCGAAAAAAGGATGCGGATCCGTCGCTCGCAGTCGCCCCGTAGCCGGCAGTCAGTACTTCGGATCGGCACCGAACTCCGCGTAGAAGTCCTCCATGAACCCGTCACGTTTCGCCCGCCACTCCTCGAACCCGCTGGGTGTGGTCGGATACTCGTCGTAGATCGCCTTCAACTCCGAGGCGCGCTTGTTGACCTTGTAGGCGTCGTACAGCGTGCCCCAGTGGCCGAACGTCTGGACCATCGTCTTGAGCTTCAGTCCCAGCCCCATCGAGGACGTCCCGCTCCGTCCGAGGATGTCGATGAGTTGCTGGGCGGGCAGCGCTGCGAGGACGTCCGAGATGTCCTCGACGGTGAGTGTCGTTCCGAAGATGTTGTACAGGTCCATCGCCGCAAACCGCTTGCCGAAATCCGTCAGTACGCGGTGGTTGTACTCCCACAGCGAGGCCTCGCTGACGTCGCCGGCGGCGATGGCATCGGCAGCTACCTCGGCTGCCCAGTGGCCGGCTTTAGCCGCCCCCGGAATCCCGCCACCAGTGGTCGGGTTGACGTGACCCGCAGCGTCGCCGACCGCGATGAATCCCGGCGCAGTCCCTGAGTCGTACGGCCGGCGAGTCGGCAGCGCCGCGCCGAGTTTGTCCGTGACAGTTGCGTTCTGGAACTCCTCGCGGTTCTCGATGTCGTCTCTGAGCGTATCGACCAGTTCCATCGGTTCCTGGTCCATCTGAAAGCCGAGGCCGACGTTGATTTCCGTCGGCGTCCGGGGGAAGTACCACAGATACCCCAGCTCCTCGGTCGGCTTGAACACGATTGCGTCGTCGAAGTCGACGGGTTCCTCGACCTCGATGATCTCTCGATAGGCCGAACAGAACTGCCGATGCGTGACGTTCGTATCGAAGGTCGCCTCGGCCAGGTCGGCCTTGTCCTGGAGAAGCGACAGCGCGCCGGCGGCGTCGATGACGACGTCCGCTGGGTACTCCCGTCGTTCGCCCTTCCGGGTTGCCGTCACACCTTCGACGTGCCCGTCGTCAGTCTGGACGACGTCCTGGACGACCGTATCGAAGTGTAATTCCGCGCCGACGCGGTCGGCCTCTTCGAGCAACACTTCACCGTAGCGCTTCCGATCGACGATCGAGCCAGACCCTGTCGCGAAGGGGTATTCGATAGTCTCGCCGCCCGGTACCTCGAATTGCGCCCGCTGGATGTTCTGGTTGGTGAACGCTTCCTCCCGGAGGTAATCCAGGTCGATCACTTCCGGGAACGTACTTTTCCCCTTGATCGCGTCGCCACACGCGATATGCCCTGCCTCTTGCTCGGATTTTCGCTCCAGAAGGACGACATCGAGGTCCTGCTGGGCGGCACTGGCGGCGGCGAACGCCCCAGCTGTCCCACCACCCACGACCACGATGTCGTACGCGTCTGTCGACATTGACCATGGGTAATCTTGGGGGTCACAAAAAACTGCCGTGTAGCGGCAGGGGATTCGGGGTATTTGACTGCCGGCATACATATTTGTTCCCAGACAGTTCGGCTCGGATCGTCGACGGACTGGAGGGCTGTGACGAAAGGATCATAATCACACCGGCCAGAAACCCACCAATGTGCCGGCGACGATCGAGCCGGATTCCATCGGTGATCTTATAATGAGGACGACACTTCGACGGCGGCTTGCCGGCTGGCTGGCAGAACGGAACAAACTTCCGACGACGGGACAGGCTGTGCTGGGCTATTATGCCGATTCCGGCGTGTTTGATCGGGAAAGCATCCAGCTCAAGCGGATCGTCGATCGGCGGACCCAAGCGATGATCGCTGACGCCTTCGATCCGGTCGAAGACGCGATAGCCAAGGAGTTCGATATCGATCCCGCGGAGGTCTCGTTCAGCTACGATACCAAGCTGACGATGCCGGCCGAGTTGACGCTCGGCCAGATCTACCGGACGGCGAGACACCGTGCAAGCGACGGTGCCGACCCCGTGGCCCTGAGTATGTGGGAGAGCGACCGGGAAACGGCAAGTGATCTTGCGGAAAACGACGTTGCTGGGCCCGTCAGCTTCCGTAAATCCATTTCCGACGCGCAGTGGCAGGCCGGTCCGACGTCCCCGCAGGATCTCGTCGACGGCGGGGACTACCTTACTCGCCTCGTTCTTGCGGCGCTGATCGATGGCGACATGCGAGATGCGATTAACGACGCAGAGTTCGAAGACTTCTCCGTGGCGTTCACGGTTACTCCCGACGAGCGACGCCGGGTCGCCGAGGTCGCCCAGAAGACCCTGGAAGCCGAACTCGAGGACACCTTCGACCGACTGCCCGACGAAGTCCGGGAGATCTACGACTGGGCTGTCGACCTTTCGGAACGACACCAGGATCGCGATCCGCACTTCCGGGAGCTCTTCGAGGCCGCTCGCGATGGTGATTCGGCCGCTCGTGACCGGATCAAGGCGGAGTACCGTGACGTCTCGCTTTCGGCATTCGACGCCGATATCGATCTCTTCGAGGGGGTCGAGACACTCCCGTATCTCAAAACCCAGTACGCGCGCGTCGGCGTGATCTACGACGGGATGATCGAGATGTACCGTCGCGCCGGTCTGCCCGTCGACGAAGCGTTCAAGCGCTCGATCGTGCTGGCGATCATCGGCGCGCAGATCTGGCTCGACGATGTCGACGACTACGCCGACGATCGCGTCGACGGGCAACTCACGCCCGTCACCGCCGAGTATATCCTCGCGGAAAACACCGAGACTGCCTACGATCGGATCGTCTCGATCAGCGAGCAGTACTTCGATCTCGCTGAACGGTTCGCCACCCAGACTGACTCGCCGTTGACCGGTATCGCCACGGAGTACATCTACCGCTCCGGCGACCCCGGCGTATTGCCCGGTGCCGTCGCCGGTGAGGAGTGATCAGGCCCCCATCCAACGGGATCGACCGTCATCGACCGAAAGACCGAGGTTCCCCGCGCCTGACGGTGCAGGTAATGACTGACAGAGATGACGTCTTCGAGTGGCTCCAGGACGAGGTCAAACCGACAGTCGACGATCGGATCCAGCAATGGCTCGAGGAGTTCGAGTACGCCGAGCGGCTCTGGTATCCGATCGATACCGGCGGCAAGCGCATTCGACCGGGACTCGTGTTTCTCATCTCGGAGATGGTCGACGTCCCACGTGAGGACGCACTCGACATCGCCGCGGGTGTCGAACTCCTCCACAACTTCACACTCGTCCACGACGATATCATCGACGGCGACGAGTATCGCCGCGACGAACCCACGCTGTGGGCCAAGTATGGTGAGGGCAGCGCGATCAACCTCGGCGACATGATGTTCGCGAAGGCGATCCTATGTTTCCCACCGGAGACCCGTGATCTCGCGCTCGATACGGTCATCACCGTCACCAACGGCGAGCAGATGGACATCGACTTCGCCGAACGCCGGGATATCACCGTCGAGGAGTACATGACGATGGTTCGGCGCAAGACCGGTGCGCTGCTCGAACTCTGTGTCGACGCCCCGCTCGCGCTCGCCGAAACGGACCTCGACCTCTCGGGGTTCACGTCGCTGGGCCCGGCCTTCCAGATCCGCGACGACCTGCTGGACTTCCAGGAGGGCAAGGGCCGCGAGAAGATCGGCAACGACGTCCGCGCGGGCAAGCGGACGCTGATGGTCGTCCACGCCGACGACGACCGCGTCTACGACATCCTCGACAAACCGTTCGACGAGACGACTGACGAGGATGTTCGCGAGGTCATGCAGATTCTGCAAGCCGAGGGGAGCATGGAGTTCGCCGAACAGCGGATGAACGCCCTCATCGAGGAAGCACGCACGGCCATTGCCGACCTTCCGGACTCACCAGGTCAAGAGAAACTCGAGGCGCTCGGGCGCTTCATCACTGAACGGGACGTCTAACTGTTCAGTTGAGTGAACCGCGGCCAAACTACGTGAGAGCGGTGGCTTTATGGTGATTTGCCGGCGTGACTCGTGCATGCTTCCGGATGCGGAAGAGCTGTTCTGGGCACTGGCCGGAAACCTGATCATCGGCATCGGCGCGGGGACGGCGACGCTGTCGGCGTTCTCGCCGTCGCTGCCGTTGGTTCCCGGGTCGAACCCTGCCGTCAGGGTCGGGGTCGTTTCGATCGGGTTCGCGATCTTCTTTGCGGGCTATCACTTCACCCAGGTCGGCACGTATCTCGGTCCAGACGAATCGTTCACTTCGGCGTTCCTCCCCGCTCCCGATGCCGACTCCGACGCGACTGACTCGGGTGGCGTCGACGGCGTCCTCCTGGCTCGGGGTGGGTTTGTTGTGCTCGGGGTCGTCGGCCTTGGCGCGGGAATGCGGCTGTTCGCGCTCACGATCCAGTCCTGGAGCGCGAAGCTGGGCGTCGCGGCCGGCGTGGTCTGTATCGGCGGGTACATCTTCGGCCACATCGGGATCAACGGGGTGACGCTCTGAGATGGCAGTCGAGACGCACGCTGGCGAGTCACCGCTCGGCCGCGTCGGGAGTGCCATCGGACTGATTGTCGGTCTCGCCATCACGGCTGCCTCGATGTCTTCCGGCTTCATCTGGGCAAGCCAGGGCCAGGTGCTGCTGGTCTATGTCGCCGGGTTCACGTCGTGGTCGGGGTATCTCATTGCCCATTACGCCGAGGAGGGTGTCTTCGTCGACGACATGAGCGAGGAGCGTACCGATAGCCCGACGATGAACGGGGCCGACGTGAGCGAGGCCGACGGCGATGGCATCCTTGGACAGCTCCGGGCGATCCTGCCGGATGGACCGGCGGCGTTCGGCTTCCTTGCGGGGATCGCGATTCTCGTGTCCGGGATCGCGATCCTGGCGTGGTACGTCCGCATGGAGAATCACCTCCTCGGTAACCTTGGCAGTGGGATGTTCCTCGGCGGCTATGTGTTCGCCCACTACTTCGACTCCGGGAAATTCCTATAATTTAATCTATCATATCAATTCCCTTCAAGTCGGTTGGTTCACAGGAACTTTTTTCACAGCGCACGCAGGATAGCTCCCTACGAATGGGCGAGTCGGACGCGACCGGCGAGACGACGGGGCGCGAACACTGGCGTGCTGACCGGCCGGCCGACGACGAACTCCTCGGGTCGCTGTGGATCCGCTGGACAGACGGCGGGAGCGACATGCATCTCCACCGGATCTGTGAAATCGTCCCCCAGCTCACGCGAACAGACACGTTCCCGTTTCTGGCGATCAAACCGGAATCGGGAAACCGACCGACGTTCGAGCGGGTCGAGCGTGATTCGGACGGAACCTACCGCGAGACCGGCGCGGAGGCACAGTTCGCCTTCATCGATGGGATTCCACGACAGTTGCTACGGCACGCACCGCTCGTCATCGCCGTGGCGACTGCGCTGCTCGTTGCCGGCGCGTGGCTTGACCCGTCGGTCGGTCCGGTCACCGACCTGTTCCCGTCGATCGCGGGCCCGGACGCGGGACTGTTCGCGCTTTACCTCGCCATCACGCCGGTGTTGGTCTGGCTGCTGTCGATGGTTGACGTCGTCGAATATCGGGAGTTCCCCTCGGCACTGGCCATCTATGGGCTCGTTGGGGCGCTCGTGGCCGGCGTCGGGATGTCGGTCTTCCTGACGGTTACTGCCGACCACCCCAGTGCCATCGAACCGAACGTTGTGTTCGTTTCGGGATACCTCCTCCTGTTACTCGTTGCCGGCCAGTTCCTCTACGAGGCGACGCTCCGTATCGAACATCTCTTTGTCACGCTCGGCGCCAGATCGAACGACATCGTCGGGGACGAACTGGCCTACCGGCACTTCCTGACTGACCTCCACGACAGCCTCCGGCTGAGGGTCTATGGGCTTTCCCCGTCCCGGGTGTTCGGCGTGCTCGTGGCTGCCCAGTTCGCCATCATCTGGCTGATCGGGAACGGCCCACAGGAACTCGATTACGGGCTCGGGCTCCTCGTCAACGCCTCGTTGAACGCCATTCTCGGCACGGCAGCCTTTCAGTTTCTCGTCGTCGTGCGATACTTCAACCGGCTGTTGAACGCCAGCGGCGAGTACAGCGATGTCGAGTTGACTTACGAGCCGTTTCACGTCGACGGCTACGGCGGCTTTCGTGACCTGGGCCGGTTTGCGATCCGGATCAACATGATTCTCACCATGGCCGGGCTGTATCTGGTTTACCGGTTGTACGTTGTCGGCGGCCGGGCGATTCCGCGCGGGGGAGTCATGGCGATCGGTGATCCGCTGTCGACGGCTGTCTGGCTCATCAGCTTCGTCGGTCCGGTCGTCGGGTACGCCCTTGGAGCCGGCGCTTGGGGGTATTACTCCTTCTGGTCGATGCACGCCAAGATGGTCAGGGACAAACACCGGATCGCCCGGAAATACCAGGGCACGGCGCGTGAGGTCGACAATGACCGGACGCCGGCGGCGGGCGACCGTATCGAGTCCTTCGACGACTCGGAAGGACCAGCATGGGCTGCCCTCCAGGCGGCTCCGACCTGGCCGCTCGAGGTCAACAAGATGGCCAGTCTCCTCTCCTCGAACGTCCTCCCGTTGCTGTTTCCGGTCTCGAACGTCCTGTTTTGAGGGGTGATCCCGGCCATTCGCCTCGACCGGTGGAGTGTGACGCACGGTCGATAGCAGGAGGTATAATAGCGGGGCGGTTCCAATCAGCTACCAATGCCGAGTTTCGACGCTATCGCCCGTACTTTCGAGTCGGCGACGAGAACGATATCGCTGGCCGGACGAACCGTCTTACCTGTTGACACGAACCCCGTGCCGGCGGAGTGGGAGCACATCACGAAGATCGACCCGGAGGAAGCGAAGAAACTCCCGCTGTTGTTTCCGCTCTATCTTCAACACACCGGCGCGCTGGAGGTCGGGGGCTCGAAAGACGTGACCGGACAGAACACCGAAGAGACGCTCGAACTGGTTTCGGGGCGACCGCGCCCCGCGATCCAGGAGCCAAGCGGCGTCCGACAGGTCACCGAACGGACCCGCGAACAGGCCGATTACTTCGCCGTTCCCCAGGTGCTCAACGGCGACACGGAGGCCATTGTCGGGACGCTCGGCTCCGGAATCGAGTACCTCAGGGAGGAACTCGGTCCGGAGTACCTCGACGACAAGCTCCCGATCCCGCTCGGAGAGGGGCTCGAACGGCGGGTCGTCTCGCTGTTCTCGGCGTGGACGCTTCAGGAAGCCGTCTTCGAGGCGTACATCATCATGAACCTCGACAGTGCTGCGGCCCGGGAGGCCTCGGTGACCGAGGACGATCTGCTCAGTCCGCAGGAAGCCAAACAGCGGGCGATGGTTGCCGAGACGGTCTTCGAATCTGAGATCGTGTATCTCGAGTATTCGGGGACGTTCGGCGGCGAGGAAGCCGTCGAGATCCTCGAGGACGTCTCGGATGCGCTGTCGTGGTCGCGGCTCTGGTACGGTGGCGGGCTCGACTCCCGCGAGAACGTCGAGGCTGTCCTCGAAGCCGGCGCGGACGCCGTCGTCGTCGGTAACGTCTTCCACGAGATCGCCGACGAAGAAGCCGATCTGTGTGCCGACGCTGTCGAGGCGCTCTCGGCCGACGCCACGCATGGCGACATCGAGTCCTGGTTGAGCGACGAGTGCGATGTCGCGGAGACGAGTGCGGCCGAGTACCTCTCGACGATCCCGTCGCTGTCGAATCCGACCGCCAGGGCCCGGGAGTATCTGGTGTCGACCATCGAGGCCGCGCTTGCACTGGAGGCCCTCCGGTCCGAGCTGGACGGCGAGGTGACGAGCGAAGCCGAGCTCGCTACTGCGCTGGATCGACGCGACGAACTACCCGGTGGTATCGAACTCTCGAACGTCCTGGGAGACGACGAGCAGTCGTTCCCACGCGATCTCGTGGCCGGCCTGCTCGCCGAAGACCTCGATCTCGACGCCGAGGCGCTGCCGGTCGAGCACATCAGCGTCGCTTGACATCCTCCCGTTCTCGTCGGTTTCGCACCTATTCGCGACCGCCGGATTCCCCGCCCAGATCCCATACCGGCCGTGGCACGGCAACCAGCAGGAGCATTGATTCGCGGGGCACCCAGCCGTAGACGTGGTTCAGCATGACGTAGGTCACGATCCCGAGAAAGAGACTGATCGACCAGGCGGCGACGGCGATCCGGCCGACCCGGGCGTGGGCCGTCGATCGGAGTTCGGCCGGCGTGTGCGTGAGTCCGAGAATCACCGCATAGAGGACGACCGGGACCGCCACCACCGAGAGGATGATGTGGACGGCCAGCATCAGCAGGTAGGCGATCTCCGGGGGGCCGGTGACGGTGATCGACTTCTCGAAGCCGCCGCCGACCTTCCAGAGATAGAGCACCAGGAAGACGGCGATGAGGGCGAACGCCGTCAGCATCGCCGCGCGGTGTTTTTCGACTTCGTCGTGCTTGATGAAGTAGACGCCGGCGAGGATCGCGCTCAGCGCGCTCGCGTTGACGACGGCGATGAGGTGACCAAAGAGGTTGACTGTCGACCGGTCGAGCGGCGGAAACAGCGGGATCGCCCCCGCGAACGCGCCCGCCACGAGGGCGTACCCGATCGCCGAAAGGACGGCTGTCACGCCGAGGGGCCGCTCCCGAGCTACTCGTCGGAGCCAGGAGCCTGAATCTGTCTGCATACGCGACCCTGGACCGCCGGCGGCTTTTGTGTTCGGCTTCCGGCACGCCTAGACGCTGTAGACGAACAGCGCGAGGGCGATCTGGGCGAGGCCTGCCGCGACGAGAATCCCGCCCGCAATCGGCGTCATGCGGTCGGCCAATCCCGCGAACCGATCCGTCGTGATCTCGACGCCGACCGCGACTGCAACGGTGGCTCCGATCATCAGCACCGCCATCCCGGCGGCGTATCCACCCAGGACTGCGGCTGTCCCAGCCGGCCCGAACGTCAGTGCCTGGGAGACGACAGCCAGAAAGACGGGGGCGACGCACCCCGTCGCCGCGATCGCGTAGAGTCCCCCGAACCCGACGAATCCACTGATCGACGTGGTTCTCTCGGGCAGTCGCGCGTGCCAGCCGACCGTCCGGCCTGACAGCGTCACCAGTCCGAACAACATCAGCAGGACGCCGACGACCAGTTCGAGCGTTGAGAGGTGTGCCTGGAGCGGCCGGCCGACCGTGATCGCCGCGACGGCCAACAGCCCGAAGGTCACCAACACGCCGACGCTCGCTGCCAGGCCGCGGACCAGAGCCCCAGTGAGTAGCGCGCCTCCCTCCCTGGACTCGGCCTGCATGTAGTAGCCGACGTACCCCGGGAGTAACGGATAGGCACAGGGCGCGAAAAACGTCGTCGCGCCCGTCGTGACTGCGAACGCGACGGTCGCGCCAAAAGTAAGTCCGCTCATGGCCGGGCGTCGGCGATCGCTTGGCTCACTCGTTCCGGGTCCGGGACGCCCGTCTCCGCCCAGACGACTCGGCCACTCGGGTCCACCACAGCCGTGTATGGCAACGTCGATGCTCCGAGACTCGCCAGCAGGCCCCCCTCGGGGTCGTGGCCGACGGGCCAGGCCCCGCCGTACGCGTCCCACCACGCGAGCACGTCGTCTCTGGAGAGTTCTCCGCCCAGCACTTCGTTGGTGACGGAGACGAACGCGATGTCAGTGGTTTCCGCCTGGACCGTCCTGAGCGCGTCGAGAGCGGGCTTGCACGGTTGACACCACGTCGCGAACAGGTCGACGACGGTGACCTCCCCATTGACTGGAACCCGCAACTCGGCCCCCGCGGTGGTCGACGTATCGAACAGGTCGATGACGGTGGGGTCGATTCGCTCCTCACCGGCAGTGAGTGCCAGATAGCCGCCCGCTCCCACGACGGCGGCGCCGCCGACGCCGGCCAGGAGTTCGCGTCGTCGCATCGTCAGCCTTCCCGGCGCCGAAGCGTCCGGAGGTCCTCGTCGATCGACTGCCACGACGGTGTCGAGTCGGTGTAGGATCGTTCGACGTATCCATCGGCATTGACCAGCAGGATGAGCGCGCGGTGGGAAAACATGTACATCTCCATCTCTTCGGGGTGCGTCCGCTCGAATCGGACGCCGAACTCGTCCATGACGATGTCCTTGGCGTCGTCGGGCGACTCCGGGCGGAGGAACCGCCAATTCTCGTCCAGAGCGACGTTCATCCGGTCGGCGTATCCGCGCAGTCGATCCGCGTCGTCGCGTTCGGGGTCGAAGGTGACCGCCTGGAAGGCCGTCGTGTCGATGCGGTCGTCCTCGATTGCCTTCGCCTGTACGTTCCGCAGGGCAGAGATCAACCGGGGACAGACCGTCCGACAATGACTGTAGAAGAACGTCACCAGCGTGTCACGGCCGTCAGCACCGATCGAAACGTCCTCGTCGGCAATGGGATCCGATAGCGTGACCGCCGGAAGCGACTGTCCGTAGACTGGATACGGGAGACTCTCCGGCTCGGCCCGCAGATCCGGCCTGTCGAGATAGGTGTTCGATGCGTCGATCGAACGCTCGCTCGTCACTGTGGTATCCGACTCGGCGGCCGAACACCCGGCCGTCAGCGCGGCAATCCCACCCGCGACTGTCCCCAGATACGCTCTCCTGTTCACGTACTCGACATTGTGTCGGACGCACTAAACCGTTCCCGAACGCGAAGGATTTGCTGGGAGAGACCACCGGATTAATTGTAGAAGGCTCCCAATACTGAGTAATGGTCGATAGCGAACAGCACGGAGTCGGCGGTTCCTGGGACTCTGCGTCGGGTGGCCGCGTTGGGGATGTCGACTCTCACTGTGACGGCGGCGGTGTTCGGCACGGATGTACCCGACGGCGAGTCCTGTCGGCGGCTGCAACGAGCGGCGTCCTCAGCATGGCGGGCTGTCTCTCCGGTCCCACCCCAGATCCTGTCACCCTGGGGTCCGACGACGTCTGTGACGTGTGTGGCATGATCATCCCACAACATCCCGGACCAACTACCGAGGTGTTCTACCGAAACAACGACCCCTCCGGCCACGACAACCCGGCGCGCTTCGACAGCACCTGGGAGGCATTCCAGTACGATTTCGAGCGCCGCGATCGTGGCTGGACGCGCGCGGCGTTCTACGTGACCGACTATTCGAGCGTCGACTACGAGATCCGCACCGATGCCGGCACGACGTTCATCTCGACCCACCCCGAAGCCGCGGCGTTCGCCGACGCGTCTGCCGTTACGTTCGTCGTTGGGTCGTCCGTCGAGGGCGCGATGGGGCGGGATCTCATTGCGTTCTCCAGCGACGACGACGCAACGGCCTTTGCCGACGAGTACGGCGGCTCGACGGCACAGTTTGCAGACGTCACCAGGTCCATGATCGGTAGCCTGGCCCAGACCTAACGATGCGAGTCACGCTCGTTCTGGCCGGTCTCGCTGTCGTGCTCGCGGGGGCCAGCCTGGCGTTCGCCGCTGATCCGGGCGCGAGCGCGAGTGCAGAGCCGGTTCCGTTCTCCGATACCCTCACGACCGGGCTTGCGGGTGTCGATGTCCAGCAAGCCTACGCCGCCGGCCACGAGATCCCCCGCGTCGAAGTGTTCTACTCGCACTATCAGTACGTCGTGGGCTACTATGGGGTAGCGTCTGCGGTCACGGCAGTCGATCGCGAGGAGACGACCCGGCAGTTCGGTCGCCCCATCGGGATATACGTGAGCGACTACTCCGGTGCCGGCCCTCGGCTCACTGACGAGGGTTATCTCACCGTCACGTCCGATCCCGCAGTCGGGTGGACGCGAGCCAGCGAGGCTTCGTTCGTCGTCGGAAGCGGCGCACGGACCCCTGGCAGTCCGGCGGTTGTCCCGTTCAGTGACGCGGCTGACGCGAGCGACTTCGCCGAGCGCTACGGAGGAGCCGTCCGCGAGTGGGGGGCGCTCGAGCCCCGCGAAGACGAACCGAGGGCATCGTGGCTACGTGAGGCGGCGAGCGATCGCAAAGCGTGGGCCGACCGGACCGTGCAGGATCGTCGACCCCTCCTGGATCGGCCGGTCTCGATCACGGTGGGTGGCGACGTTCCGACGCTCGCCGCGGCGATCGAGGCCGCACCGCCGAACACCACCGTTCGACTCCCGCCCGGAACCTACGACGGAAACGTCACCATCGGGAAGCCGCTCACGGTCCAGGGAGCAGGCGAACGGACGCACGTCGTCGGTGATAACGGAACCGTGCTTCGAGTGACCGCGCCGCGGGTCGGTCTCGCCGATCTGTCGATCAGTGGCGTGGGTAAGTCGAACACGGGCACGCCGGCCAACGCCTCCGAAACAGCCGACGACTGGGACGAGAGCATCCGGACAACCTACGGGTATGGCGATGCCGGGGTCGTCTTCGACGGGGCGAACCGATCGCTGGTGTCCCGGGTCACCATTCAGACACCAGCGAGCGGCGCGATCGTCCGAGACAGCGATGGCGTCGTCGTCGAGAACCTCTCGATCGACGGTACCGCCGACTGGCAGGACGGATTCATGGGCGTCCTTGCGATGGACTCCCGGATCGTGGTTCAGCACAGCACGTTCACCGGCGGCCGGGACGCGGTCTACACCCACCACGCCGATGGACTCGTGGTGCGGGATAACCGAATGACTGGCATGCGATTTGCGGTCCACGAGATGTACACATCCGAGACACTGGTGGCGAACAACACCGCCCGCGATACCGATATCGGGATCGTCGTCATGACGCGGCCGCGATCGAACGTGATCATCGAAAACCGGGTTTCCGCGAGCGACGTCGGGATCTCAGTCGGCGGGAGTAGCTCACTCGCGGCCAACAACACGCTCGTCGCCAACCGCTACGGGATGGACCTCGGTGCCCAGCGATCGACCTTCGCGCACAACGTCCTGGTCGGCAACGAGGTCGGACTGCGAACGGGCACGATCGTTCCGACAAACCGCGTGACGGACAACGACCTCGTGGACAACGACCGCTACGTCGACACCGGACGTGGGCCGGTCCGGGTGTGGACGGGCAATCACTGGGGCACCCTCCCGGGCCGCGATACCGATGCCGACGGTCGGATCGATCGCGCGTTCCGCCCGACTGGACCGGTCGATAGCGTCGTCGGGCGCTCCGACGGGGCCGCAACGCTCGCGACGTCGCCCGCCGTCACCATGTTACGGCAGTTCCAGGCGGCGGTTCCGGGATTGCGATCCGCGAACGTGATCGACGACGAGCCGCGGACCGATCCGGTCCATCCCGACCGGGTCGCGGCGGCACAGAATGCTACCGCCGCTGGTGCGGGGGTTTCGCCATGACCGGTGACGATTCCCGCAACGGCAAAGAGGTCGCTGACGCCCAGACAGCCGATGACGAAGCGGCCTCCGGGGACTCCGTTTTAACTCTGGAAGCCGTCCGGCAGTCCTTCGGCGACGTCTCGGTCCTCGAGGGTGTCTCGCTCGATGTCCGGGCCGAGTCGGTGACGTGCTTGCTCGGGCCGAACGGCTCGGGGAAGTCGACGCTGCTCTCGATCGCGGCGGGCCTTCGAACCCCGGACGAGGGGACGGTCACCGGAGAGATCGACGCCGCGCGTGACGTCGGCTATCTGCCCCAGCGCCCGGCGTTTCGGCCCCACTTCACGGTCGCCGAAACGATCGGATTCTACGGATCGCTCGTCCCGACACCGATCGACGAGGCCGCGACCCTGGAGCGGGTGGGACTCGCTGCCGTCGCCGATCGGCGGGTCGAGCATCTTTCGGGCGGGATGGTTCGGCTCCTCGGGCTGGCACAGGCGACCGTCGGTTCGCCGCCGGTCGTCGTGCTCGACGAACCCGCCAGCGGCCTCGATCCCCAGATTCGCCACCGTATTGCGGACGTCATCGCCGATCTTGCAGCCGATGGCGCGGCGGTGCTCATGGCGACCCACGATCTCGACGCGGCCGAGCGCATCGCCGACCAGGTCCGCATTCTTGACGACGGCGAGTTCGTCGCCGGCGGATCGCCGTCGGAAATCCAGTCCGAAACTGCTGCTGAATCGCTCGGGGGCGCAATCGATGCGCTGATCGACCGCGAAGACGCTATCGGCGTCCGGGCCGGGACGGGTGATCGGCGATGATGGGGTCGACAGGTGATTGCGGATGAACGAATCCTGGGAGCGGACGGTCGCCGTGGCTCAGCGCGCCTTCGATGCGACGCTCCGGAGTCGGGCGCTACTCGCTGTCGCCGCGGGCTACGCCTTTGTCGTCCTCGCCCTCGCCTGGACGACCCGGGGTAGTGGCTATCTCTCGCTCTCGCTCTCCGTGCTCACGCCGCTGGAAGTGCTGGTGCCGGTAGTGGCGTTTGCGGTCGGGTACCGGTCGATTCTCGACGATCGCCTGCGGGGCGAACTCGCCGTCTTCCGGACGTATCCGCTGTCCGCGCGGTCGTACGTCCTCGGCGTGTTCCTGGGTCGGCTCGCGACAGTCCTTATGGTCGTTCTCGTCCCTCTGCTGATCGCCGGTGGATCAGTTCTCGCGTTTCGCGAGGAGTCCATTTCGGTTCTGGCGACCCACGCCACCGCCGATTCACCCCTGGTCTACCTGCGGCTGGTCGTTTTGACGGCGGTGTTCGCGCCGGTGGCGCTTGCGGTCGCTATCGCCGTCTCGGCGATCGCACGGACGACCCGGAATGCGATCGGGCTGGCGATCGGGGGCGTCGTGATCCTTGTTGTCGGGCTGGATCTCGGTTTCGTGGCCGGGCTCGCCGGTGGGGTCGTCCCCCCGGAGGCACTCTCGACGCTTTCCGCTGTGAGTCCACTCTCGGCGTTCCGCGGCCTCGTCCTCGAAGTCGCTATCGGGCCAGTAGCCGGCGATACGATCGCGGGTGGCGTGGAGCCGCTGGCCGCCCTGCTTGGACTGGTGGGGTGGACGGCGGGGGCACTCGCCGTCGCGATTCACTGGGTGTATCGGCCAGGGCCGCCGTAGTCCGAACGACAGTCGGGGACAGTGGGCATCACCTATATGCCGGCCACGCCCCTGGTGTTAGATATGAAACTCCGGAACCTCCTCACGACGGCTGTCGGCACTGCCGGCGTGATCGCTGGCGTCAATCGCATCCTCACGACCCGTGCCGGTGACCTCGAAGCCCCGCTCGTGGGCTCGGAGGGCACCTACCGCTGGCGTGGCTTCGACGTCGCCTACACCGAAGCGGGCGATCCGAGCGACCCTGATCTGCTCCTTGTGCATGGCATATCGGCGGCCTCTTCGAGCCGAGAGTTCGCCGAAGTGTTCGAGGACCTCTCCCGGGAGTACCACGTCATCGCCCCTGACCTCCCCGGCTTTGGCCGATCGGACCGCCCGCCGTTGCTGTACTCGGGGTCGCTGTATGAGACATTTCTCCGGGATGCCATTCGGGATCTCGCCGATGAGCCCACGGTCGTCGCGTCGTCGCTATCGGGTGCCTACGCCGCCTGTGGCGCGTCCGACGCGGCCGTCGAGTCGCTCGTGTTGATCGCGCCGACGGACACGACGATGAGCGAGACGCCCCGGTCATGGCTCCGGTCGGTGTTTCGCGCGCCGCTCGTGGGTTCGGGGCTGTTCAACCTGCTGGTCAGCAAGCCGGGGATCAAGCATTTCCACCGGGACCACGGCTACGCGGACATGGACAATCTGACCGACGAGACCCTCGAATATCAATGGAAGTCGGCCCACCAGCCCGGCGCACGCTACGCCCCGGCGTCGTTCGTCAGTGGGTATCTCGATCCCGAGACGGAGCTTGAAGATATGCTTGCCGACGTCGACGCCCCGGTCACGCTCGTCTGGGGGCGCGACGCCGAGATCACGCCGGTGTCGGCGGGTCGTGCACTGGCGAAAAAGACCGACTCCCGACTGGTCGTCTTCGACGACGCGAAACTCCTTCCGCACGTCGAGCATCCGGCAGCGTTCGTCGGGGTCGTTGCCGACGACATCGACGAAGCGCCCTCAACGGCTGTTTCGACCGCTTGAGCGCGTTCCCATCCGCTTTACAGCGGCAATCGGCTACATCCCCATGTCTTCGGCCGATTCGGGGATCGGCAACTGTGCCGGATCGACGCCGAGTAGCTCCGCGGCGTGATCGAGTGCCATGTCGAACCCGTAGTAGCGTTCGAGTTCGTCGCCGTCAGCGGTCGGTCGAACTTTCAACATGGCGTAGCCCTCCCGGTTTTGTGCGATCGCTGCTGTCTGTCCGTTGACCTCGAAGACGAGCACGCGTTCGGCGTCCGTCTCCTCGTAGGTGGCGGTGATGCCGTCCGCCGTCCGCTCCGTCGCTGTCATACGCCCCGTTCGGACGCCAGCGTGTCGAAGGTGTCGGTCCGGTCTTCGCCCCATTGTGGCGTCGGTCCGGCCGCCGCACCCGTTTCACGACGGTCCGGCCGCCGCACCCGTTTCACGTCGGTCCGGCCGCCACACCCTTTTGGCGTCGAACCCGCCGGTCCATCTCGAAAGATATAGGAAGGCGTGACGGCGACCACTTTGCGTGTTACTGTCGACGCGTCGTGGCAAAACGCGGAGGTATCGGCCGTGAAGCAGGGGACGACTGCGTGGGGGCAGCGGATCGCGTACTCACGAAGTGACCGTCTCACCCGGTCGTGGCCGCTGGGGGCCAACGACCGGCGACACCAGCGGGGGGCCTGACGATGGACTTCACGCGCTCCAGCCTCAAGCTGTTCGCGAGCAACGTCGGCCGGACTACGATCCGGTTTCTCGGGATCGCGGTGTTCGCCCGGGCGCTCGGGGCCTCGGAGATGGGGATGTTCTTCCTGTTTCAGGCACTGCTGGGTATGATCGCGATTCCGGCTGACTTTGGCTTCCGGGGAGCCATCGAGAAGCGGATCAGCGAGGGACGCGAGCAGAGTACGTATCTCACGAGCGCGCTGGCGGTCAAACTCGTCCCGATGGCGCTGGTGGTGGGGCTCATTCTCCTCTTTCAGGACGCCATCAACGGCTACATCGGGGCCGAGTTCGCGGTCTTTCTCGCCGTCGCGATCGTGATTCAGGACGTCTCGCGGCTGTCGACCATCGTCCTCCGGGGCGAACTTCGGGTCGGCGAGACGGCGATCCTCCGGGTGACCCGGTGGGTCGTCTGGTTTGCCGTCAGCGGACTGTTGGTCTCCCAGGGCATGGGGGTCGAGGCGCTGATCTACGGCCTGCTCGCCGGGTTGAGCGTGATGCTCATCTGGGGCTGGTACCGGGTGTCGATTCCACTCGGGCGCGTCTCGCTCGATCACGCCAGGTCGCTGTTCGAGTACGGCCGCTGGGGCGTCATCTCGCGGGTCGGCTGGTACTTCTACTCCTGGATGGACGTCGCGATCATCGGCTTGCTCATGACCCAGGCCGACGTCGGGGCCTACGAGATCGCCTGGCGGGTGACGCTCGTCGTGATGCTGTTGAGCCGATCGATCGCGACGACGCTGTTCCCCCAGGCCAGCCGCTGGGACGCCGAGGAGGCCTACGAGCGCATCGAGGACATGATCCGGAAGACGATCACGCCCTCGATGGCGCTGGTGATCCCCTCGTTCTTCATCACGCTGGTCTACGCGAAGGAGATCCTGGGGCTGGTCTTCGGGCCGGAGTATACCGTCGCATGGGTCGTGTTGATCATTCTGATGGGCGAGAAACTCCTCCAGTCGGTGCATACGATCCTCGGCCGGTCGCTCCAGGCGCTCGACCGCCCGGATCTGGCGGCGTACGCGACGGTCGCCTCCATCACCGTCAATCTCGTCCTGAACGTCGTGCTCATCCTCGAGTTCGGCATCGCCGGCGCGGCGGTCGCAACGGCTTCGTCGTTCGTCCTCAACACCGTCCTGCACGCCTACTTCCTCTCGCGGTTCGTGACGATCGAGTTCCCGTGGGTCGAGATCGCGTGGTTGACCGGTGCGGCCGCCGTGATGGCCGGGGCCATTCACGCCATCGGTGTGGTCGTCCCGATCGACACGCTCCCGCGTTTGCTCGGCATTCTCGTGGTGGGCGTCGTCGTCTACGGACTCCTCACCCTGGCAAACCCCTCGATGCGCCGGAAGTTCGTCGGCGAGATGCAGTCGCTGGCTCGTGGCGTCGCCGAGTGAGGCGGCGTCCGAACGGAGGCGTCCTGATGGCTATGCTCGCACCGCTTCACAGCGGCCCGACCGTGGAACGTCAGGGCTAACCTACCGCGGGAGCAACCGAACGCATGGACGCGACCGAGGAACTTCAGGTTGCCATCCGAGCGGCCCGCGAGGCCGGATCGATCGCCGCCGAACACGCTGGCCGTGACTTCCGGACGGCCGAGGACACCGAATCCAAGCGCAGCGGGAACGATCTGGTCACTGCCGTCGACCGGGAGTGCGAACAGCGGGTCACGGACGTGATCGGGGCGGCCTTCCCCGCGGACAGCGTCGTCGGGGAGGAGAACCCGACGGCACTCACCGGCGAAGGTCGGGAGTGGATCGTCGATCCGATCGACGGGACATCGAACTTCGCGACCGGGTATCCCTATTACTGCGTCTCGGTCGGCCTCCGGATCGCCGGCGAGGGGGTCGTCGGCGTCGTCCACTCGCCCGACACCGCTCTGGGGCGGACGTGGTACGCCGCCGCCGGCGAGGGTGCTTATCGAAGCGAGGACCACACGCTCGACGGCGAACCGATCACCGTCTCCGGGCACGATACGCTCGCCGGCAGTCTGGTGTTCGCCCGCCTGAGCGAGCGGAGTCGCGCCTGGCTCGCGTCGGATCTCGCCGTCGCGAGTTCGCTGCTCGAACGCGAGAGCATGGTCCGGCGACCGGGGAGTTCCGCCCTGAACATGTGCCAGATCGCCGACGGCAGCGCCGACGCCTACGTCGTGCTGTCGATCAACGACTGGGACGTCGCGGCGGGGGAGGTCATCCTTCGTGAGGCGGGCGGGACAGTACGGGATCGGGCGCTTTCGGACGGCACCCGCCAGGTAATCGCCTCGAACGGCTCGATCCAGGCCGACCTCGAAACCTTCGTCGACACCGTCGTTGGGGACCGGTACGATTGACACCAAACACGTAAAGCAGTCACTCACGTATCGAATCACGTGGCGAAGCCGCTTCGATTCCGGCGCTCGAACGAGCGCTGGACCGCCGATCGCGTTCGATCCGCCCTCTATCAGTCACTGAACCAGGCCATCGGTGCGACGATGGGACGCCCATGGTTCCGCCAGCCCGAGGGATACGATGCCCGTCGTTTCGACATGGATAACGGCGACGTGGCATTGTTCACCTGGTCCGACGACGTCGCCTACTGGATGGGCAACACCGAGACCCCGAAGGCGCTCTGGCAGACCGAGAAGTACACCTTCGACGAGGTGCCCGACGCCGTGGCCGAGTGGGCCGAACGGGAACTCCTCGCGACGCTACACGAGGAAGCCCCCTGGCTCGCCGAGTACCCGACCATCTCGTGGTTTTTCCTGCCGGTCTTGCTCTCGAAGGACGGCCGACACACCTCCCGGGAGTTCTTCCGGGATCACGCCGCCGGATTCCCGGAGTGCGATCGGGAGACGGCCCTCTCCTATTACGAGGAGTTACTGGAGGGCGGCGTCTTTCCGGACCGCTATGAGATGGCCGCGAAACTCGGGACGGCCGAACGGCTCAACCTGACGCGGATGAGCGCGACCATGAGCGAGTTCACTGTCGCCAAATTGCTCGACGACGCCGGCTACGACCTCGCCCCGGAGAACGAGGTGTCTTCGGGCCACTCGATCGACTTTCGGGTCGACGGCGACGAACAGACGGGTCGACTCGTGGAAGTGACGCGACCGCTGCCACCCTCGGAACGGTCGGCCGGGTCGGCCGTCGCCGCGATCAAGGAAACTGTCGCGACCAAGACCGGCGGGCAACTCGCCGACCACGGCGGTGGCGTGACGCTGCTCGTCGACTGTTCCTCCTTCGACGACGGTGAGTGGTCCCGCATTCTCGACGCCCAGCCCGAGATCGGTCACCGGCCGGCCGTCGTCTTCCGCGTGCGACCTGGTGGGAACACTGCAGCCTACACGCTCGGGTCCGTGCCGATCGACTTGCCGGCGTACGTCGACGTGGCCTGAGTCGTCGCTGGTCCGTCCAGTTTGTCCGTGATCGAGGGATTCATGCAACCCAGGTGCCGAGGGCACGATGTGACCTACGTATCGGACGCGGAGTTCAATCCATTCGGCTTCGATCCGGACGGTGAACGCTTCGTCCCCGGCTTTGGCGATGTCGAGGCGGATTTCCAGATCATCGGGGACCATCCTGGTATCCACGGCGGCGTCACAACCAGTGTCCCCTTCACGGAAACGGACGGTGCGAAACGCCTCCAGGATGCGCTTTTGCAAGGCGGACTCCTCCGGAAAGCTGGCGCTCCGCCGACGGTCGATTCGACCTACCTCTCGTATCTCCATCCGAGCGTCCCCGAGCAAGCGCCGACCGACGACGATTACACTCGCGAGGAGACGTTCGTCGAGGCAGAAGTCCGTGCCATCGCGGCCCACGTCCTGTTGCCCGTCGGCGAGCGCGCGACGCGATGGGTCCTCGAAAACATGACGACGGAACCCAGCGATGACCTCGATATGGCGGCGCTACATGGAAGAGAGATCGTCGGCAGCGGGTGGCTCGTTGTGCCCATTGCCGATCCGGACTCTTGGGACGAAGACGACGGGAGAGAACTGTCTGATGCACTCACCGAACTTCGGAAACAGGATTATCGACGAGAGGCCGATCTGGGTCGGCTCGCCGGTGGGGGCGAGCCCTATTACGTCCGATGATCCACGATTCGACTGGGCGACTGGCGCGTTTCAGACCCGGTGGCACGGAATTTTGTAAGTCTGTCCGCATGAACTGGCGGTCCTCGACCCCGAGCACCGGTGAACGGCCGAGCATGCTGACAACCTCGGACCAACCGACGTGACTCTGGCCCGCTCACTGGGCCAGCGCAGTGATCTCTTCCCGGAAGACCAGCGCGTGGGCGAGGCCGATCACGACGATCGCGCCGGCAAGATATCCCCATGCGGGGACCCCTCCAAGCATCTCACCGAGCGTCGCCAGCGCGGCTGGCAGGCCGCTGAGGATCGTGAACGCCAGGAAGATCGGGAGCACCGTGGCGATCAGTATGGCCCAGGGGCGCGCGAGCGCGTCGGTGACTGCTCCGCCGCCGAGGCGCAGTTCCTCGGTCGCCTCATCACGCAGGATCCATACCGCAAAGAGCAGGAAGGCCAGCAGGCCGCTCGCGAGGCCGAGGTTTGCGAGATTGTCCGCGAACAGCGCGAACACGTCGCTTCTGAGCGCACAGACCGTCCCGGTCGCCGCGAACAACAGCGTGATGCCGACCGCCGCGCGTTCGCGCTCGATCGCGTGTTCGTCGACGAGGTACGCGACGAGCACCTCCATGATGGAGATCGCACTCGACAGCGCCGCCATCGCGAGCACGAGATAGAAGACTGCGCCGAGCGCCCGCCCGAAGGGCAACTGACTGAACGCCTGGGCGAGGCTGACGAAGATCACGCCGGGACCGCCCGTCCCCGCCTCGATCGAGCCGAAGGAGTAGATGATCGGGAAGACGACAAAGCCGGCGAGGACCCCGATCGCGGTGTTGAGCACGGCGATCGAGCCCCCGTCGATGAACAGCGACCGATCCTCATCGAGATAGGAGGCATAGGTCAACATGACGCCCGCGCCCACTGAAAGGGTGAACAGGGCCTGTCCGGTTGCGGCCTCGACGACCGACACGAAGTTATTCGCCAAATAGTCAAGGTCCGGTGAGAGGTAATACGAGAGGCCAGCGCCAGCCCCCTCCAGGGTGAACGCCCACACGGCGAGCCCGATCAACAGGGCGACGATCCCCGGCACCATCACCTTCGTCGCGCGTTCGATCCCGTCGGCGATACCGAAATAGACGATCCCGCCGGTGAAGCCGATGAAGACGAAATGCGCGATCAGCGCGGCTGGACCGAACGAAATCGCCCCGAAGTGGGCTCCCGGCGCACCGAACGCGGTAGTCTGGGCGAGACCCGCGCCTTTCAGGAGGATGTCGCCACCCAGGCTGTCGAAGACGTACCGGAGCACCCACCCGCCGGCGACGCTGTAGAACGTCAGGACGATCAGCGACGTGAGCACAGCGATCCAGCCGATGGGTCGCCACGATGACGATTGGAGTCGTTCGAACGTGCCGACGGGATTGCGCTCCCCGCGCCGGCCGACGACGAACTCGCCGATCAGGCCCGGGAGTGCGATCGCGAACACGATCACGAGATAGACGCCCAGGAACGCACTCCCGCCGTTCTCGGCGGTCATCCACGGGAACCGCCAGACGTTCCCCAGGCCGACAGCCGATCCCACGGCCGCGAGGATGAACCCGATCCGGGTCGTCCAGGCGTCGCGCTCACTCATCGCCCTCTCCTCCCTGGTCGTCGTCTACCGACTGGCCGTCGCCATACCCGCCCGACTGGAAGGCGATCCACAGCGTCACGGCGAGGCCGCCGAACAGGAACACGAAACCGAACACGGCCATCGCGAGTGCCCCCGGGTCGATCGCAGTCATGCGTCGTCACCTCCGTTCGCGGCAACGGTGTCTGCCCGTTGCGTGACGTAGGAGGATATCGCCGCGGAGAAGACAATCACCAGCGGCGCGATGAGGCCGGTCTTTCCATCCACCACGATCTGGGAGAGGATCGTATAACCCAGCGCCGTCGGCACGACGATCTGGAGGACGACCGCATACAGCCGCGGGGGGATCGAGAAGTCGCTGACAGCGTTGGCGGCCTCGGCGATCCGTTGGCCGCCGTCGAACGCGCCGACGCCGTAGACCCATCCGAAGATCAACGTCTCGCCCAGCGCGATCATCGGCAGCGTGTAGGTCGCACTCGAGGTATCGAACATCGAGAGCAACTGCAGCGAATCGCCGACCGCCTCGCCACTGCCAAGCAGTCCGAGTGGCCCCTCGAGCGCGATCACGAGGCTCAGGGTGACGCCCGCCAGTGCCACGGCGTTGACGGTTTTCGCCCGGCTGAGGCCGAGTTTCTGCCGCAGCGGTCCCACCTGCGCTTCCGCAAGTGATAGCGACGAAGAGAGTCCTGCAAGCGTCAACAGGAGGAAGAATACCGCGCCGACGATCGGCGTGAACGGAATCGTCTGGAACGCTTTCGGGAGCACGACGAACGCGAGGCCGATGCTGTCGGTCGCCGTGGCGTCCGCCGCGAGCAGATACGGGAAGATCGCAAAGCCAGCGAGGAAGGCAAAGCCACAGTTCGCGAAGGCGATGATGAAGGCGTTGTTGGTGATGTCCTGGTCCTCTGGCTGATAGGACGCGTACGTGATCATGATCCCCAAAGCGACGCTGAGTGTGAAGTAGATCTGTCCGAACGCACTGATCCAGATGCTCGGATCGGTCAACGCCTCAAAGTCCGGCGTCAGATAGAACTCCAGGCCATCCAGACCACTGGGCAGCAGCATCCCCCGCACGGCGAGCAGGATGACAAGCACCCAGATGAACGGGACGAACAGCTTGTTCGCCCGTTCGAGACCGTCTTCGATGCCCAACCGAAGGATGACATAGTTGATCGCCCATACCACGATGACGCCAGCGACCGGATACCACGACGTCAGAAACGCCTTGAACGCCGTGAACAGATCGCCAGTCGGCAGTGTGGACCCGTGGGTGAGTGCGAACACGATGAATGCTGCCGACCACCCCAGGATGACGACGTAGTAGGCGTTGACGATGAAGCCATTTAGCACGGCCCACCAGCCGAGGAATTCGCTCTCTTTGAACTTCTCTCGAATCGCGAGCGGCGTCGTCAGTCCGGTTTCACTGCCGAGCCAGACCTCGACGAGGAGCACCGGGATGCCCGCCAGGAGCAACGCAGCGAAATACGGTATCAGGAAGGCGCCGCCGCCGTTGGCGTGGACCTGATACGGGAACCGCCAGATGTTCCCGAGTCCGATTGCCGATCCCACGGCCGCGAGGATGAACCCGATCCGCGTCGACCACGATCCTCCATCGGTTTCGTCGACACTCATACGTGGCCTCGTTTCATATACTCCCAAATTAAAACGTCGATATTTGCCGGGAGTTGTCAGAGTCGGAGTGTGACGTTTTCACCGAGATTTAGAAGGGAGATACACAATCGGGCAGATTCACTGCAGGTGCCGACATTCCTATTTGCTTTCTGAATATCTAATAGTGTGGTCAGGTCTGGCCAGAGACGGGGATCGATCCACCGTTGACCGGGGCCGCTGCCTCGCTGCAGAGGAACTGAATCACGTCGGCGATGTCGGCGGGATCGACCCATTCGTCGTGATTCGCATCCGGCATCATGTCGCGATTCGCCGGTGTATCGATCACGTCCGGAAGGATGGCGTTCGCCCTGACCGTCCCTTCGTTCTCGACAGCGATCGATTCGGTGAGCAATCGAACACCGGCCTTCGAGGCACGGTAGAGGGCGTCACCGCTCCCGCCTTCGAGTGAGGACTTCGAGGAAACGGTGACGATTGAACCCCCCGTTTCCCGCAGGTGTGGGAGGGCGTGTTTCGTGGCGAGAAACGCCGTTCGGAGGTTCACATCGACGAGAACATCGAACGTGTCAGTCCCGGTTTTGTCGACAGGATTGCCCCCTTGCCAGGTCCCCGCGACGCACACCAGCGCGTCTAGCCGCCCATGATCGGCGAGGATCGTTTCGACGAGCGCCTGGACGGCTGGCTCGTCGGTGAAATCAGCCTGGTAGGTCTGGAGACCTTCCTGCTCAGCGGCAAGCAGATAGCCATCAGCGGACGGGGCGATCACGTCCGCGGCACACACGGTTGCGCCCGCGTCGAGGAATGCCTCGGCCGTTGCACTCCCGAGCGCACCGCCTGCACCGGTCACTAGCACGACGTGGTCACTGAAATCGAAACTGATTGCCATACCGACCGTTGGCGCGTTTCACCGATAAAAACTGCCCCGCGAGTCTCGACGCCGTTACTTTACCGTGAAGCCGCTGTCGACGGTGAGTGCCTCGCCGTTGGTGAAGGAGGCACCGTCCGAACACAGCCACAGGACGGCGTCGGCGATCTCCTCGGGCTGGCCGAGGCGACCTTCGGAGTGCATCCCGGCGATCCAGTCGCGAACGTCCTCGTTGGTCGTGATCCCGGCGTCGTCCAGCATCTGGGTCTCGATGAACCCGGGACAGACCGCGTTGACCCGGACCCCTTCCTCGGCGTATTCCCAGGCGGACGTTTTCGTCAGTCCGAGTACACCGTGTTTCGAGGAGACGTACGCTGCAGAGTTCTCGAAGCCAACTTTCCCGAGGACCGAGGCCATGTTGATGATGACACCGCCGTCGTCCTGGTCGGTCATCGCACCGAGTTCGGCCTTCATCGAGCGCCAGACACCGTTCAGGTTGATGTCGATGGTGCGCTCGAATCCGTCCTCCTCGACGTCGCCAGTCGGGACCTGGTCGCCACCGACGCCCGCGCTGTTGACCGCGTAATCGAGTTGACCGAACTCCTCGACGGCCGTCTCGACCATCGTCTCGACGTCGTCCATACTTGTTACGTCCGTATGCACAAAGACGGCGTCACCGCCAGCCTCCTCGATCTCGGCGACGACATCCTCACCGGCGTCGTCGACGTCCGCAACCACGACCGCGGCGCCGTTCTCGGCGAACTGAATCGCTGTCTCTCGGCCGATTCCAGATGCGGCACCGGTGATGGCCGCGACGCGGCCTTCGAAGTCATACTGTGTCATTACGGTCTCCGCTTACACCTCCAATCATATAATCAACGCGTCCACAGTCTCAGTACTCGGGAAACACACCATCATTTACATATCTTGGGAGCTAAATTCCAGTTTCAGACGCTCTTTGTTCGGGTCAGGGAAGAGTACGGCCTCCTCGATGGTCTGTCGCGGTCGAACTCCCGAATCCAAGCCAATCGAGCTATCAGATTTGATCCGCGGAGCCAACATATAGGTTCGTCCGACCGCAAGGGGTGGATGAATGATCGAGGTTCGGGACCTTCGCAAGGAGTACGGCGGCTTTGCCGCCGTTGAGGGGAGTACGTTTTCCGTCGACCGCGGGGAGGTGTTCGGTATCATCGGCCCGAACGGCGCGGGCAAGACGACGACGCTGAAGATGCTCGCCGGCCTGATCGAACCGACCGCCGGCGACGTCCAGATCGCCGGGCTCGCTGCCGACGATTCAGCGATGCGACGACGCCTGGGGTTTCTCCCCGAGGAATCGCCGCTCTACGAGGAGATGACGCCCATCTCCTATCTCACCTTCTTCGCCGACCTCTACGATGTACCCGAAAACCAGGCGATCACGCGCATCCACGACACGCTCGACAGACTGGATCTCCAGCACCGCGATCGGCCGTTGGGTGACATGTCCAAGGGGATGAAACGCAAAGTCGCCATCGCCAGATCGCTGATCAACGATCCCGACGTGTTGGTCTACGACGAACCCGCGAGCGGTCTCGACCCGCTGACGACGAACTTCATCATCGACTTCACAACCGAACTCGCCGAGGCGGGTAAGACGATCGTCTTCAGTGCGCACAACCTGTATCACGTCGAGAGCATCTGTGATCGCGTCGCGATCATGAACCAGGGATCGATCGTGGCCCGCGGTCCCCTGGAGACCCTTCGAGAAGAACACGGTGAGACGACCTATCACGTCTATACGACGATCGAACTTCCGGGGAGCGAACAGCAGAATGGCCGATACGTCCGAAGCGTGAATTCGATGGGCGAGGTCGAAGCGACCCGTGAAGACGCCGCCGAACGCGGGGGCGAGGTCGTCGACATCCGGACCGAAGAGGCGAGTCTCGAAGAAGTATTCTTGAACGTCGCCGACGAACCCGCCCAGGCCGCCGCGACCGGGACGACGGGGACGGGGACCGTCGATCCGGGTGAGTAAGCGTGCGTCTCAAGAAGGTACTCCGGATCGGCTGGTGGGAGGTAACGAAGAACGCCGGCGGGATCGACCGCCGGACTGCGGCTGTAACGATCGGTGCCATCGTCGTTCTCGGCGCGCTCGCCCCGCTGATCGCCAGTCAGGGCGTTGCACTCGATGCCGGCCTGTATCGCGTCGGCGTCGACGAGACGAGCCCCTATTACGGTGTCGTCGACCGCGATCCGACGTTTGCCGTCGAGCCCCCGACTCGCGACGGCGTCTCCTCGGGGCAGGTCGAACTGCTGATCGAGGGATCATCTGTCGTCGACGTTGCCGACTCCCCGAAAGGAAACGCTGCACTGACCGAGTTGCGAAGTTCGGTACAGGCGTATAACGACTGGCTGATGGACCAGGAGAAAAACCAGACTGCCGCCTATCCGGTTTCGGTGACGACTGACCCCGTCGATCGTGGGTCGCTTGGGCCGTCAGGAACCGATGACGGAAGTCCCAACGGTGGGACGTCCGATGGGGGCGACACGGGAACGAACGGCGACACGGGCGGTGACAGCCCGGGCACGGGCGGGCCCGGTACTGGTGGTACTACGGGCGATAGCACGGACAGCGGCGGCGGTGGGCTCCCCGGCGGCCTCGGCGGGTTTGCCGGGAGTCTCGGGGGCGGGAGTACGACCGGATCACCATCGGACCTTGCGCCGCCGTTCCCGTTTGGCTCGCTCGTGCTGGCGTTCGTGTTCGTCCTGCCGCTGAACTTCGTGATCCAGGCCTACGGGAGTTCGATACTCAGCGAGCGACTCAATCGCCGTGGGGAACTCATGCTCGTCTCGCCGGTCACGCGAGGTGATATCATCGCCGGGAAGACGCTGCCGTACTTCCTCGGCGCGATGATTTTCGAAGTACTGCTAACTGCCGGTCTGGTCGTGTTTGCTGCAGACGGGGCGAGCGGGTTCGTCTCGATACTGGCAGTGATCCCGCTCGTGTTGCTCTTTCTCGGGGCGACGTTCCTCGCGGGAATGTTCGCCCGGTCGTTCAAGGAACTCACGTTCCTGACGGTCACGATCACGGTCTCACTGACGAGTTACGCGTTCGTCCCCGCGATTTTCACCGACGTGACACCGATCGCCCTCATCTCGCCGCTGACGATCGTCGTCCGGGATATCCAGGGCCAGGCGATCGGCCTCGTCGAGTTCGTGTTCTCGACGCTCCCGCCGCTGTTGACGGCGGGTGTCCTCTTCGGACTGGGTGCCGGCCTGTACCGCGAGGAGGACATGTTCACCCAGCGGCCGGTTCCGCTGAAAGTCCTCGACTCGCTTTCCGGCCGGATCAAACGGCCGACGAGCGCGGCGAAGCTGTCGATCATCCTGTTGCCGTTCATCCTCGTGACCGAACTGGTCGCCGTCGCGATGGCCTATCCGATATGGCTCGGCGCGCCCGAGGTGGCGGTCTTTTTCGTGCTGGTCGCTGTCGCCGTCATCGAGGAGATCGCCAAGAGCATCCACATCTACGCGGGATTCGTCCACCGGAAGTACGAACGCACAGTTGCGAGTGCTGTCCTCGTCGGATCGCTGTCGGGACTCGGGTTCTTCCTCGCGGAGAAACTCGGCCTCATCGCGCAGTTGCTCGGCTCCGATCTGCCCGACGTACAGCAGGCAGCCTTGACGACTGGGGGCGCGGAGTACGGCGTCTCACCGCTGCTTGCCCTCGGCCTCCTGCTCGCGCCGTTTGCGCTACATGCGGTGACGGCGACGATCTCGGCTCTCGGTGCGGTTCGGAGTCGTCGTGGATACGCCGTCGGACTCGTTCTCGCGATCATGATCCATCTAGCGTACAACCTCACGGTGGTGAGTTTCCTTGTCTGATCAAAACGCCGAAGCGAACGGATCGCTCCTGGCAGACAGCCGACTGACGATCGCTCGCCGGGACATCGCCTCGCTCTCCCGGGAGAAGACGATCGTCCTTGCGCTCATCATCCAGCTATTCATCGCTGCGTTCTCGTCGTTTCTCGTCGTCGGGCTGACGTCGCTGTACGATCCTGGCTCCGTTGAGGCCAGCGGGATCGACGTGGGTGTCTCCGGTGACGTGACGGCGGAACTCGAAGACGCGGCGGCAGCCGTCGACGGGATCGAACTCACGCCCTATACCAGCAAGGACCAGGCGATGGAGCGCTTCCAGGATCGGTCCGTCCAGGGGGTATTACATGCCGAGACTGTCGACGGGCAGATACAGGTGACGGCCACCGTTCCCCAGGGGAGCATCGAATCGACGCTCGTGATCGTCCAGCTCAGGTCCGTCCTGGAGGAGCTCGAACGGACCGAGCGGATCGACCGAAGCGAGTTCCTCGAATCGCCACCCGTCTCGCTTCCAGCGGAGACGAGTTCGAGTCCGTACTTCGGGTTCACCTACACGGTGCTCGTTCCCCTCCTGCTGTTCTTGCCGCCGTTCATCAGCGGGTCGATCGCCGTCGACGCGATCACCGAGGAGATCGAACGCGGCACGCTCGAACTCCTGCGGGTCGCGCCGGTCTCTCTGAGTGATATCGTCGACGGCAAGGCACTCGGCATGGCGATCCTGGCACCGCTCCAGGCGATCCTCTGGATCGTATTGCTGGGTGCCAACGGCATTGCGATCCGGAACGTCCCGGCACTCGTACTCCTGGTGGCGGCCACCGCCGTGCTCGTCGTCGTCTTCGGGATCGTCCTCGGTCTGTTGACTGGGAAGCGACAGCAAGCACAGCTTCTGTATTCGGTGCTGGTCATCGGCGCGTTCGGCGCACTCGCGCTGTTGCCCGAACACTTAGCGACCGTCGCCGCGAAGCTCGCGGTCGGGAGCGCAACGACGGTGACGACCGCGACCGTCGCTGGCGTGGCTGTGGCTGCGGTCGTCGGCTATGCCACGATGCGCCGGTACGTGACACGAATCGACCCCGAACGATTCTGACCGGTGAGAATCGTCCGTGGGCTTTTGCCCATCTGGGACGACGATCCGTTGAGACGAATGACCGAGGACCACCCACACGGTGATGGCCAGTCACCGGAAGCAGGCCACCCCGGCGGCCATCCTGGATCGTCGGCCCCGGGTCACGACGGTGGCTCCCCGGGGACGACGGATTCGGGCCATCCGGGCGGTCATCTTGGAACCCGGAACTACGACGAGCGACCGTTGATCGTCACCTGGGAAGTCACCCAAGCCTGCGAACTCGAATGTGATCATTGCCGGGCAGAGGCCCAACCCGAGCGTGATCCAGCGGAACTGTCGATCGAGGAAGGGAGAGCATTCATCGATTCCATCACTGATTTCGGTCGGCCACAGCCAATTCTCGTCTTCTCCGGTGGTGACCCCCTGGAGCGCCCCGATCTCTTCGAGTTGCTGGATCACGCCGCTGATCGTGACGTCACGACAGCCGTCACCCCCGCGCCGACGGACAATCTGACCGAGGCCGTGATCGGCAAACTCGCCGACGCTGGCGTCGAGCGGATCGCGCTCTCACTGGACGGGGCAACCCCGGAAGCCCACGACGAGTTCCGCGGCGAGGAGGGATCGTTCGCCCGCGTCGAGCAGGCTGCCCGGCAGGCTCGGGAGGCCGGGATGGAGATCCAGATCAACACGACCGTCACGGCGAACACCGTCGAGTATCTGCCCGAGATCGCCGCCATGGTCGAAGCGTTCGACGCCGCAATGTGGGAGGTGTTCTTCCTCGTCCCCATCGGCCGCGGCGAGGAACTGGCCCAGCTCGATCCAGGCCGGACGGTTGACGTGATGGAGTGGCTCTATCGACGTGGCCGCGATGCCCCGTATCGAGTGATCACCGTCGAAGCACCGCACTATCGGCGGGTCGCCGACGAATTCGAACGTCGCGAATCAAGCGAGGGGGTCCGCGTCGGCTCGACGCGGGCGGGCAAGGGCTTCGTGTTCGTCAGCTACGAGGGCGAGGTCTACCCGTCGGGATTTCTCCCGCAGCGCGGTGGGAACGTCACGGACCGGAGCCTGGTGGACATCTACCGCAATGCCGACCTGTTCCGGCGACTCCGGGACACTGAGCAGTTCGTCGGCTCCTGTTCGCGCTGTGACTATTTAGACGTCTGTGGCGGTTCCCGGTCACGTGCCCATGCTGTCACAGGCAATCCGCTCGCGAGCGACCCGCTGTGTCCGTGGGTCGAGCGGGTGGATGACGCCACATGATCGTCGCGGTAGGGCCCCGCCGATCAGTTCGCAGACGTAGCATCCGGTGCCTGGGGATCTGGCAAATCGTATGAAACCCCAGTGAGATCGACCGAGACGTCCCAGAGTTGCCTGGCAAGTTCGTCGTCGTACGATCGGTCACTTGATCGTTGGATCACGGGAGCACCGCGCATGTTCATCAACCCGCCCGGGCCGACGTATTCCCCGCCAGCGACGTCGGCGTCGGTCCCAGCCATCAGCATCGGGAGTGCTCCCGTGGCTGCGGACTGGGCGAACACCGCATTCGCGAGCTTCATCATCCACAGCCGGAGTTTCGACCCAGCGAGTTCGGGACCCCGACGCTGGAGGTTCGTCGCGGCGAACCCAGGATGGCAAGCGACGCTCGTGACCTCCGCATTTGCCGCCCGGAGTCGCCGGTCGAGTTCGTAGGCGAACAGCACGTTCGCGAGTTTCGACTGGGCGTAGGCGTCGAACCGGTCGTAGGATTGTTCGCCGTGAAGGTCAGCGAAGTCGATCTCCCCACGTTCGTGGAGGCCACTGCTCTGCGTGACGATCCGCGTCTCGCCTGCAGTCTCCCGAAGGCGGTCGAGAAGGAGGCCCGTGAGCGCGAAGTGGCCGAGGTGGTTGACGCCGAACTGCGTCTCAAATCCGTCCTCGGTCTCGCTCCGTGGGATCGCCATCACGCCGGCGTTGTTAGACAGGACGTGCAGATCCGAATACTCCGTTCGAAACGTCTCAGCGAATGACCGCACCGAATCCAGATCGGCCAAATCGAGTTCCATGACCGAAAGCGACGGATCGGCCACGGCGGCACGGATCTCCTCACTGGCCGCGTTCCCGCGGTCGAGGCTTCGGCAGGCCATGACCACGCGAGCACCATTCTCGGCGAACGCTTTCGTCACCTCGAAACCGATCCCGCTGTTGGCTCCCGTGACGACGACAGTCTTCTCCGACTGGTCGCCCATCGCCTCCGGACCCCATGTTTCGGAACTCATCATGTACCGAACGGCTGTCACGCCGATAAGTGGATCGCCGCCACAGGCGGATTCGCTCTGATCACATTCGGTCGAATCGGTCCGCCTATGCGTCCCAGCGGACGTCTACGATCTTCTGCCGGTCGTCACCGGCCACGACCGTGCCGATGACGTCGCCGTCGTCTCGCTGCGCGACGTCGATCTGTTCGTATCCGTCTGTCACGATCTCGCGGACGTCCGCCTCCAGATCGTCGGCCTTCTCGACGCCGAGTCGATTTTGACCACCGATCTCCCGAACGACGATCGGATATTCTGGCATGATTGCACTGTAGGCAGATCGCCGATAAGTGTCTGTCGTCGCACCCGCCAGTCACAGCAATCCGCAAATCGGTGTCGAGGCAGTGGCTTCCCCGGCCAGATAACTCAAGTGTCCGTGACCCGTCCGTGTGGACACTTCTATCATGCAAGGCGAATACGACCTGATCATCGTCGGCGGGGGTATCAGTGGCGCATCACTGCTGTATACCGTCTCGAAATTCACCGACCTCGAGTCGGTCGCACTCTTCGAGAAAGAACCGGAAATCGCGGCGATCAACTCCCACCATACGAACAACTCTCAGACGCTCCACTTCGGGGACATCGAGACGAATTACTCCCTGGAGAAGGCCGAGGAAGTCAAGGAGGGGGCCGAGATGGTCGCTGGCTATCTCGAAGCCAACGATTCCGACCGAGAGATGCACGCAAAGCGGAGCAAGATGGCCCTTGCGGTGGGTGACGAGGAAGTCGACCGTCTCGATGATCGCTATCACGAGAAGGGCTTTGGCGACCTCTTCCCGAAACTCGACGCGATCGGTCGCGAGGAGATCGCGGAGATCGAACCGAAAGTCGTCGAAGGCCGCGAGCCCGACACCGACATGCTCGCCCTCCAGACGCCCGACGGCTACACGGTTGATTACGGCGAACTCGCGACGGACTTCGTCCGCGAAGTCGAGGGCGAGGAAGGCGTCGATGTCTTCACGGGAACCGAAGTCGAGTCGGTCAACGAGACCGACGAGGAGTTCCTGGTCGAGACCGAACGTGGCTGGTACCAGAGCGACGCAACAATCGTCGCCGCTGGCTCCCACAGTCTCCAGATCGCCAAGGAGATGGGCTATGGCGAACACATGTCGCTGCTCCCGGTCGCCGGGAGTTTCTTTGTCGCCGAGGAGGGGCTGCTCAACGGCAAGGTCTACACCCTCCAGATGGCAAAACTTCCCTTCGCGGCGGTCCACGGCGACGCCGAGGTCCACGACCAGGGACTGACACGCTTCGGCCCGACGGCGAAGGTCGTGCCCGCCCTGGAACGCGGGCGGCTCTCGACGGTCGCCGACTTCTTCGACGTTTTCGAACTCTCGCCGGACTCGTTCCTCAGCTACGCGAACATCCTCGCCGATCGGACGCTGTTGCCGTACGTCCTCGAGAACCTGCTCTATGACCTGCCGGCCGTCGGCAAGCGGGCCTTCCTCCCGCACGTCCAGAAAGTTGTCCCAACCGTCGAAGCGAGTGACATCGAGCGCGCGAAGGGGTACGGCGGCGTCCGCCCACAGATCGTCAACACGGAGACGAAGTCCCTGGACATGGGCGAGGCCAAGATCACCGGCGATGACGTGATCTTCAACGTCACTCCTTCGCCCGGTGCCTCGACGTGTCTGAAGAACGCGATGCGCGACGCCGAACAGCTGAGCGAGTGGCTCGACGTCGACTTCGACGAGGACTCCTTCCGCGAGGCGACGATCGGGAACTTCCCGCGCGGGTCGGCCGAATAGAGCTGTTTCAGGGACCGTTTCGCGCTATCCGTGGACGCTCACCACTTCTCCAAGAGTCAGAGCGACTCGACGGCGGTGTCTAAACCGACTGGCCGTCCATCATCCCATTCGACAGCAATGACGAGATCGGACAACGCGTCGAGCCGACGTTCGAGTATGTCCAGTGGATGCGTATCGAGAAACCGGGCCGGTCTGTGCTCGACAGTCCTCGATCCGTCATTCACCTGAACGTGGACGGGGCCGAGATCGTCGTGCGTGTCGTCCTGATGCCACCCGACCAGTAGGTCGCGATCCGGTTCGATCCAGTTGCACCAGTAGTGTTCGGACGGGTCGCCCGTCCGGAGACGGAACCCGACTTCGATCCGTGCCGTCGTTGCGGGATAGTCTGGATCGTCGAGAAATTGCCGAGGATCCACCTCACCGATCACGCGGTACTGGCCAGCATCTCGCGGTTCGGTTCGCCGCCGTCGCACGTCGGTAAGTTCGCCGTCGAGTCGATTGTGGATCCGATCGTGGAGGCGCTTGCTCTGGAGGTTCCCTCGGTTTGCGAGAAAGACGACCATTATGCGAAGGTGGAGGGAACGTCAGTCCGTGGTGAAGACAGTTCGACAACGTCGTCGTACAACTGGAGGGCGTGCCTGACGAGCCGCTGTTCCGTCTCGATGGCTTTCCAGGTCTCGATGACGTTGCGACGCTCGCGTATCTCCGCCGCACTCAATTCCGCCTCCGCCAGCTGATCCCGAAATTCCGACAGCGAGTCGGCATCGAACTCCGCCGCTAACTGTTCTCGCTCCTCGGTCAACTCGGCGAGCTGTGATTCGAGTTCCTCCCGCGAATGCTCGTCAATGCGGTCCGTCACCTCGTCGAAGAGCAGGCGGACAGGGTTCAGATCGTACGCTTTGGTCCCCTCGACTGTCGTTTCACTGACCCAGTCGTCGTCCGCAAGCTGTTCGAGTTCGTCGTCGGCCGTCGCCCGGGAGACGTCCGCCCTGTCGGCGATTTCCCCCACCGGTGTCGCCCCCTCCAGCGTCTCGGCGACTCGGCGCACGCGCTCACGGCCACTGAGCGTCTCCGTCCACGTTCGCTGATCCGATTCGCCCATCTCTATGCGTGGTTGCCGCCGCTCGTTCAAATAATTTGGCCTCGGTAAAATATACAAATCTCTGGCCGAATTTCACTGTAGGTCCCAATGGAGTAACTGAACACATTCACAGCCAATTGCCCGGCACGAAAAAGACAGTGCCCATGAGACCGTCGGCAAACGCTTCGATCCGTCGAACTGCTGTGGCAATCTCTCCTGGCGTCGCGGCCGTGTCACACGCGAGGACGCCGGGATGGTCCCCGACCTTGCGTTCAGGATCGGCTCCCCGGAAGTCTGTGTCTTCACTCAAGATTACTCGATCTGTCTCACGGGCATATGCCAACAGCGTCGTATCCTCTGCACCCAGTGCAATCTCGTCACCGACGGTCACGATATCGTGTCCTTCGCCCCGGAGCGCAGAAACGTACGCTGGCGGAATGTGTTCGTCAGCCAGCACCCTCATGCCTGTTGCTGTGCCTCTTCGTCGAGATCGTCCGGACCGCGAACGACAGTGAGATCGTCCGAGACGGAATTCGTCTGCACCTCGCGCATTTCGTCCGGGTGGTCGTAGTAGTAGACGAGAGCGCGGTGGACATCAGCGATGTCAAGGTCGTAGTCAGCAGCGACCTGTTCCGTGGACTCACCGGCGTCAATGATTCGTTTGGCGATGTGGTGGACGCCAATGCGTCTCCCCTCGATACGGGGAGCACCATCAAGCACGTCAGCCGTCGTCACGATTTCACTCATTGTGTCATTGTAGGCCGTGATCGCTAATAAAGTCTGGTCGGGAAGCTGTCTCAGTCGACTGTCACCCGGGTCTCCACGACCGAACCCTTTTCTCTTCGCCGGACCTGCCCCGGCCATGGAGTACACGACCCTCGGCTCGACTGGTATGGAGGTCAGCCGGATCTGTCTCGGCTGTATGAGCTTCGGGAGCAGCGACTGGCGCGAGTGGGTCCTCGACGAGGAGGGGAGTCGCGAAATCATCGAGCGCGCGATCGACCTTGGAATCAACTTCTTCGATACGGCCAACATGTACTCCTTGGGCGAGTCCGAGCGCGTCCTCGGGAACGTCCTTTCCGAGTACGACCGTGACGAGCAGGTCGTGGCCACGAAGGGGTTCTTCCAGATGGACGACGACAACCCGAACTCGGGCGGACTCTCCCGGAAGGCCATCGAGCAGGAACTCGCAAACAGCCTCGACCGACTCGGGATGGAGACGGTCGACCTCTATCAGACCCACCGCTGGGATTACGACACGCCGATCGACGAGACCCTCGCCGCCCTCGACGCCGCCGTCCGCCGCGGGCAGGCCCGTCACGTCGGCACCTCCTCGATGTGGGCCCACCAGTTCGCCGACGCCCTGGCGACCAGCGAGCGCGAGGGACTCGAGCGCTTCCAGACGATGCAGAACCACTACAACTTGCTGTACCGCGAGGAGGAACGCGAGATGCTCCCGCTCTGTGAACGGGAGGGAGTCGGCGTCATTCCCTGGAGTCCGCTGGCGCGTGGCTATCTCACCCGGCCACACGAGGAATTCGACGCGACGACGCGCGGCGAGACCGACGACTACGCCCGCGAACACCCCTACTTCGAGGGTGGTGGCCGCGAGATCAACGAACGCGTCGCCGAACTCGCTGCCGACTACGGCGTGACGATGGCTCAGATCGCGCTGGCGTGGCTGCTCCATCAGGACGCCGTCGACGCGCCGATCGTCGGCACGACGAGCGTCGAGCATCTCGAAGACGCCGTCGAAGCCCTGGAGATCGACCTCAGCGAATCCGATCAGGCCTATCTGGAAGAACCGTACGAGCCAGTTCCGGTTTCCGGGCACGAGTAATCGTTTCGAGGCGTGGGACCACGGCGTACGGCGTGGTCGAGATATCAAGTTATTTCAGAGATCCGACTCTGGATCGACGTATGGTCCTGCAGTTCGTCCTCCCTGCCGTGTTCGTGTTCGCGTTCATCATGGTTTCGGCGTACGCTGGCGCGCTTCGCGCGCTGGAAGTGTACTTCGATCCCGACGCCGACAGCATCTTTCTCTCAGATGAGGCCGAACCGCCGCGTGTTCGACGGGAGTAATCGGAATCCCGGTAAGGAAGAACTCGACGATCCGGACAACCCATAGTATTTAATCGAACCGGCCGTGTCAGGGACATATGGCTGAAATCGACATTTCCGGTGACGACGATGGGTCCGACGTGGATGCCCCGTCGTCCGGATCCCCGCTCCCGTACTTCCTGGGAAAACGAGTGGTGATACTGGCAATCATCGTCGGCATCGCCTTCCTGGTCCGGCCGTTGGTCCACGGTGTGGTCTACGCCGCGCTGTTCTCTCCCTCCGGACTGGTCCTGATTGGCGGTGGCACCGTCACGGCGCTGATACTGTGGTTTTACCCGCCCTGGCGACTCGAACGTGCGAAACGAGAATCGAACCTTGTCTCGATGCTGTTCGAGGACGACCAGACGTCAGTCGACGGGATTGTCGTGGGTGGTGGATCGGCGATGCGAAAACTCCGGATTTTCGGCGGCGTCCTCAGCATACTGTTCGTGCTCTCGATCCTCGTGAGCGTGCCGGCGGCGGCACTCGAACAGCGAACGCTGGCCCAACAGACGATGGCCGACGCGACCGAGGTAGAAGAGTTCCCACAGGCCAATGCGAACAACCCGCGTGTTATTCCGCGTGAAGTCTCGGACGTGACGACCCGCGGGTCGGTGTCCTACCGAACGCACCGTCTCGGGACGAGCGATATCGCCAGACAGGAAGACGGCTCGCTGGCGTGGTCCTATCCCATCGAACCGGACGGCGCCCGGAACAAGCTACTGGACAACCAGCGCGGCGTCCTCGTCGCCAACATGACGTCGATGGACGCCCAACAGATCAACGTCTACGAAGAAGACTTCACGTACGGCGAAGGGATGTGGCTGCACCGGTCGGCACGGTGGAACGTCAAACTCGGCGGGTTCTTCTCGAAGTACAACGACGATGCCGTCGAGTTCAGCCACGACGGCACGCCGTATCTGTACTACCCGAAGACGGGCCACGAGTGGCACCTCCTTCCGTTCCCGCACACGACGCCGAAGTGGAACGGCGGGGCCCTGGTCCATCCCGACGGCACCATCGAACATCTCACACCTGAGGAGGCACAGGCGAACGAGATTCTCGATGGCCAGCGCCTCTATCCGATGACGTTGACGCGCTCGGAGACGGGTTCGCTCGGGTACCGCGAAGGAATCATCAATCAGATGCCGGTCATCGGCGCACACGAGGGACAAATTGAGGTCGCTCATCTGCCGGAGGGTGCCGACAACGAACAGCCGTTCGTGATCGATCTCGAGGGCGAGCAGATGTCCTACGTCACGGCCATGGAACCCTACGGCGAGGACACCCGCGGCCTCGACGAGGTGTGGTTCGCCGACGCCGACACCGGCGAGTACACCTACTTCGGCACCGACGAGGAGACGCTGACGGGGCCAGAAAAAGCGATGGGAATGGCCCGGAACGCAGATTCCCAGACTGGTTGGGGAGATAACTTCGTGGTCACTGAGCCAGTACCGGTGACTGTCGACGGCGACCTCTGGTGGCACATCAAGGTCGCGCCGGTCGACTTCACAGACGTGACCCGTAGCGTCTTCGTCAACGCCGATGCCAACAATGCGATCGAACTCAATGATGACGCGGCGATCCGGAAGTTCCTCCGCGGCGACATCGACGATAGCGACCTCACACCCGGCGAGAACGGGACCGATGTCGAACCGGCACCGGACGACGAGAACATCCTCTACTACGTCCTCATCACTGACGAGAACGGCGACATCGTCGATCGTATCCCGGTCGAACGCGGCCAGGACACCCAGATCGTCGCACCGGACGACGAACGAGTCTTGGGTAACGAAAGTAGCCCCTGAACGCATCCGGGCTGTTTGACACCGTTTCGAGATTTCTCACAAACGTTGAACTACTGGCGGTTGTATTGGCTCGTATGATACAGCGACACATTGCTATCACCGGGTTGCATTGTCCCGACGGACCGGCCGGAGGTGAGCGAGATGGCTAGCACCCGCCACCCCGCGGTCGCCGGTCGGTTTTACGTCCGCACCGAACCATCCCTCCGCGAGCAGATCGAAGCCGCCTTCACTCACGAAATCGGGCCTGGGTCGGTACCGACGGCGACGGCCGGCCCGCCAGCTATCACTGGACTCGTCGCGCCACATGCCGGCCTGCCGTTCTCCGGTCCACTCGCCGCCCACAGCTACGCGGCGCTCGCAAAGTCGGGGACGCCTGAGACAGTCGTCATCATTGGGCCGAATCACACGGGCGTCGGTGCTGCCGTTGCCGTTCCCGGCGACGACGAGTGGCGAACGCCGCTGGGCTCAGTTCCGATCGACAACGGCCTCCGCGATCGAACTGTCGCCGAAACCGACGCAAGTGTTGATGACCGTGCCCACGCGAGCGAGCACGCCGCTGAGGTCCAACTCCCCTTCCTGCAACACCTCTACGACGATTTTGCGGTACTCCCGATCTCCCTCCGACGACAGGATGCCGACGTGGCCCAAGCACTCGGTGACGTCCTCGAAACACATGCCGGCGAGGGGGCGGTCGTGATCGCCTCGAGTGACTTCACCCACTACGAGCCACACGATACGGCGATCGGGCGTGACGAACTGGCGCTGGATCGGATCGACGCGACCGATCCGGCGGGGCTGATCGAGACCGTCGAGCGTGAGGGACTGTCGGTGTGTGGCTACGGGGCCATCGCCGCGATGCTCTGGGCGAGTGGTGCTGACAGTCAGGTCGACGTGCTCGCACACGCCACCAGCGGCGACACCGCCGGCTCGCGAGACGAAGTAGTCGGGTATGCGTCGGTCGCCGTCCGTGGTGGAGTCGACGACGAAGTCTGATCAGGCCGTCTTCGCGACGGCGCGGATCGGTTCGCCGAGCGCGTAGACGGTGTTGTGACCGGTGATCTCGACGTCGACGAAGTCCCCCAACTCCAGCCCCATCGATTCGGCCTCCGGGATGGCGACCTGGCGGTGGGCCTCGTCGTAGCCAACCAGCGAGTCCTCGGTGCCGTCCTGGGTCAGCAACACCGTGTGCTCCTCGCCGACCATCGCGTCGTGGGCCGCCCCGACGACGTCCATCTTCAGGTCGGTCATCGCCGAGGACCGCTCCTTCTTGATCGTCCCGCCGAGGCCGTCCAGCTCGGCGGCGTCCGTCCCTGGACGCTTCGAGAAGCGTGTTACGTTGACCTTCTCGGGTTCGACGTCGCGGAGCAGGTCCAGCGACTGCTGGAAGTCCGCGTCGGTTTCGGTCGGGAAGCCGACGATGAAGTCGGTCGCGAGCGTCCAGTACTCCAGTCTTTCGTCAAAGGCCGCGACGATCTCCTTGAATTCCGGCGTCCGGTGACGGCGGCGCATGTCCACGAGGACATCGTCGCTGCCTGACTGAACCGGCGCATGTAGGAAATTGTAGAGTTCGTCGTGTTCGGCGAAGACGTCGGCGAGTTCCTCGTGCATGCCGTAGACGCCCTTCGGGTTCGCCATGCCGACTCGGACGCGGAACTCGCCCGGGAGCTCACAGATGCGGGTGAGCAGTTCCGGGAGCTTTCGCTCGCCGTTTTCGAGGCCGTACACACCGGTGTCCTGCCCGGTGATCCGGAGTTCGCGCGCGCCAGCGTCTAAGAGTTCCCGGGCCTTCTGGACGTTCTCTTCGACCGGTGGGGAGTCGATCGTCCCGGTCGCCTGCTTGGTGATACAATACGAGCAATCCGATAGACACCCACGAGCGATCGGGAGAATACCGGTCACGTCGTCGAGCACAACGTCGGTGTCCGGCGTCGCAGTCGGACACTCGCCGTTCCGGACGTACTCGGCAACCTCGTCCCAGTGGAGGATTTCGGCGTCGACGGCGGCATCGTCGAACGCCTCGCCCTGGGCGAGTGCCATACAACCGGTGATCACGAGGTCGGCTGGCGTTTCCTCGTCGAGTTCCGCTGCCCGTCGAAGCATGTTCCGTTCGGTCTTCTCGACGACAGTGCAGGTGTTGAGGATCGCGACGTCGGCCCGCGAAGGGTCATCGACAGGATAGTGGCCGCCCTGGCGGAGCCGCCGCTCGATGGCCTGGCTCTCGCCCCGATTGGACGTACACCCATACGTTTCGATGTGATAGCGGGCCATCCGTAGCTATGACTACGGTCCGGGAGTCAAAAGGACGGCGAAAGCGGTGGCCTCAGGCAGCCTTGATTGGTAATTGTTTACACGTTGTTTCTCCCCAGGTATCGTGTCGTAACAATTATTGGGCCGATTACAGTACACCTAGACGCAACGATGACGAAACGAAACCTTGCCGTCCTGATAGTGGTCGCGGCGTGTGTACTCGCTGGCACCGCCGTCGCGGCTGCGGACAATGGGGACCCAGGCGTACCGCCAATGAACGATACGGACTCCGCCGACGAAGCGTATGTCAGTGACGATGGGAGCGTCATACTGGCATCGCACGGTGGGAGTGCTGCTGAGACTGCTGGCGAGTTCGGCATGAACGTCTCCGACGGGCTTGTGTTTGGAAGCTTCCAGCAGCCGGTCGAGACGAACGTGACAGGCGCGTTCAGCATGGCCGCCAACCAGTCGCAGGTCAACGCGTCGGGTTCGCTCGCGATGCCACGGCCTGAAACTCTCCAGTCACTGGACGTGACCGTCGACAGTGAGACCTCGGCCGAAAACTCGCGAGCCGATATGGACCTCCAAACGACCGTCGCCCTCCCGGAGGACTCCCAGCAGCTTGCGATGATGTTCGACCAGTTCACGACCGCCGGCTCGGCCACGATGACCGGGTCGTCCTTCGAGACGCAGGGCAGCGCCGAATGGTCGGCGATGACCGGCATGGAGGCCCAGGAACACTCCCTTGACCTCCAGGCGACTGACCAGGGCCACGTTCTCGAGGTCAGCCAGTCCTACAACGTCAGCTCGTTCGCCGCAGAGCAATGGAACACCCGCGAGAAAGCGGTCCAGACACTCGAAGGGCAGTTCATGATGGTCGCACAGATGGTCAACGGGTCCGCCGACTTCACGATGGACTCGTACAACTTCGAGTCGGGCGATTCCGGTGGCCATCTCGACGTGGAATATACCGTCGAACTGCGTGGTATCCACGACTTCCTCCGCCAGGGGCTGCTCGAGTCCCTCGCACAGAGCGGCGCATTCGGTGAGACCACCACTGAGGATCTCGATGTCCAGCTCGACGACGTCGCGATCGAGCGAGTGGCCGTTGACGTCGAGATCAACCAGGGCTCCGGAGCTGCGAGCTGGAACGTCTCTGTTGATGGGTACGACCAGCTGGCTCTCGCGTACATGGACGCCGTTGCACGTGCCGACGACAGCGGTATGCTCGAAAACCAGTCCGAGCAATTCGAAAAACAGTTCGCCGCCATGGAGGCGGCAGATCTCTCACAGACTGGAACCTGGGACGTCACCGTGTCGACGACATCCGATGGTGCTGTGCAGGCAGACGCCTCGATGCAACAGCGGACCGAGAACTGGCAAGCGTACGTGAGTGAACGGAACGCCCGCGATCTGCCGGCGATCGGTACCCAGCAGTTCAGCTTCGACGCGGCGACTGAGGGCGAGCAGGTCGTGATGGACGGCTCGTTCCTGGTCCATCAGGAGGACATGCTCGATCAGACCCTCCAGAGCTTCGAGCAGAGTTTCCAGCAATCCTCGTCGATGACGGGGATAGAGATGAATCCGTTCGCACGACTCAGCGCGGCCGAGTTCGTCGGCTCACAGTTCGACGTCTCGGTCAATGAAACACTCGTGACTGCCGACGGGTACGCCGAGTTCGGCAACCTCTCGGCGCTCACGTCGCTGATGGATGAAGAGGTGGCCGCCGGCTCGATGCAACAGATCTACGTCGATGCGGAAGATGAGACCCCGACGACGTACCTCCGTATGGAGAACATGGTCGACTCCGATAATCCCGACGAGGCGACGCTCCGAGAACACGAGATGATCACCGAGGAGACGACCATCTACCTCCCCGGCGAGTGGGAGACCCAGTCGCAGTCTGTGATGGTTGGCGACTCGGGCACGGAAACGTCGATGCTGCTGCCGATGGCGGACGACGACAGTCAGCAGTCCGACGACGGGACGCAGACCGACGAAGACACGGAAACGACCGAATCCTCATCTGATGATTCGACTGACGAACCGACCGACGAAATGACCGATGGAGAGACGGAGACGACGGCAGACACGAACGAGGGCGAGACGGAAACGACCGAGCAAGCCCCTGACTCGACTACGACCGGTGGCCCCGGGTTCGGGATTGCCGTCAGCGTCGTTGCCCTCATCGCGGTCGCGCTGATCGGATCGCGTCGCAACTGACGTCTCATCTCGTTCCGACGGTTTTCGGTTTTCTGTCTGGAGATTCTCGGACACTTGCATTACTGCCCCTTCCTCAGTCATTGCTCGATCCGATGGACTGCAGCCGCGTCAGCTGGCTGTTGGATCTGTTCGAAGTTGGGATAAATCAGCCACAGACTGCTCTGTATCGCGTTCGGATATATCGACTCGGCAGAGAATACGGCTGAGTGAGGAGACACGCCCGGACCGCAACGTTTTCCACGGATGCCTAAGTCAGACAACATATGGCACTCCTTCCAAGTGGGCTCGTCGTTCCGGCGCTCCCATATCTGTTGGTACTTGGGCTCGGGACCCTTTTGACGACACTTCTGTTGTTGGGGTTTGAACCCCCGGTGGGGAAACTGCACGTCCTGGCATTACTTCCGTGGATGGCAATCGGGGGGATGGCTCACGGCTTCTATCAGATACCGCAGCCGCCTGGACTGTATCCGGAGTGGGTAGGGCCACTGTTCGGTGCTCCCGCCGTCTACGTGACGACGTACGTCGTCGTCGCCGCCGTCTGGCTGTTGTTGATCCTGCTCGGGACAGCTATCGGCAAGCTGGATCGTGTCGTGACGTATCTCGGCGCGACTGGTGTCGGTGTCCTGATCGTCTTTCTCGGGGCGATGGTCTGGCAGGGGATCGGTCCAGGGCTGTCGTTTACGCCACTCTGGCCAACCGTCGCGTTCCTCATCTCGCTTGCGCTCACGGCAGTCATATACTTCCTGGTGAGTCTCCGCTGGACGGGCGTCGTCGCACGGACCGGGATCGCCGGCGCAGTTGTCCTGTTCGCGCATACATTCGACGGCGTGATTACGATGATCGGCAAGGACGTTCTGGAAGGCGGCGAACGAACGCCGATCCCGGCGATGATCATGGACGTTGCGGGCTCGCTCCCGACAGCCCCCTATCTGGGCTCCGGATGGCTGTTCTTGCTTGTCAAGGTCCTCCTGGCCACGTTGGTCATCATCACCTTCGCCGAATACATCGAGGAGCGCCCGGCCCGCGGGCACCTCTTGCTCGTCATCATCACGGCCGTCGGTGCCGGCCCGGCGGTGAACAATTTCGTCCTGTTCACGCTCGGTTAATCACCACGTCGCGTGGCGGGCTAACGGTGGCCCGGATCGATGACGTGGGACCAGTGCTTGGGTGGAGAGTGATCGAATCGGATGAGTTTTCATACACGGACGAGATAGCTACCACAAATGAGTGGGCGCGCAGGCTCGGCCTATCGTGGACTCCGGCGGCGCTTGCGTCAGCAGGCTGGAGCCTTCCGTCGCTGGGTCGAACACACACGGAATCTCGTCCACCTGTCGGTACTGTTCGCGATCCCGCTGTTGATGGGTGTGGTGACGTATCTCTCGAACTCCCTTGCCGTACTCCCGTATCTCTTGTTCCCGCCGCTTGCTTCCGGTTCGTATTCACTGTTCACGAACCCGGAGAGTCCCGCGTCCGCCCCACGTCGGTTCATCGGTGGCCTGACAGCTGGCGCGCTGTGTGGCTGGGTCGCGCTCGCCGTGACGGCTCGCTACTGGTATCAGGTACCGCCGGGGCAGTATCAGGTCCACGCGGGGGCGGTTGCGCTGGGTCTCTTTCTGACCGGTGCTGTCACGTGGGTACTTGATTTGCGGGAGGCATCGGCGTATTCGACGGCCCTGCTCGTTCACGTCACTGGGACGGCACAGATCGAGTACGTCCTGAGTGTCTTTCTGTCCGCGACGATCGTCGCCGGTGTCTTCGTTGCCTGGCGTCGTGGCGTCTACGAGAACCGGGCGGACCTCCTCTACGATTCGATCCGTGGCGACGACCGCGTTCTCGTTCCGTTGCTTGCCGAAGAGGCTGACGCGACAGCGATGCTCGCTGCGAGACTCGCTGGCGCACACGACGCAGGGAAGGTCGTCTTACTCGACATCGTTGACGACGAGGCTGTCGCCAGCGTCGAACGCGAACTCATCGACACCGACGCGACTTACAGTGGCGATGCGGAGTGGCTGGCGAACTCGACCGACCAGCCCTTGACACAAGCGGATCGCGATGATCTCGAAGCGGCCGACTTCGATACCGAGACCCTCGACGATATCGCCGAGAAACATGCCGTTTCGGCCGCGGCGGATCGCCTCGAAACCGATGCTGCCCGTATCGAGACGAAAGTCGGCGTCCCCTGTGACGTGATCGTCGCCGCTGACGGCGACTCGCCGGCAGACACGATCTCCCGCACCGCCAAGCAGGCAAACTGCGACCTGATCGCCGTTCCATATCAGGAACGCCACGGCGGTCTCTCCCCGACAGTCAAACAGCTGTTCGTTGGGGATATTGACGTGCTGGTGCATCGATCCCAGTCAGGGAGAACGCGATGGCGGCGGATTCTGGTTCCGGCCCGGACGAAAGGCGTTGCACACAGCATGATCGACTTCGCGACGCGACTCGCTGGACGGACCGGCCACGTCAGCGTGTGCCATTGTATCGACGCCGAGGGCAAGCGTCGGGAGGCCGAAGAGTTGCTCGCTGACCTCGTCGAGACGTTTACCGGTCGGATCGAGACCCGTGTCGCGGCCGAGGGCCTGCAGTCGTTTCTCGCGGAGAACGCCCCTGGGTACGATCTGATCATCATCGGCTCCAGCCAGGATCGGAGTCCGACGTCGCGGTTCATCTCACCGCCGACATTCGAGCGCCTCGAGGATATCGAGACGGATATCGCGATCGTTGATCGCAATTACGTCGACGATCGGCTGTGACGGCAACGACACGCCCTCGCGACGAATTGCGCAGAGACCGCCCCTCAGAGATCGTCCTCGTTCTCGACGGCGAGCAATCGATCGGCGATCGATTCCATGCCGTCCCCACCCATCGCTGACTGGACGAGGAGATGTCCGCCGATCACTGCCGGGCTGATAACCGAGTCCGCGCCGGCACGCCGCAGCTTTTCGATGTTCTCTCGATCGGTGGCGGCGGCGACGATCCGTGCGTCCGGATTGAGCTGGCTGGCAGTCAGGATTGCGAGTGCGTCCTGGGCGTCGTCGTTGGTCGCCACCAGCACCGCACGGGCGCGGTCGATGCCGGCCCGCTGGAGGGGTTCGTCGTCGCTGGGATCGCCGACGATCGCGTTGATGTTCCGATTGCCGAGGGCGGTCGCCGCGTCGTCGTCGGGTGTGACGACGATAAAGTCCGTCTCGGACTGGAGTTCTTCGAGAATCGGTTCCGTGAGGTCGCCGTAACCGAGCACGAGGACGTGACCCTCGAGCTGGTCGAGTTGTGAGCGTGTCATCGTACCGAGTGCGCGGGCGAATCTGGCCTGGATCATCGGGCCGATCAGCGAGCCGAGGGCGAGCGCGAACGACGCCGTCCCGAGAACGACGACCGACAGCGCGAACAGCCGAGCGCCGTCGGAACTGGACGGAATTACGTCGCCATAGCCGACAGTCGAGGCCGTCACGACCGTGTAGTACAGTGCGTCAGTGAGTGTTTCGACCTGCGCGAACTCCTCGCGTAACGCATAGGTGCCGACAGTGCCGTAGGTCATCGTTCCGAGGAGCGCGGCCAGCGCTGCAAGCTGGGAAAGCGATAGATCGATCTTCCGGTCGAATCGCCGGTAACTCAACAGGACTGTCGGCACCGACAGCACCGAGAGGACGATCAGGGGTACCGAGACGACTGCCGACTGGACGAGGCCCTGGAAGGCGGTCACGGGCAACAGCAGAACCGTCGAGAACCACGCGATTCGCAGTCGTCGTCGGAGACCGAACACCGACGCGAGCATGAGAAAGCCGGTCAGCGAGCCGGTGAACCCGGCGGTCCGCTGGACAGCCGGCGGGATCAACTCGGCGAGCGGCCCGGAGATCGACGCCGCGCCGACGTTGATCAACCCTGTCGCGACCGACAGGACAGCCACGACTGACGTCAGATAGATCGCGGGCTTTGGGCCCAACCAATCCCGGAACTCGTCCATGTCCCATACACCGCAGGCCGGGAGTAAAGTCTGCCGGGACAGCGGACGCATGCCAGGGTGGCCGGGATGGTCGCCGGTACTGATTTGACCGAGGGCCGTTCATCAGCGTATATGCCATCGCTGCCGGTCGCGCTGTTGTTCGGCGTCTACCTGGGTGTACTCACCGGGATCATCCCGGCGCTGGTCGCCTGGGTGCTCGGGTTCCTGTTCAAATATCTCACCGGCGTCACGCTGCCGGGGTTCGGCGTCGTCGTCCTCGGTGTCGCGCTGGCTGGCGTCAACGGAGGGCTACTCGCACTTGCCGATCCATCGATCACCGGGTCGGCCAACGCGCCGACGATCCTCGTCGCCCTGCTGGTGATCATGATGATGGTCCTGTACGCCCACAGCAAGGGCGACCACCTCGGCGCGACGATGCCACGGAAGCTCTCTCTTCGGAAACTCGGCGAACGGACGCTTGCGCTCGATCTGATCGAATCCGTCGGCAGCAACGAGGTTCGGGTACGCGTGACCGGCGAGGTGGCCGACGTGGAGGGATACCCCCCGCTGCCGGACGATCTCCGGGCGGAGATCCGGGCCGGCGAGTGGACGTTTCCGGCGGATCTCGACTTGCCGGCACTGGAGCGTCGACTGGCCGAGCGCCTCACCAACGAGTACGACCTCGGGGACGTCTCGGTCGCCATCGACGAGCGCGGCCGCGCGACCATTGCCGCCGCGCCGCCGTTCTCGGGGCTCTCCAAGCGCGTCGAGTCCGGCAAACGCGCCGTCTCCGTCGACGCTCTGGTGCCGACTGGATTGGCCCGCGGCGACGTTGTGACGGTCGTGACTGCAGACGCTCAGATCCGCGGTACCGTGTTGAGTGGCCGGTCAGAACGCGGTGGCGGCGGCTCACCCTCACAGAACACACCGGCCGACGCCGCGGAAGCTGCCCCCGAGACGGAGCCACAACTCCCACAGTCGGTCCGGGCACCGACGACGACGGGTGGTGACGGCCAGGTCACTGTGTCAGTCGGTCGAACCGACGCCGAAGCTCTGCTTCGGTCGGATTGGGCGACGATCATCGTCGAGGCACGGGGGACTCGCCGGGAGTACGCTCTCATCTCGTTGCTTCGGCGGGCCGGCAAGCGGTTTCGTCGGATCACCGTCCGGGCCGGCAGCGAACTCACCGGACAGTCGCTCGGGACGGCAGGACTCCGAGATCGGTTCGGCGTCGTCGTGTTGGCAGCCAGGGACGGCAGCGGCTGGGAGTTCGATCCTCCGGGAACCTGCTCGCTCGATCCGGGGACGGAACTGTATGCGGTCGGGACGCGTGACGCGCTCGACGAACTCGGGGAGGCGATAGCATGATCGCGGTCCCGTTGCAGTTCTCCGTCCGAACGAGCACCGTGCTGGCTGGCGCTGCGGAGATCGGCGGGCTCGCGGTCCTGGCCGCGGCGGTGGCCGGAGCCGCCGCCATCGCATATCGGTGGTACGCTCGCGAGCGCGTTTCGAACCCGCCGGCAGTGCTGATTGCGCTCGCCACAGTCGCCTTCTTCCTCCACGCGATGACTGCCCTCGGACAGGTCATGGACGGGGCCGATCCGCTGACCGTTCGGGCCGCCGCCTTCAACGTGAGTGCACTCGCGGTCGGCACCGTCGCGGCCATGCTCGGCATCGCGGTAGGTGATCATCTGGCAAGGACTGTTCTCGGCGGGACCGAGCAGGTCGCTCTCGACGATTCGGTAAGCCGAGTCGTTCGGGCCGTCGGTCGGGTCATCACTGTCGAACTCCCCGCGGAGATCGACGACGTTCCGGGGTACGATCCCGTCGACGCCGATACGAAGGCCGCTCTCGAGGGGAAGACGTTCGTCTTTCCGCGCGGCCTCACCGTCGACGCTTTGCGCGACCGACTCACCCGCCGTCTGCGGGAGGACTACCGCGTCGGGCACGTCGACATCGAGATCGGCGAAGACGGGACGGTCACCCACCTCGGTCTCGGCGCCCGTGCGGCGGGACTCGGCCCCACGCTTCCGCCCGAGAGCGCGGCGATGGCGATCCGCGCCGATCCCGCCTACGCAGCCAGCGCCGGCGACCTCGTCCAGGTGTGGGAGCGCGGCCCAAAGCGCCGACTCCTAAACGCCGAGGTCCGGGGAACGGCCGGCGACGTCGTCACGCTCGCGATCGACGCCGCCGACGCCTCGAAGCTGTCGACCGACGACCGATACAAACTTGCCACCCTCCCCGTCGAGGAACGGGCCGATCGTGAACTCACGGAACTCCTTCGGGCAGCCGAGGAGACGCTCGGCGTCGTCGAGATCGCCGACGGGAGCCCACTGGCCGGGGTGCCGGTCGGAGCGCTCGAGGCCACCGTCATCGCGATTCACGCCGGTGGCCCGAACGATCACATCGAGACACTACCGGCCAGCGATCGCGTCATCTCGGGTGGGGATTCGGTGTACGTCATCGCCCGGCCGGACGCTATCCGCCGGATCGAGGCGGCCGGGACATCGGATGGCGGCGGTGAGCACGCTTCGAGCACGATATCCGAAGATGGTGCTGGAAACGTGAATCAAGCGGTCGATACCGGCAGAGCCGGCCAAGCGGTCGCTGCCGGTGGGGAGGACGAGCAGGCCCATGCCAGCGGAGAGGACCAAACAGTCGACACTGGGCGTGAGACTCCTGAGGGTGATCCGACGGAGGTGGGGCAGGCGGATACTGAACGGGCTGCTCACGAGGATGAAATCGATGGGAAGGATATGACGGACGATACAGCGGACGAGGGAGAAGCGGTTGCTACCGAGGGCGAGGAGATACCGAACGGTACCGATGGCGAAAACGAGGTCGACGATGGCGAGCAAGAGAGTCGGAAGGAAGATACTGGTGGAGATGATCCGGAGGCCGATGATTCGGCCGAGCCGTCCGATAATGGGTCCGTCGACCGTAGCCCCGAATGAGTGTTCGCTGAAGTGGTTCCTCTGTGCGTTCACATGACGTTGCAACGCCATTCTACACTGTAGACGACTCGGTCGAGACGTTCTACCTGACGGAAGGGGCTCAGAGAGTTGGTGCGCTGTCTTCAGCGATGCAGAAGACCACGGCGTGATTCAATTCAGTCCCCAGCCGACATGGTTCGATTGCGAACGAACTCGACGATCCGATCGGCGAGAAACCAGCCGACACCACCGGCCAGCAGTGGGAGGGCGGCTGATCCGAGCAACCAGAGCCACCGCAATGCCGTAAACAGCACGAACGATCGTGTGACTGTCACCAGCAACGAGAGACTTCCTCCCAGAATTCCAGCAAATGCGCCGGCAACCGCAAGCATTCGTTGCGCTGGCTGAAGCTTGAGTGTTCGTAAGGCACTGTCAGGATCACCACGTGTGAAAATCCCGAACGCGAGCGCAGCGTATCCGAACAGAATCATCGAGTAGATCACGAAGAAAATTATTGCGAACCCGCCGGCCACGTCGCCGGAGTATGTGGTAGTACGAATATCGATCAGGCCGTAGATCCCGAGCCCACCGACGATTGTACCGATACCCGCTGCAATCACTCGAATGGATCCACTATACTGTCGGTTTGTCACGGATTGGATGCCATAGACGAAGCCGGTGACGATAGTGACGATAGGTGTTGTTACCACAGTCACTGGGGCCGGAGTCGGGAGCGACATGGCCACTCCGGCCACCACGAGTCCGACTCCAAATACCGGGCCATACCCGGGGAAATTTCCAAACCCGAGCAGAGACGATACTCCCCACCAGCCGATCACGGATCTCCCCAGCGAGACGACGATATTCGCGAGCCACATGGCACTTCCAGCGAGTAACACGATCCGGGTTTCCACGGTGACTTCAGCTTTTGACACTCCCGGGAAGACAGCAGTCCCTCCAGCGATCGTCCCGATCGAGAATGCGACGGGGCCGACGATGAGTATTCCAGTGAACAGCGGGGCTGGAACAGTACGTGCAATACTGTTGATCGCCCTGAGCAGTTCTGAGAGGTGGGCGATCGAGAAACTGTACATCGCGACGAGATACATCGTCACGATGCCGCCCAGAATGACGCTTGCCCCCGACAGTGCGTCACGTATGGACCCCCGATCCATACACTAGGAACTCACAATGGGGACAAATAAGTGCGGTTGCCAGTCCCACTCTCTGAAAACGCCGTCACTCCCAGGGCGTCGACCGCTCGGTGATCTCGCCGGCCAGCGGTTCGCCCATGGCTGCCGCCGGATCGTCGCGGTTGGCCAGCACCCACATGAGCTTGACCATTGCCGTTCCCGGGAGCATATCCTCACCCTCTATCACGCCGGCGTCAAGGAGATCGCGACCGGTGTCGTAGACGCGATCGCAGACCCGCCCGTCGATGCACTGGCTGGTCATCACGACCGCCGTCCCGTCCTCGACCAACGCGTCGATCCGGTCGATCCAGTCCGTGTTGACGTGGCCCAGGCCGGTCCCTTCGATCACGACGCCGGCCGCCCCCTCGACGGGGTCGAGCATCGATGGCCCCGCACCGGGCGTGAATTTCACGAGGTCAACGTCGGTTTCCAGATCGTCCTGGAGTGCGAGATCCGTCTCGCCGCGCTCGGCGTACTCCCGGCGGAACGTGACCGTCCGGGAGTCGTAGTCGACTTCCCCCAGTGGTGCCCGGCTGATCGTCTCGAAGGCGTCCCGCCGGGAGGTGTGGTTCTTCCGGGCGCGGGTCCCGCGGTGGAGCGCACAGGCGTCGTCGCTCTCGGTTGCGTGCATGCAGATCATGACCTCCGCGGCGTCACTTTTGGCGGCCTCGACGGCACTTACCGCGTTCATCACGTTGTCCGAGGAGGGGCGATCGGCCGAGCGCTGGCTGCCGGTGAAGACGATGGGGACGGGAGTTTCGAGCATGAACGCCATGGCGCTCGCGGAGAACTGCATCGTGTCTGTGCCGTGCATGACGACGACGCCGTCGGCCCCCGCTTCGATCTCCTCGTGGATAGCTTCGGCGAGGTCGACCCACACGTCAGGGGTCATGTTCTCGCTGAGGATGTTCGCGACGACGCGCCCACGGTAGTTGGCCAGGCCGGCGAGTTCGGGGACGGCCCGGAGCACGTCCTCGGCGTCGAACTGGGCGGTGACCGCGCCGGTGCGGTAGTCGACCGTCGAGGCGATGGTGCCGCCCGTCGAGATGAGTGATATCGTCGGGAGGTCTTCGTCGAACTCGATCTTCGATTCCTCGCTCGCCTCGCCGGGTTCGATGTCGTAGACGTCCGATTCCAGAACGTCGGCTTCGGCAGCTTCGCGATCGACCCCGACGTTGTAGCCGCTCGGAAGCTTGACGACGAGCGTCTCCGTGTCCGTCGAGGGGAGTAACACGCCCTCGAACGTCCGCTCGCCATCCTCGACTGCCACGCGATCTCCTGGGTTCATGCTCCGGGCTACCGGACCGGTGGACTTGAAACCATCTTTCTGTCACAGGAAAAGGCCCATGTCTCTGGCCGTCCCAGCGAACGTATGGCCGAGCGCTCCGACCAGCGAACGCGCGAGCGATCGCAGCTCGATACCGAGGAACTCGAAGAGCTCCTCGACACTGGCCCTGACAGTGACGACGTTGGGACGGGATCGACTGAAGAGGCAATCTCGGCGGACGCCGACTCGGGCTTGCTATCGGGACTCGGCGACCGGCTTGGATCGATGGTCACCCGAACGATCTCGCGTCCGTTCGCCGGCATTCGATCGCGACTGGGTCAGCTCTTCTCCGTGCGGACGTTTGGAGTCGCACTCCTCGCCAGTATCGTCGCGGCGTTCGCGTTCGCGTTCGTCATCCCGTTCGTCGACACGCTCGGAGCGATCGCCGGCATCTTCGCGGTCGGGCTTGGATTCGGGCTCGTGGGTGAGCGCCGGCAGTACCTCGAAGTCGGCCTCGCGGGAGCAACCGCTGCTGCACTGGGAGCCGTCATGGACTTTCTGGTTGTCGCACTGGCCGGCCGTGGTGATCTCATCCTCCTGTTCGGTGTCGGCAGCGGCTTGCTCGCTGGCGTGATCGGACACTACGTCGGTCGGGATCTCCGTTCCGGGCTGACGCGGGACATCTGAATCAGCGCCCCAGCACCCACTGGTCGCCGTCACGCTCGACCACGCCACGCGATTGCAGCGATCCGAGAATGTCCTCGACGACCGGCGGCGGCACTTCCACCTGTCGGCTGATGGACTCCAGATCGGCACCGCCGTCGGCGATGGCCCCCATCACTTCGACGTAGAGCCGATCGTCGCTGTCGTCGATCTCGTCGCTGACCTGTTCCATGACGTCCGTCAATCGACCCTGTACCCATCGCTGAGCGAGCGAGAGTTCGTTTCGAAGCCGTCGTAACCGGCGCATCTCGACGGCGAGTTCCGGCAACTCGGACGCGCCGTCGGGGTCGACGTCGATAGAGAGATGCTTACACGAAGTGATGTCCAGCCCGGAACTGGCGGGATACGCCGTTTTGGTCCCGAAGTCGTACGGCGATGCGGTGACTTCGAGCCGGAAACCCCGGGAGATGTAAAAGTACTTGCGGCGACGTTCGTCGGTTCGGCTCTCGACGAGGCCAGCCTCTTCGAGTTGTCGCAGGTGATCGATGACGGCCTTCGGGCTCACGCCGAGGTAGTCGCTGATCTCCGTGACGTAACAGGGCTTGCGAGCAAGCAGACGCAAGATGCGTCGACGGTTCGCATTCCCCAGGAGATCGAGTAACTCGGCGGATTCCATTCACGTGACGTTAGTGGTTCTAGCGTATAAATTTTCCTTTTACTTCCACCGACGCCCGGGTGTATTCCCAGGGAGTCCAACGAACAGAACTGACGGACAAAAGCCGATTACGGTGCCAGGATCGTCGAGGACGTTCGAGCCAGCGCCGTGCAGTCTTGCGGGTCGATCACGGGGTCAAACCAGTCGGCGTCTCAGCGGTTCGCTGATTGTCTCGGGGCCGTCTCCGGTCGCCGATCCGATGTTGTCGTTTCCGCCCGACGACCCGCCGGATCGATGGTCTGAATTATCGCTTCCGCCGGGTGTTCGTGTCTCGTTTCCCGCTGTGGGTCCGCGTCGGTCCGGGCCAGTTTCGTCAGGCCCTCCCACCGCGGATGAACTGTTGTCTGATCCGGTGGTTGCATCGTCCGACGACCCCACGGAGCCCGTCTGCTGTCCGGGTGTCTCGCTGTCACTGCCGTTCGAACCGGGGCTCGTTTCGTTTGCTTCAGGTGCCCCATCCTTCGGCCCGGCTGGGGTCGGACCGATTGAGCCGGGTCCGGTTTTGCTGTCCGTCTCGTTCGGGCCAGGTGTCGTCGTGCCATCCGCCCCGTTCGGGCCTGCGGGGCCGTGCTGTCCGCTGGGGCCAACACTATCTGGTTTGCCGGATCGGCCGGGTGGGTCAGCCGGTGGCCCGTTCGAGGCCCATGGAGGTGGGCCGGCGGAGAGGTTACGGGCCATTGCTGCGACCTGATGGCCACTCATATTCGACGCGTGTGATCGGAGGGCGTCGAGTCGGGTCGTGTTAACACCCACCGAACGAGCTGTGCGGTCGGTTTCGTTGATCGACCGTTCCAGTGCCTCGATGCGAGCCGAGAGACGCGCGACGGTCGCTGCGGCGTTCGGGTTCCGCAGGTCGACACTGTCGTTTTCGGCGGCGGCGAGTCGATCCTCGAGTCGCTGGAGTCGGCGTTCGAGCGACTGCGTCCGTTGCTCGACCGCGTTTCGTTTCTCCGACGTGTTCGCCCGTGCTACCCCTGCGTTCCACATCCCGTCATCGACAGACGCATCGGCCGAGACGGTACTGGACTGCATGAACGCACTCATCTTACTCCCGAGCGTCGGCGTTGTACTCCCGTTCGTCGGCGAGACGCTGCCATTGGTCGTCGCATTGGCGACCGGGTCCGCCGACAGCCCGTCGGACGGCGCAGCCACTGGCGTCTCTGGCGCGGCGACTGCACCTGCCAGAGTCGGTCCCACTGCAAACCCGATCGCCAGCAACACCACGGCAACGGGAACCCGATATCTCATACTCGGACATTGGTGGCGTCTCCGTATAAACCCAAACAGTCGTTCGGACCGTTCAGTTGTCGGCCACAGTCCCTCAAATCGTCCAATTGCGTTTATAGCTCCGTCCAAGGCGGTCTCATGCGGTCTTATCACTCTCGCTGACAGTGCGGTACTGTGGGACGAACCGCCTGCCGAAGATTTATGTTCGACAGTGTGGTGTATGTTATTGTATAGCATGTTCGAAGCATTCTCGGGATCGTACTACCTCGGACGGTTGTACGTCGAGCCACGGAACGGAACGGAGCCGGCGATGTCACGACGACAGTACGAGACAGTTCACCGCCAGCTCTATGATGTGGACGGCAACGACCAACCACTGGTGATGAAACTCGACCAGCGACACTTTCCGGTCACCGGTGTCGAGTCCGTGCCGGCGGACACACTTGCAGTGCCCCCCGAGATACTTTCGGACTCTCGCGTCGAGAACCCGCCGTCGTTGCGAGAGGTGCTGCTTGCGACGGCGGACCGGGCCGACCAGCTGCTGTCACTCACCGGCGGTGGCGGCCGACCGGAGGCAGCGAGTGAGCAGTCAGCGGGGCTCGGGTCCAACGACGGGCGACCCACCGGGATTTAAGCCACCGGGCTCGCCGACTTCCAGTAATGCTCGACGAGCTACTCGGTCGCGCTCGACTCAGAGAGCGTATCGAGGAACTCGAAGACGAAAACCGCCACCTAACGCGCCAGCTCGACGCCGAGTCCGACCGGCGAGCCGACGTCGAGACGGAGCGCCAGGCGGCCGAACGCCGCGCGAACCGGCTCGATGACCGGGTTCAGGAACTGGAAGATCGCGTCGAACGGCTCTCGGGCTCCGAGCAGGAGCTATCCGTTCGGCGTCGTGAAACGCTCTGCGGTGACCGTCTCACGACGATTCTGGACCGTCTCGAATCCGTCGAAACTGATCCGGAAGGCGCACTGTCGGCGTTCGTCGGCGACGCGCCGCTCCCGGACGCTGTCAGCGATGCCTTCGGCGACCGTTCGAGCCTCGTCTCGCGGGTCGCCCCCTGCTTCGCGTTCACCGACGACGCCCGCCTCCTCAGCGTGGCGCTGGACCCGCCGATCGAGCCCGACCCGTTCGTCACCTGGGATGACGGTGCTGTCTTCGATCGATCGCATTTCGAGCCGACGGGGGAATTCACCCTGGCGCTGGTCCGTTCTGACCTCTTTGCCATGGGAGAGTACCACGGGCGCGAACGGATCGCATTTCACGGCTTCGACAGTGATCTGGGGCGCAATCATTCGAAAGGCGGCTTCTCGCAGGCGCGCTTTGAACGCCTTCGCGACGAGCAGATCGACTCACACCTCGAACGGTGCCTGGTAGCCCTCGAGGAGCGCTCGACCGACCGGCTGTACGTCGTCGGTGAGCAAACCGTGCTGGACGCGTTCGAAGAGGCGGCTGACGCGACGGCGACTGTCGACGCCACTGGCGATCCCGAACCGGCGCTGGACGATGCGTTCTATGACTTCTGGACGACGACGCTGTGGGCGATCTGATTGGTAGAGGCTGGGTTGCCGTCCATCTATGCCAGCACTGGTGGGTAAATAGTAATTTTTTGGGTGTAGGTGGTCATCTGGGGAATATTTATTGACTCGCCCCTCGTAGTAGCGAACATGACCCAAGCGACGCTTGACGACCGGGGGCGGTTGACGTTGCCAAAAGAAGTGCGTGAAGAGTATGGTGAGACGTACTACGTTGTTTCTCTCCATGACGGTATCAAGCTGGTTCCCGTCGCGGACGATCCGCTCGCGGCGCTTCGAGACGAGTTTTCGGACGTAGAGAAGACGGCCAGTGAACTTCGTGAGGAGGCACGGGCGGGTGCCATCGAGGAGGCCGGTCGGTGAATGTACGTCGAGGCTGACTTTCTGCTCGCACTGATCAAGGACGACGACTGGTTAGGAGAGGCTGCCGAGGAGGTGTATACCACTCACCGTGAGGACCTCTGGACATCTCAGCTGACACTTATTGAACTGCTCCTCGTCGCGTACCGCGAAGATCGGGAGGCAGAGCGAGTCGTGACGAACGCTGCCGCGCTTGTTGAGGTTGACGGCGACGTCGAAACGGTCGTGACCGCGGCAACGTACGTCGATGACTACGGATTTACACCGTTTGATGCGCTCCACTATATCGAGTCAGACGGCGAGACAATCGTCTCCAGCGACGACACCTACGATCAAGTCACATCCCGACTCGATCTGAGGACAGTTCTCGAAGAGTGACTCACTCTTCCGGCCGTCACCGCAGAAGCTAAACGCCGGTCGCACCTTGCCCCGACAATGACCGACTGGACGGAGATTCATCGTCCTTCGACGCTCGCGGAGGTGCGGGGCAACGACAAGGCCCGCGACGCCCTTCGGGAGTGGGCCGAGTCCTGGCCCGACCACCGCGAGGCAGTCGTCCTCTATGGCTCGCCGGGCATCGGGAAGACCTCGGCGGCCCACGCGCTCGCCAACGACATGGACTGGCCGACGATCGAACTCAACGCCAGCGACTCCCGGACCAAAGACGTCATCGAGCAGGTCGCGGGCGAGGCTGCCAAAAGCGGTACGCTCGCCCAGGGTGGTTCGGGCCGGCGACTCGTCATCCTGGACGAGGCCGACAACCTCCACGGCAACGTCGACCGCGGCGGGACGCGGGCGATCACATCCCTGGTCAAGGAGGCCCAACAGCCGATCGTCCTCATCGCCAACGAGTTCTACGAGATGAGCAAGGGCCTCCGGAACGCCTGCCGGGACATCGAGTTTCGGGACGTCTCCACCCGGTCGATCGTCCCTGTCCTCCGTGATATCTGCCGACAGGAGGATGTCGGCTTCGAGAAGGAGGCACTCCGAAAGATCGCGGAGATGAACGACGGTGATCTTCGGGGAGCGATCAACGATCTGCAGGCCATCGCGGAGGGCCGGGACACGGTGACCGAAGACGACGTCGTGACCAGCGAACGCGACCGGACAACTGACATCTTTTCGTTTCTCGATACCGTCCTGAAGGAAGCAGACGCACAGGAAGCCCTCGAAGCGTCCTACGACGTCGACGAGACGCCCGACGACCTCATCTCCTGGATCGAGGACAACGTGCCCAAGGACTACGAGGGCGCGGAACTGGCACGTGCGTATCGGTCGCTCGCGAACGCCGACCGGTGGCTCGGCCGGGTGCGAGCCACGCAGAACTACACCTTTTGGCGATACGCCTCCGATGCGATGACAGCCGGTGTCGCGGCCGCACGCAGCGGTGAGAAGGGGGGCTGGACGCGCTATGGCCCGCCGAGTTACTGGTCGAAACTCGGCCGAACCAGGGGCGCACGGGACACGCGTGACGACGTGGCTCGGGCCATTGCGACGACCAGCGGCGTCAGCATGTCCACCGCGCGCCGCGAGGTGTTGCCGTATCTGGAGACGATGACCCACCACTGCAAGAACCGCGAGTTGACGGTTTCGATGACGGCGGCCTACGATCTCGACGCCGACCACGTGGCGTTTATCACTGGCAGCGGTGCGGACACGAACAAGATCGCTTCGATCATCGAGGACGCGGCAGAACGCCGGGAAACGGCCGCCGTCGACGCCTCGGAAGGCGCGTTCGACCCGGGTGAAACCGACAGTTCGTCGGCAAGTGGCGATGAGCAAGGGGACGACCAGGCGGAGAGGGCCGAGGGGGCGACGCTTGGATCCCAGCCGGCGGACGGCGGCGACGATGCTTCCATGGACGAGGCTGCAATGAGCGCCGAAGACGAGGAGGGCGCGAGGAGCGGCGAAGAGGAGGATGCCAACGACCAACAGACCGGGCTTGGCGATTTCGTGTAATCAGCGTGTCATAGGACTCCTGAAACCGTCTGCTATCTGATCCTTGTCAGGCCCTGAGTGCAGGTACGGCAACAAACAGCACAGCTGATTCTACTCAGCTGGACGGGTTTAACTGGAAGCGCTTTCCGATGGGATCGTTAGTTTGTCGGTGAAACTTACTGTGCTTGAAGCGCATAGAGATCACCGGGGGCCGTGGCGACATACACGATGTCCTCAACGACGGCAATGCCACTGTTAATCCCGCCTGCCTGGTAGTCACCGAACAGTATTGCCCTTGTTTCGAACTGCCAGCCCTCGTCGCCGTTACTCACGTCGAAGGTGTACAGCGTCTGGCCTGCAACGACGTACACTAAATCACCAGCGACGACAGGCGGTCCCGCGAGCGTCGCACTGACGGAGCGCCTCCACTTTTCGTGCCCATCAGACGCACTCAACGCTATCAAAGCCTGTTCCCGGCCTGGGACGAACACGGTTCCATCAGCGACGGCGACAGAACCAACAAAGCCGGCCCTAAGGCTACGTCGCCACACGTCTGATCCATCGTCGGCATCGAGGGCAAGGATCTCTCCCTCACCTGCACCGAGATACAGCAATCCGTCCCAGATGACTGGAATCGAACGCATGATATCGACCGATGGGGATCGACGCCACTGTTCTTCCCCGTTGGTCGCGGTAATGGCGTAGATTGTCGACGTTTCGTCGATGCAGTAGACCGTTTCGTCGGCGACCGCCAGCGGGGATAGACCCTCTCTGTCGAGTTCGAATCGCCAGCGTTCCTCCCCGCTCGATGCATCGACCGCGTAGATAGTCGGATCGTCGAATTGACCTCGCGTGTATACTGTCCCGTCTTCGATGGCTGGAGTCGCCAGCCCACCGCTATCACTCTCGGTCTCGAACGTCCAATCACGGTCGCCAGTCGCCGCGTCAAGTGCGAGTAAATCGTGCGCACCAACGTATAGTCGTCCGTTGTCGAACGTCGGTGTACTGGCGTGGGGGTCCCACTCACCACCGACCGTGCGGCCCGTCCGCCCGTCAACGACGAGGCCACCGGCAGAGACACGTCCGTTGTGGACGACGGCACCGGATTTGGCTTCTGTACACCCCGGATATCGCCAGGCCACCTCGACACCGTCTTTCGGACCGCTCGCCTCCGGATTGTGCCCGGTGTTCGCCGAGTCGTACTGGTACGATGGCCACGATGCTGCCTGGTCAAGATCGGCGTCAGATTCGTGAACCAACTCCTCGTCGGAACAGTCCGCTGGAGGGTGGTCTGAGGGGAATGAACAGCCTGCCAGACCAGCCATAGCGATGGCACTTCCCTGGAGGAACCGCCGACGGGAGGGTCTGTTCATGATCAAATCGTATTCGCATTATCATATAGGTTTTCTGTGGAATACAGACACGAATGAATTGGTCACTCATCAGACTTGCTGCGCGGCTGAATCACAGATATTGCGATGAAATGAAGTGGTTGTCCGTGCTGAACTCACTTCCCATTCAAATACTCTATGTGCGAGATCCGGCCCGGAACAGTCCGACAGCACTCCCGACCAGTCCGCCATAGACGACGAGACCGGCGAGCAGATACGCCGTCTGGTGGAGTGGTGAGGCGGCGATCAGATGGCGGCCGAGATAGACCGCGACCGGCAACGCGGCCAGGGAAGCGAGCGGCGCGTGTCGGAACGTGCCGGACAATTTCTCGCGGCCCACGACGACGAGGACAAGCACAGCAAGGACCAACACGAGCAACACCGCGTACTGCAGGGTGCCCAGAACGGGCGTGTAGCTGCTGATGAACGGTGGCGTCAACAGGACGTTGGCCGGAAAGAGCACGAGCCCCCCGACCGCAGCGGCGGTGAGGTGGCTCGACCGGATCGAGTCCGCCCAGGTCGCGACGAAGGCGAAGGCGAACGCCCCAAAGATGGTGAAGGCGGTCCAGAAGTGCGCCGTCAGTACCTCGGACATCCCGAAATTGGTGACCGTCTGCTGGCCGAGCAGCACCTGCAGCGGCGTCAACAGCGCACCGAGGGTCAGTGCGTACCGGATCCTCGTGGGCGTCTCACGACGCCAGGATTCGATGGCGGACCCGACGATGAACAGCCCGCCGATGCCGGCCACGACCCGGTGGATCCACTCGAAGAAACTCGGGAACGATTCCGGAAACAGATTCAGGAGTCCGCCGTCACAGACCGGCCAGCGCGCCTGACAGGCCAGGCCAGCGCCGTAGGACTTCGTGGCGACGCCCAGCAATATCGTCGCGAAGACGAACAGTAGCGTCGTGGCGACGAGAGAGCGAAATCGACGGTTCATGGCGTCCCCTTCGTTCGGAACTCACTTAGCCTCCGTCATTCCGGCGACCGCACGTCGCCCCGGCCGTTCTTGCGCCTTCGCAAGATTTGGCTCCGGCCCCCCTCCTTTTTATCCGTGGCTGAGAGGGGCTCCGTATGGGTCTCGAAGAGGACGCACTCGATTACCATCAGCGGGAACCGCCCGGCAAACTGGAGATCGCCACGACGAAGCCGACCAACACCCAGCGGGATCTCAGCCTCGCGTATTCACCCGGGGTCGCTGGTCCCTGCCGGGAGATCGACGCGGATCCCGCCGACGCCTTCGAGTACACGGCAAAGGGCAACCTCGTCGCCGTTGTCTCGGACGGCAGTGCCACGCTCGGACTGGGCGACATCGGCCCGCTCGCATCCAAACCGGTGATGGAGGGCAAGGGAGTGCTGTTCAAGCGCTTTGCCGACATCGATGTCTTCGATCTGGAGGTCGACGCTGACGATCCCGAACGGATGATCGACGTCGTCGAGGCACTCGAGCCCACGTTCGGCGGCGTCAACCTGGAAGACATCGGCGCGCCGGCGTGTTTTACCATCGAGAAACGACTGCAGGAGTCGTTGTCGATCCCGGTGTTTCACGACGACCAACACGGGACGGCCATCATCACCGGCGCGGCACTGTTGAACGCCATCGATATCCTCGGAAAGGACCTTTCGGAGCTGGAGGTCGTCTTTTCGGGCGCTGGCGCGAGTGCCATCGCGACCGCCCGCTTTTTCGAATCGCTCGGCGTCCCCGGATCGGCGATCACGATGGTCGACTCCGGCGGGATCGTCACCGACGAACGGGTCGACGCCGGCGACGTCAACGAGTACAAGGCCGAGTTTGCGACCGAAGGGCCGGCGGGTGACCTGGCCGACGCGATGGCTGGCGCGGATGTCTTCGTTGGCCTCTCGGTCAGTGGGATCGTCGACGGGGCGATGGTCGCCTCGATGGCCGCGGATCCGATCGTCTTTCCGATGGCGAATCCGGACCCGGAGATCGATTACGACGACGCCAAAGCCGCCGGGGAGGGCACCACCATCGTCGCGACCGGTCGCTCGGACTACCCGAACCAGGTCAACAACGTCCTCGGCTTCCCGTTCATTTTCCGCGGCGCACTGGACGCCCGTGCCCGGACGATCAACGAGGAGATGAAGGTGGCTGCCGCCGAGGCACTGGCGGCACTCGCCCGGGAGGACGTCCCGGACGCCGTCGTGAAAGCTTACGGCGACGAGCCGATCCAGTTCGGTCCGGAGTACGTCATCCCGAAGCCCCTCGATCCCCGCGTTCTCTTCGAGGTCGCCCCCGCCGTCGCCCGGGCCGCTATCGAGTCCGGTGTGTCACGTAGAGAGCCAGACCTCGATACATACGTCGAGTCCCTGGAAGCGCGTCTCGGCAAGGCTCGGGAAATGATGCGGATCATCCTCAACAAAGCCAAGAGCGATCCACAACGGGTTGTCCTCGCGGAGGGCGCTGACGATACGATGATTCGCGCCGCCTACCAGCTTCTCGACCGTGGGATCGCCGATCCAATTCTCGTCGGTGATCGGACGGAGATCCGATCCAGCGCCGACAGACTCGGGCTCTCGTTCGATCCGACGATCGTCGATCCCGGTGGCGATGCCGTCGATTGCTATGCCGACAGGCTGTACGAACTTCGCAAACGGAAGGGCGTCACCCGAGACGAGGCTCGTGAACTGTTGACCGACGGCAACTATCTCGCGAGTGCGATGGTCGAAACTGGCGACGCCGACGCCATGCTGACGGGTGCGACCGATCACTACCCCTCGGCGCTCAGACCGCTACTCGAAGTCGTCGGAACGGCTCCCGACGCCGAGTTCGCCGCCGGCGTGTACATGCTCACCTTCCGTAACCGTGTCATTTTCGTGGCCGATGCGACAGTCAATCCGGATCCGGACGCGGCCGTGCTGGCCGAGGTGACGAAGCATACGGCCGACGTGGCTCGCCAATTCAACGTCGAACCCCGCGCGGCCTTGCTATCGTATAGTGACTTCGGCAGTGTCGAGGACGATCAGACGGCGATCCCTCGGGAAGCTACCCGTCGCCTCCGGGATGATCCCTCGGTCACCTTCCCGGTCGACGGTGAAATGCAGGCTGATACGGCGGTCCTAGAAGACGCCCTGACGGACACCTACGAGTTTGCCGACCTCGACGAACCGGCGAACGTCCTGATCTTCCCGAACCTCGAAGCCGGCAACGTCGCGTACAAACTTCTCCAGCAACTCGGCGGTGCTGACGCCGTCGGCCCGATGCTGGCCGGGATGGACCGTCCCGTGCACGTCGTCCAGCGCGGCGACGACGTCGAAGACATCGTCAATCTGGCGGGCGTTGCAGTGGTCGATGCGCAGTCAGAACCCTAGCCGGCTGGCGATCAGTCGTCGGCCGGCCGATCCGACCGTGACGGTGGTGGCACGCGCTCGCCGACCGCCGTGACCGGATCCGGTCGCAGACACTGCTCGCGCTCGTCGTTGACGTGGGCGTACTTCTCGGGCGCGTTCGCCAGGGGATGGGCCGGGTTGACGTCGCTCTCGATCCGGGCCACTCTGATCTCATGAAACCCTCGGATTCGCGCCTGGATCCCTCGCCAATGGTTGGTCGTGGCCGGCGGGATCTCGGTCCGGTGTGGGGATTCGACGCACGGGGCGTCGAGATCGAGCATCGTCGCGTTGACGTTGGCCGCCAGTTCGTCGTGATCGACCAGGACGCCCACCCGCGAGTAGGGCGGTGTCCGCGCCGCGAGGACGTCCAGCCCGAAGTGGAGTGCGCGATACTCCGCGACGTTGTTGTCCGGAACGACGTCCGGGACCGACAGGCGAGCGACACACTCGCCGTCGCGGGTCTCGATCACGACGCCGAGCCCACCCTCCCCGCCGTGGAAGGACCCGTCCGTGGCGAGATAGAAATCCCGATGATGGGTCTGTGGCGGGTGAGCGATGTGTGGCGTCGGAGAATCGTCGAACAGGTCTCTGAGGCTCGGCCGGCCGTATGCGGCCATACCTATGCTACGCGGACGAACCGTTTTAAATCTTCCTTGGATGCCAATCGTTGCCAAACATATCCGGTAAGCGATAGCAATAGCGGGATCAGCCGGTCTCGGCCGAGTCGAGACGTTCTTCACGCCCGCAACCGAAGCTATGGGTGATGACACCCGACCTTTTCTCGCCGCTCGAAATGCGCGACGTGACTGCCCCGAATCGCGTGATGGTCTCGCCGATGTGTCAGTATTCCTGTGATGACCGTGATGGTCTCCCGACCGACTGGCACCGCGTCCACCTCGGCAGCCGAGCCGTCGGCGGTGCGGGGATCGTCATGACCGAGGCGACTGCCGTCGAGCCGCGGGGACGGATCTCCCCCGAAGATACCGGAATCTGGTCGGACGAACACGTCCGGGCCTGGCAGCCGATCACAGACATCATCGCCGACCAGGGCTCGATTCCGGCGATTCAACTCGCCCACGCCGGTCGGAAGGCCTCCAAGAGCCGACCCTGGGACGGCAGCGCACCCGTTCGACCGGACGCCGGTGGCTGGGAGACGATCGGCCCGAGCGGGACCGCCTGGCCGTACGACGCCGAGGCCCCACCGCATCGACGGATGGATACCGACGATATCGAGGCCGTCGTCGAGTCCTTCCGGGCCGGGGCCAAGCGGTCACTCGCCGCGGGCTTCGAGATCGCCGAAGTCCACGCCGCCCACGGCTATCTCCTCCACGAGTTTCTCTCGCCGGCCACGAACGATCGTACCGACGAGTACGGGGGTAGTTTCGAGGATCGGACCCGACTACTCCGGGAGGTTGTCACTGCGGTCAGGGATGTCTGGCCCGACGACAAGCCAGTCTTCGTCCGGATCTCCGCGACCGACTGGATCGACGATGGCGAATCCTGGACGGTCGAACAGTCGGTCCGACTCGCCGGCGATCTCTTCGAGGCCGGCGTCGATCTGATCGACGTGAGTTCCGGCGGGATCCGGCCGGGTTCGTATCCCGACGCGGACGGCCCGAACTATCAGGTGCCGTTCGCGGAGCGGATCAACGAGCACACGCCAGCGGGACTTCGTGTTGGGGCTGTCGGAAAGATCACGACACCCGAGCAGGCCGACGCCATCGTCGCCAACGGCCGTGCGGATCTCGCGATCGTGGGTCGAGAGCTCCTCAGAGACCCATACTTCACCATCCGCGCTGCCGATGCACTCGATGCGCTGGATCGCGTTGCCGTTCCACCGCAGTACGACCGGGCGTTCTGAGACGACTGTCGCTTCCTGCATTGTGCCCCGACTGCGCAGTACCCTACGCTTTTGCCGCCACCTGCCGATAGTCATTATAGACATGGTAGATCGACTGCTTTTCCCGACCGATGGGAGTGCGGGGGCGATGTCGACGCTCGAACATGCCCTGGATCTCGCTGCCGACCACGACGCGAGCGTCCACGTACTGACCGTTCAGGACGAGAAGACGGCGGCCGACTCGGAGAAGCCTGCCGGGACCGAGCTGGTCGAGCTGGCGGCCGATCGCGTCCGCGAGCGCGGACTCGACCCCGTGACGGCGATTCGGTCGGGCCGCCCCTATCAGCGGATTCTGGAATACGCCGACGTGGAAGACGTCGACCTCATCGTGATGCCGACACACGGGCGGACAGGGCTGGAGCGCCTCCTTCTCGGCAGCGTGACGGCACGTGTCATCCGGCTTGCGGATGTCCCCGTGCTGACTGCCTGCCCTGATTCCGAGTTGCGTTATCCCTACCGCCGCGTGCTGGTCCCAACCGACGGTAGTCGATCTGCCAACGCTGCACTGGACGTCGCTGTCGAACTTGCCAGCGTGGCGAAGGTCCCATTGACTGCACTCTCTGTCATCGAGCCCTCACGGCAGGACGCCAACGTCCGCTCGTCGGTGAGTCGCGATCGAATGGACGAACTCGCTCACGACGCCGTCGAGACCGCTGGTGACGTGGCAAGGGAGGCGTCGATTTCCGACGTCTCGACGACCGTCGTTCGCGGTTCCTCCGTCCACGCAGAGATCGATTCGTACGTCGCGGCGAACCCGATCGATCTGATCGTCGTCGGAACCCACGGCCGGACCGGGATCGACCGGTATCTCTTCGGTGGCGTCACCGAGAAACTGGTTCGGACCGCCGACGTCCCGGTACTCACCGTCCGCGAACCCGACGGTGAGTGACGCCGCCCCCACGATCGATCACGGTACGGCTGTCGGTCAACCAGTGTGTGTCACTCGGACGCCGTCCGCAGCTTCGATGCGGTAGTAGTGGGGATCGTGTTCCGGGAACTGTTCTCGATACGCCGCTTCGATGGACGTGGCGACCGATTCGACGGTTTCAGTGTCGACGACGGCGATCGCCGCCCCACCCCACCCAGCACCAGTCAATCGTGCCCCGTAGGCTCCAGCCTCGAGGGCCGTCTCGACGACGAAATCCAGTTCTTTACAGCTGGCGTCGTAGTGGTCGGCGATGTCCCGGTGTGCGGAGAGAAGTATCTCCCCGAACGTCTGAATCTCCCCGTCTTCGAGTGCCGCCTGCGCCCGTTGGACGCGAGCGTTCTCCCGGACGACGTACCCGAGTCGCTCTCGCTCCAGCGGATCAAGCCCGTGCAGATCCCCCTCCGAAACGTCTTTCGACGAATCGACGTCCAGCTTCTCGAGCGCACCCTCGACGGTCTCCCGACGCTGGTTGTAGGCCGACTCGACCAATCCCCGGGAGACACCGGTGTGAAAGACCAGGATCTCGATTCCGTCCGGAAACGGGACTGGCGTGTACGTCAGTGTTTCAGTGTCGATCGAGAGTGCGTGGCCGTCCTGCCCGAGTGCCACGGCAAACTGGTCCATGATCCCACAGGCCACCCCGACGTAGTCGTTCTCGACACGCTGACTCAGCCGCGCCATTCGCTCCCGCGAGAGGCCAAGGTCGTATGCCTCGTTCAACAGTGCCATGACCGCAAGCTCCAGGCTCGCCGAGGAACTCAACCCGGCCCCGATCGGCAGTTTCGTGGTGATGTCGCCGCGAAAGCCGCCGGGATCGTATCCCGCCGCCTGTAAGATAGCATAACAGCCTTTGACGTAGTCGACCCAGTCCTCGACTGGTTCCAGATCGTCGGTCGCGAACGAATAGCTCGATTCGACCGCGGTCGAAGACACGTGTACGTCCTCGCTCTCGGTCGCTTCGAGTCGCGTCTGCAGATCCGTCGCCAGTGGCATCACGTACCCGAGTGTGTAGTCAGTGTGGCCCCCGATCAGATTGACGCGACCCGGGGAACGGACAGTATAGTCCCCTTCGAAATCGACCATGTACCTCTCTGTTTGACTCGACCAGCAAAAAGGCCGCCGTGGGAATGTCGCGGACTGCACGAACGGCTCAGGGAAAGCCCCCTCGGCCATGGCCACTCCGATATGTTTTTCCAGCTATGCCCTGGCTTGGGGATATGGAGCTGACTGACAAGCAAGTCGTCGTGACCGGCGGTGCCGGACTGATCGGTGCGGCACTCACCCGGCGACTGGTGGCGGACAACGACGTTGTGGTCGTCGACAATCTCTCGAACGGCATCCGGTCGTCCGTGCCTGACGAAGCGACCTTCATCGAGGGTGATCTGACCGACGAGGCGGTCGTCGCTGACGCTATTACGGACGAGGTCGACCTTGTGTTTCATCTCGCAGCGGACAAATACGTCAACGCCGACGCGCCTCGCGAGCAGTTCGAAGCCAACGGCGAGATGACCTACAACGTCCTCGAACGCATGGACGACGTTGGCGTCGAGTCGATTGCGTTCACGTCTTCCTCGACTGTCTACGGCGAAGCGCCGCGACCCACGCCCGAGGATTTCGCCCCCCTCGAACCGATCAGCGAGTACGGCGCGGCGAAGCTATCCGAGGAGAGTCTCCTGTCGGTGTACGCCCACAGCCACGACTTCTCGGTCTGGAACTTCCGGTTTGCCAACATCGTCGGCCCGCGATACGGCGCAGGCGTCGTCCCCGACTTCATTTATAAACTCACCGAGGATCCGGAGACGCTGACCATCCGGGGCAACGGCCGCCAGGAGAAGTCCTACATGACGCTTGCGAACTGTCTCGACGCGATGTGCTACGTCGTCGAGCACGCCGACGACCCCGTCAACACGTACAATTTGGGCACCCGCACGACAACCTCCGTCAATCGTATCGCGGACATCGTCAGCGACGAGATGGACGTCGATCCCGACTACGAGTACACCGGGGGCGACCGCGGCTGGACTGGCGACGTCCCCAAGATGCGCCTCTCGATCGAAAAACTCGCCGCGCTGGGATGGGAACCGTCCGCATCCAGTGACGAGGCCATCCGCCAGGGTGTCCGTGATCTCCTCGATAACCCCGAGAACGAACCGCATCTGGGCTGATCTGCCGATTCCGCTCTTCACTGTCCACAACTGGACGGCATTGGATTCAGGTTGGGACTGCCTCGGCCCGATCAGGCGTTCGTTTCCGAAATGTTCGACGCACGCCTCCGAGGAGCCATCGAAGGCCCTTCGCCGATCGCTCGCGTGGGTGTCGACCGGATCCGCGCTCAGACGTGTTTCTGGAGTTCGACCGTGAATACACAGCCGGTGGCGTCTTCAACCACAGTCGCGTCCGCTCCCTCGGGTTGTTCTGGGGTGTTTTCGACGCTCACGTGGCCGCCAAACTGATCGACGATGGTGTGGACCAGATACAGACCGATTCCGGTTCCGGGGCTCTCGGGACCCATCTCCCCTTTACCGAAGATGCTGTCGAGATTCGACTCGGGGATACCGGGGCCGTTGTCGGCGAGGGACACGCGCACGTCCGTTTCGTCCATCTCAACGCGGATCGTCACTTGCGGGTCTTCCCCATCGTGGTGACGGACGGCGTTGCTCAAGAGGTTCCCGAACACCGACGACAGAAGTTCGTTCCCCCTCACGGAGACATTTGGAACCTCCCCCTCGATCGTCACGCGGAGGTTCTCGTATCGGCGGTCGGCTTTCTCGACTTCGGACTCGAGAATGTAGGGGAGATTCACGCTCGAGTATTCCAAGTCCGTGTCGCTCCCGATCGATTCGACGAAATCACGGGTGATATTCGTCAACTCCGAGATGTGGTCGCAGGTGTCCTGGATGCGCGCCAAGTACTCCTGGCCGTCATCGTCGACGTGGTCGCTGACCCCATCAGCCCACGCAATGAGCAATTGAATATCGTTCTTGATGTCGTGACGGACGAGACGATTGATGACCGCCAACTTCTCCGTTCGGTCTTCGAGTTGCTGTTCGCGCCGCTTCTGTTGGGTGATGTCCCGTGTGATCAGCTGAAACGAATCGGCTTCGCTGCCGACTCTGACTGGTACGGCGACGTTGTGGAAGTGGCGATACCCGACGCTGTCCTGGAACGTAACCGCCGAGTTGATCGCCAGTGCTCTCCGACCTTCCTTTAAGCGCCCAGCCGCCGTCTCTTTCGGCAAAATATCAGTCAGGTGTTGGCCGACAAGAGCCGTTTTGGTCGTGTCGAACGATCGTCCAGCCGCCTCGTTGGCCGCCATGATCGTCCCGTCGTGGGTGACCTGTGATATCTCGTCGGGTGTGTTGTTCACCAGCAGTTCGTACTTCTCGCGAGCCTGTCGCTGGGCGACGACGTTCTGAATCCGGTTCGCGAGCAGGTCCAACTGTCCGCTCTCGGCGATCTCTTCTTTTCGCAGATAGTCGTCGACGCCGGTGCCGATCGCCCGACTGGCAGTTTCCTCGTCGCCCTGGCCGGTCAGTAACACGAACGGCAAGCCGTACTCCGCTTCGACACGTTCGTACAGTTCGAGGCCGGTCATCTCCGGCATCTCGAAGTCACTCACCACGCAATCGATTGCCTCTCGGTCGAGTATCTCCAGCGCTTCCGGCCCGGAACTCGCCTTTCGCACCGACAGTGCCTCCCAGCCGGCAAGCTTGTCGGAGACGACAGTTCGAAAGAATCCACTGTCGTCGACGAGTAACACGTCGATCGACGACGGCTCATTCATATCCCGCCTAGCATCGAGACGGTAATATATCTGCCTCCGAGGTTCTCGAATCCGATACTCTTCGTTCTAATCGGGAGATAGTACTCTTCGCAGTGCAATATCCGATGACCAGTCGATCTCACTGGGTACACTACTGCATTCGAACTGCCTGAATTACACCCGTTCACGGATTGTTCGCGGCAAAAGTGGGTTGGGGCAGATTCGAACTGCCGACTTCCTCCGTGTGAAGGAGGTATCATAACCGGACTAGATCACCAACCCGCATCAATCGCTACTGGCAGGGCGAACTTAAGAATTGCTTTACCGCTTTCAGTCCTTGCGGTAGTCGTCGATCTTTTCCCGGGCGTCCCCGATGGCTTCCTTGGCCTCACCCTCGGCGTTTGCCTGCACTTCCTTGAGGTCTGCCCGGATCTTCTCTAAGCGACCCGGCTCCGGTTCCGGCTCGTCTTCCCCGGTGAGTTCCGTGAATCGCTCTCGGACCGGTTCGAGTTCCTCCTCGACACCTTTCTTTGCGGTTTCGCCGGCGCGCTTGAGGTAGTACCGTGCGTCTTCGAAGTGCTTGTTCATATCTATTGATAGGGCGACCAGCGATAAAACCATTGTGGCGGTGCCGGCGGGTCAGTATGTCGGGGCCGGTTCCGTGACGTCCGCACGGTGGTTAAGTATCCGGGCAAGCACGAACAACAGGTCCGACAATCGATTGAGGTAGACCAGGGGTGGCTCCCGGACGTCCTCGGCTGCTGAATGACCGAGTGCGACTGCTCGCCGCTCCGCGCGTCGACAGACTGTCCGGGCGTGATGGAGCGCGCTCGCCCCGTCGCACCCGCCGGGGAGGACGAACGATTCCAGTGCTGGCAGGTCGGCGTCGAACCCGTCGATCCAGGTTTCGAGCTGTTCGACGTCTTCGCGCTCGATCCGCGGCCCGTCGCGCTCGCTCTCCGGCGTGGCGAACTCCGCCTGTATCACGTGCAGGTGGTTCTGGACGCTTCTGAGGACGTCACCGATGTCCTGGTAGTCGGTCGGATGGATCGTCCCGAGCAGCGCGTTGAGTTCGTCGATTGTCCCGTAGGCCTCGATGCGGGGACTGGCCTTCGAGACTCGCTCGCCAGTGTGGAGATCCGTCTTTCCCTCGTCGCCTCGGCCAGTGTAGAGTGACATACCTCCAGTAGGCTGCCCACGCCCTTGAAGATTAGAGCAAGGACAGCGGCGTGTCCACCGAATCCACTGAGCGGTGTGTGCACCGAATCCACTGGTCGGCGTGTGCACAGAATCCACAGTTGATACTGTACCCGCGCAGTACTCCCATAAAATTATCAACTATGATAATTTGGCCGGGGCATTACTTAGGAAAGCGAGCGAAGGTCCGGACAGTGCGATGCCAGATGAGATAACTGTCTTCCTTGTCGACGAAGACCCGGACATCCTCGAGGTCACGGCGACGTTCCTCGAGCGTGCCGACGATGAGATCGAAGTGGCAACGTACACGAGTGCCACGGCGGCACTTCAGGAGATCCGGTCCGACCCGGACGTTGCCGACTGTATCATCAGCGATTATACGATGCCGGAACTCAGCGGTGTCGACTTGCTACAAGCCGTCCGAGAGATCGACCCGGAGATGCCGTTTTTCGTCTTCACCGGTCGCGAGCGCGAGGACATCGAGGCCGAACTCGATGCCGAGTCCTTCACTGGCTACGTCAAGAAGGGGGCCGGGACAGATCAGTACGGGCAACTCGCCGTCGAGATCCGGGATGCACTCGAGAAGTGACTCTCCCGCTTTCGATCGCTATCTGTTTTCTCGCTGTTCGACCTTGTTCAACTCGATCAACAGTCGGAAGATGGCCTTCACCAGGTTGGCGTCGACGTCGAACTGTTCCGCGTTCGCTCCCGCTCGGTCCATCACGCGCTGTTCCTGGCGCTCGTCGGTCGTCGGCAGGTCACGATCCGCCTTGACCGCAGCGATCGTGTCGGCCACGTAGGTCCGTCGCGCGATCAATTCCACGAGCTCCCGATCGATCGATTCGATCTCCTCACGGAGCTCGTCGAGACTCATCTCGTCCGGGTACCGTCGGTCTGTGTCGTTGTTAGCCATGTCGTGCCCTCTCGTTGTTCCCAGATTGCGCGGACGCGTTCTAAATCGTCCCGGTTCCCGACTGCCGTCACGCTCGGCCCGGTCCCCGATAGCGAGACGCCCGCGACGTGGGGCATCGCCTCGAGCAGCGGTTCGGCCGAAAACCCCAGTGCCGCCGTGAACGCCAGGCCGTTGACTGTCATCGCTCGCTCGTATGCGCCATCGAGCGCGAGGTCGGCAACCAGCTCGGCCATCGGGGCGACTTGCTGACAGCGCTCGATGTCCGCCTCGGCACTGTAGGCCCGCTCGGGCGGCGTCCAGACGAGCACGTCCCACTCGACGGTCTCGCGGGCGAGCAGTTCGTCCTCGTGGTTGTTCGTCACAGTCACGCCCCCGAGCATGCTCGCACTCGCGTCGTCGAACGCACCGGTCGCGGTGACGCCGGCGTCTCTGGCCGCCTGGACGCCGATGCGTGCGGCGTCAACTCGGGACACCGCCGAGTCGGCATCGAGCGCCGACAGCGTTGCCAGCACGGTCGCGTTTGCCGCCGCGCTCGAACTCTTCAGGCCGGCAGCCAGCGGAATATCGCTCTCCGTGCGGACGCTCCCGCCCTCACCATCGCCGAATCGCTCGGTGACCAGCTCGACGCAATGTTCGATCAAGGCCGTGTCGGCATCGGGCTCGCCTGCGATCGTCCCGCTGACCCCGCCGTCCGCTTCGAGGGTTACCTCGGCGCGCAACTCCGCGTCGATGGCGAACGCCGACCCCGTGCCCGTCGCGAGGGCGTTGAGGACCGTCCCGGCGGCCGGTGCGACAGCCGTCCCTTCCATGTACGCTGTGGTCTCCGTGGCGATATTTACGTGTGCTGGTTCGACTGCCCCCAACGGGGTGCTTTTCCATCCGGGGTTCCCAGCACGGATATGAGCATTCGGACAGACGTCCCGCCGGAAACAATCGGCGTCGAGTTGACCGATGAGGGGGTTGTCGTCGAATACGCTGACGGGCGAGAAACGTTCTATCACGGGATTCCGAACCGAGCAGAAGGGGCAGTCAGGACGATGCCCGGCAAACAGGTTCACGTTCTCGTGACGGATGAGAGCGAAACGGCAGGGGTGCTGGTGTACGTCAACGACCGCATCACTGAAGCCGAGATCCTCGAGTCGACTGGCGTCGGCCGGGTCGTCCTCGAACCGGGAGAGAAAACGACAGTCTTCCCCGGCGTGCGAGCGGCCAACGACGCACGGCGCATCGTCGTCGAGGCGGATTTCGATGCCGTTGATGGCCGCGTCTTCGTCTTCGAGGAGGACGAGATGGGCGAGCGATCGTTCGAACTCGTCCCCGAGGGCCGGGGCGAATAAGGCATCCGCGGACGAGTGCCCCCTCGAGCCGCGTCCGAGCCACCTACTGGATATACGAGGGGTCCTCGGCGTCGCAGTTGTCTTCGTGTTGTGTCGCATCCTCCCGCGCGTCGAAGAGCATCCCGCAGACCTCACACTGATACCACGTCATGCCGTCGCGTTCGGTCTCGGTTACCATATCGACTAGTCATTCGTCTGTGAATATAG